>JBQCEL010000049.1:0-5512 GCA_051960255.1 Rhizobiaceae bacterium
GCGGCGGGGGAACTCGGCGATATCCGCCTCGTCCAGGCGGAATACCCGCAGGACTGGCTGACGGAACGGGCGGAGCTTTCAGGCAGCAAGCAGGCGGAATGGCGCACCGATCCGAAGCGCTCCGGCGCCGGCGGCGCGATCGGCGATATCGGCACCCACGCCTACAATCTGGCCGCCTTCGTCACCGGGCTGGAAACGGAAGAGCTTCTGGCGCAGCTCACGACCTTCGTGGCGGGCCGGCAGCTCGACGACGACACACAGATCCTGCTCCGCTACAAGGGCGGCGCACGCGGTATGCTCTGGGCTAGCCAGATCGCCGTCGGCCACGAAAACGGGCTGAAGCTGCGCGTCTATGGAACCAAGGGCGGCCTCGAATGGACGCAGGCCGATCCCAATTATCTCTGGTTCACGCGCTTCGGCGAGCCGAAGCAGCTCCTGACGCGCGCCGGCAGCGGCGCGCGGCCTGAGGCCGCGCGCGTCAGCCGCATCCCGAGCGGCCATCCCGAAGGCTATCTCGAAGGCTTCGCCACCATCTATGCCGAGGCCGCGCGGGCGATCCGCGCCGCTGAGGCCGGCATACCGGCCGATCCCGATGTGATCTATCCGACCGTCGAGGACGGCCTTCAGGGCATGCGCTTCATCGAAGCCGCCGTCGCTTCCTCCAAGGCGGGGAACGTATGGACGAAGCTTGCATGAACGCCGCGAGCGAACAGCAGCCGCATGCGGGCGCTCCGCCTTTGCTACAGACGGTGGGGCTGGCGAAATCCTTCGGTCCCGTCGAGGTGCTGCGGGGCATCAACATCGCGGTCAATGCCGGCGAGGTGAACGCCATCATTGGCGAGAACGGCGCCGGCAAGTCCACCTTGATGAAGCTGCTTGCCGGCCACCTCCAGCCGACGCGCGGTGAAATCCTGATCGACGGCCATCCCGTTGTTTTCTCCGGCCCCGTCGCCGCCGAGGAACGCGGCATCGTTCTGGTGCATCAGGAGATCCTGTTGGCGCCGGACCTGACCGTTGCCCAGAACATCTATCTCGGACGCGAACTCGAACGCGGCGGCATTCTCGACGACCGCGCCATGAATGCGGGCGCGGAACGCGCCGTTCGCGGCCTTGGCGCCGATATCGATCCGCGCGTGGTCGTCGGCCGCCTTTCCATCGCTCAGCGCCAGTTGGTCCAGATCGCGCGGGCGCTTCTGGTGCCGCATCGTATCGTCATCTTCGATGAGCCGACTGCTTCGCTTACGCCTGTCGAGACCGAGGCGTTATTGGGCGTTATTGAGGACATCAGGAAGTCCGGCATCGCCGTCCTTTACATCTCCCACCGCCTTCCGGAAGTGAAGGCGATTGCCGATAAAATCACTGTGCTGCGCGACGGAAGCCTGGTGGCGACGCATCAGGCAAGTGAGCTGGAGCCCGTGGACATGGCGCGCCTAATGGTCGGCCGCGACGTTTCCAAGCTCTATCCCGACCGCCACGGCGCGGCGGCGCGTGAGACCGTTCTGGAGGTCGAGAACTTCACGGTTCCCGGCTTCGCTGGGAACGCCTCCTTCAGGCTTGGCAGGGGCGAGATTCTTGGCTTTGCCGGGCTGGTCGGCGCCGGGCGAACCGAACTCCTCGAAGGCGTGGTGGGGTTGAGAAACGGGCACGGAACCGTGAAGCTCTCCGGCCGTCCGGTTTATTTCTCCAATGTGCATGAGAGCATGCAGGCGGGCATCGTCTATCTGAGCGAGGATCGCAAGGGCAAAGGCCTGCTCCTGCAGCAGGACCTCACTGTCAATCTCACCCTCGCCTCACTGGGTCGTTTCGTGCGCGGCATTATCATCGACCGCCGGGGGGAGCGGGCCGCGCTCGACGGAGCGATCAGGGAATTCGATATCCGCGCCGGCCGCAAGGAGATGCTGGCCGGTCAGCTTTCGGGCGGCAACCAGCAGAAGCTGCTGCTCGCCAAGATGATGATGCTTGCGCCGGAGATCGTCATCATCGACGAGCCGACGCGCGGCATCGATATCGGCACCAAGGAACAAATCTATAAATTCATCGCGGCTCTCGCTGAGAGCGGCAAGGCGGTGATCGTCATTTCGTCCGAAATGCCGGAGCTGATCGGGATATGCGACCGCATCCTGGTCATGCGGACCGGCCGGATCGTCGGCGAGGTTGCAGGCGAACACATGACAGAGAACGAGATCGTCGTCCTCGCCACCGGCGCCACGTCCCAGGAGGCCGCCCTCGTGGCGGAGTGAAAATGACCGATCTCGCGGCCAGCGGCGCAAAGATGCGCCGCTCCTGGAAAGACATCGATCTGAGGGCCGTCGCGCCCTTCGTCGCGCTTCTCCTCCTGTTGATCCTCGGCGCTCTTTCGAGCCCGAACTTCCTCTCCGTCGCCAATCTGCTCAACGTTCTGACCCGCAGCGCCTTCATCGCCATCATTGCGGTCGGCGCCACCTTCGTCATCTCCGCCGGCGGCCTCGATCTCTCCGTCGGCTCGATGGTGGCCTTCGTCGCCAGCCTGATGATCATGTTCATGAACAGCGGCGTGATCGCCAGCCCGCCCCTGATGCTGGCCGCGGCGATGGCGCTGGCGATCCTGCTCGGCGCGGCCTGCGGCTGGGCGAACGGGCTCGTGACGACGGCGGGCCGCATAGAACCTTTCATCGCGACGCTCGGCACGATGGGCATTTTCCGCGGCCTGACCACATGGCTCTCCCAGGGGGGCGCCATAACGCTGCAATCCTCGGACCTTCAGAACCTCTATCCTCCCGCCTATTTCGGCTCGGTTCTCGGCGTGCCGGTCCCGATCATCGTGATCTTCGTCACGGCGGCGATAGGCGCTTTCGTGCTCTACCGCACGCGCTATGGGCGGCATGTCATCGCAGTCGGATCGAACGAGGACGTGGCGCGCTATTCCGGCATCCCCGTGAACCGCGTCAGAACCATCACCTACATCATCCAGGGTCTCTGCGTCGCCGTCGCCGTGCTCCTCTACGTGCCGCGCCTCGGCTCGACATCCGCCACCACCGGCACGCTCTGGGAGTTGCAGGCGATCACGGCGGTCGTCGTCGGCGGCACCGCGCTCAGGGGAGGAGTCGGCCGCATCTGGGGCACGATCTGCGGCGCCTTCATTCTCGAGATCGTCGGCAACATCATGCTGCTTTCGAATTTCGTCAGCGAATATCTGATCGGCGCGATCCAAGGCGCGATCATCATCATCGCGATGCTCGTCCAGCGCTTCCTCATGCGCCGGCAATGAGCGCCAAGCAATTCCTCGTCCGGGTAATCTGGGGGCCCGGTCGAGAGCCGGACGAAACCTCGGGAACAAAAGGGAGAAGAGAATGCGCAGATTAATGATGGGTATGGCGGTCGCCATGACTGCCTTAATGGGGACCGCTCTCATGGGGGCGGCCCATGCGGCTGACAAGAAAGTGACGATCGGCGTCTCCATTCCGGCCGCCGACCATGGCTGGACAGCCGGCGTGGTTTACCATGCGAACCGTGTCGCTAAGCTGTTGATGGCCGAGCATCCGGGCCTGAACGTGATCGTCAAGACCTCGCCGGACGCGTCGAGCCAGGCAAACGCGCTCGAGGATTTGACGACGCAGGGCATCAATGCGCTGGTCATCCTGCCCTCCAATCCCGATCCGCTGGTCAACGCGATCAAGCAGGTGAAGAGCAAGAACATCTTCGTCACGCTGGTGGACCGCGCGCCGTCGAACAACGACAATTCGGTGCGCGACCTCTACGTGGCGGGCAACAATCCCGCGCTTGGCGCCGTTGCCGGCGAATATATCAAGAAGCATACGCCGGATGCCAAGGTCGTCGTGATCCGCGGCCTGCCGATCCCGATCGACCAGCAGCGCCAGGACGGCTTCGACAATGCGATCAAAGGCTCGAACGTCAAGGTGCTGGAGAAGCAGTTCGGCAACTGGAACCGTGACGACGCCTTCAAGGTCATGCAGGATTATCTGACCAAATATCCGCAGATCGACGTTGTCTGGTGTCAGGATGACGACATGGCGGTCGGCGTGCTGCAGGCGATCCAGCAGGCCAAGCGCACCGACATCAAGTACATCATCGCCGGCGCTGGCTCGAAGCAGATGGTCAAGAAGGTCATGGACGGCGACAAGCTGGTGCCGGTCGACGTGCTTTATCCGCCGGCAATGGTAGGCACCGCGATGATCCTGACGGCCGCGAATTTCTATGACCAGGTTCCCGTGCGCGGCACCTACATCATGGACGCCACGCTGATCACCAAGGAGAACGCGAAGGAATTCTATTTCCCGGATTCGCCGTTCTGAACGATCTCTCCGATCGATTTCTGGGGGGCGCTCCGGCGCCCCTCATACCAGCGATTGTAAGCCCCGCCTCTTCGGGATCGCCCCTCATCGCCCTGCCGGACACTTCTTGGATATACGGAATGGGGTAGAGTGTTGAATGGCCGGGCGGGTTGCCTCCCGCCCGGCTGCCGATCGTCGGATCGACACTTCTTTAGCCTTTTGGGCTGTGGGGAGCGGGATCGCGATCGGCCTCTTCATCAGGCCCGTATGGTTGCAGGAACTTTGAGGTTCGTATCCAAGACAGGGACGACGAAGATGACCGATGATAGCATGATTTGCGCCGGAATCGATGTTTCCAAGGACCACCTCGACATTGCGCTCCATCCCGGCGGAACGCGTCTGCGGGTGACTTACGACGCCGCCGGGCTGAGGGCGCTCGACCGCTTTATCGAGGCCCATGGCGTGGGCCGCGTCGGCTTCGAGGCCTCCGGCGGCTATGAATGGCGGCTTTTGGCGCATCTGCGCGGCAAGGCAAGGCCGGCCGGCTGCTTCCAGCCGGCGCAGGTGCGCGCCTTCGCCAGGAGCCGGCTCCTGCGCGCCAAGAATGACCGCCTCGACGCGGCTTTGATCGCCGCCTACACGGCCAGCCTGGAGCGCCTTCCCTCGCTGCCGCAGGCTCGCTTCGACGCGCTGACGGCGGAATTGACCTATATCGAGCAGTTGGAGGAGCGGATCGCCTGCCTCAAGACCATGGCGGAGACGACCCGGGCGCCAAAGCTGCGGCGCCTGCACGAGGCCGACATCGCCCGGCTCGGGAAACGGCGCGCGCTGCGCATCGCCCATTTGGCGACGCTCATCGCCAGGGATGGCGAGCTCAAGCGCCGCTTCGACCTTCTCGTCTCCATCAAGGGGGTCGGCGAGCGCACCGCCCTTGCCTTCGTCATCCGCCTGCCGGAATTGGGCAATGCCAGCCGCGAGGAGATCGCCGCTCTCGCCGGCCTCGCTCCCTACGACCACGACAGCGGCAAGAGCCGCGGCCGGCGGCATGTCGAGGGTGGCCGCAAACGCCTGCGCAAGAGCCTGTTCATGAGCGCCTTCGCCGCGGCAAGATCCAATCCCGACCTCAAGAGCCATTACCGGCGCCTGCGTGATGTCGGAAAGCCGCATCTCCTCGCCATCATCGCAACCGCCCGCAAGCTCGTCATCCTCGCCAATACGATCGTCGCGCGCGGAACCCCATG
>JBQCEL010000050.1:0-4383 GCA_051960255.1 Rhizobiaceae bacterium
TGGTGGAACGCGCGCTGGTGCGGGATGCCGGCGCCTGCCGACTCATCATCAAGACCTACAATCAGAGGCTCTACCGGCTGGCACGCAGCATCGTCCGCAACGATAGCGAGGCGGAGGATGTGCTGCAGGAGGCGTATATGCGCGCCTTTGCGCATCTGAAGAGCTTCCGCGGCGAGTCGACGCTGGCGACGTGGCTTTCGCGCATTGTCATCAACGAGGCGCTTGGCCGCTTGCGCAAAAGAAAGCGGAATCCGGCCACCGTCCAAAGCGACGGAAACGGAGACGAAGGCGTCCAAAACGGAGCCAGCATCATTCCCTTCCCTCTCGGCGCAAACGAGGCCGATCCGGAGCGCACCATGGCCCAAAGACAGATTCTCGACCTGATCGAGCGCGCGACGGACGACCTTCCCGAAATCTTCCGAACCGTCTTCGTCGCCCGCGTGATCGAGGGGCTTTCCATGGAGGAGACGGCGGAGTTGCTCGACATCAAGCTCGAAACGGTGAAGACTCGCCTGTTCCGCGCTCGCCGTCTCGTGCGCGAGCGGATCGAAAAGGAAGTGGGGCCGGTGCTGATGGACGCCTTTCCCTTCGCCGGCCGCCGCTGCGACCGCCTCACGCGTGCGGTGATGGAACGCCTCGGTTTCGAGGAATGATTTTCTTTTACCGATAATACCGGGAACGTTCCTCCCTGGCCTGCATCAGATAGGCGTCACTTAACGATAGACCGTGGCTCGGGCCACGGAGGGAGAAAACCATGGCCATCCGAATGACCGCGGTGCTTGCCGCGTCGTGCCTTTTCCTGGCGGGAGTGCCTGCGCACGCTGCCGAAAAGCCGACCGATCCGCAGATTGCCCATATCGCCTACACGGCCGGCGTGATTGACATCGAGGCAGCCAAACAGGCGCTCAAGAAATCGAACAACAAGGAGATCAAGGCCTTCGCCAAGGACATGGAGCGCGACCATGAAGCGGTAAACAAACAGGCGCTCGCGCTGGTGAAGAAGCTCAAGGTCACGCCTGAGGACAACCCCACCAGCAAGGCGCTGACCAAGGCGGCCAAGGCCGAGCGCGCCAAACTTTCCAAGCTGCACGGCGCGGCCTTCGACAAGGCCTATATCGCCAATGAGGTCGCCTACCACAAGCAGGTCAACGGCGCGCTGAACGACGTGCTCATCCCATCGGCGCATAATCCGCAGCTGAAGGATCTGCTCGAAACCGGGCTCAAGATATTCCAGGGCCATGAGGAGCATGCCGAGCATGTCCAGTCGGAACTCAAATAGGAGCGCCCGGGCGCTTTTCCTCTGGGCCATTGGGCTCGCCGCCATGCTTGCATTTGGAACCGCGGCGGCCCCGGCTCACGCCAAAACGATCACGGTGACGATCCAGAAACTCGTCTTCTCGCCGGCTAACATCCAGGCGAAAGCCGGGGATACGATCGAATGGGTGAATAAGGACGCCTTTGCGCATACAGCCACTGTAAAGGGCGGCTGGGACGTGATGATCCCGCCGGAGAAATCGGCTAGTCTCGTTCTGAAAAAGGCAGGACCAGTCGATTATTTCTGCCGTTTCCACCCGAATATGAAGGGGCATGTCACGGTTTCTCCGTGACATGCCAACTCACTCCACCGGCTCCTTGCGGCCGCGCTCGATGTTGCGGCGGATCATGCCGAGATCGGCGCCGCCGATGCCGAAGGCGACGCCGAAATAGACGATCATCGCCAGGATGATCATGCCGAACAGGACGGGCGCCTTGACGAAAAGACGCGCGTGCGGCCCGAACGCGGCGGCAAAATGGCCGGTGAGCCAATAAAGGACGCCCGCCATCACCGCCGAGGCGAGCACAAGGCGCGGCACGCGCCTGATCAAGCCTTCATCGCGACCCCAATGGCCCCGCTTTATCAGCGTGACGAGCAACATAATGGCGTTGGTCCAGCCGGCCGTCGCTTCCGCTGTCGCGATGCCCTGCTCGGCAATGACGGGAAAGAGCGAGACGGCGAGCGTAACGTTCAAAGCCACGGAAATGCCGGCGAAGATCATCGGCGTGCGGGTATCCTCGCGGGCGAAGAAGCCCGGCGTGAAAGCCTTGATCATGACGAAGGCCGGCAGGCCGAGCCCGAAAATGGCAAGCGCGCCGGCGACGGAGTGCGCTGTTACCGCGGAAAACGCGCCTCTCTCATAAAGCACGCTGACAATCGGCCGCGACATGACGAGAAGCGCCGCCGCCGCAGGAAGCGTAAGAAAAAGCGCGAACTCGACCGAACGGTTCTGCAGATTGGCGGCCTCGCGCATATGGCCGGATTTCAGGGCGCGCGCCAGTTCCGGCAGTAGGACGACGCCGACGGCTATGCCGACGACGCCGAGCGGCAGTTGATAGACGCGGTCGGCATATTGCAGGACCGAGATGGCGCCAGGCTTCCCCGAGGCGATGATCTGGCCGATGACGAGATTGATTTGGGTGATCCCGCCGGTGACGGCGGCCGGCAGCGCCAGCATCAATAGTCGCCATACGGCCGGCGTCATTCGCGGGCGGCGGATGCGGATGGCGATGCCCGCCTGTCGCACGGCGAACATGACGATCGAAAGCTGGAGAACACCGGCGGCAAGCACGCCCCAGGCCATGTAATGGCCGGCGATGCGACCGTTCATGCCGGTATAAAGCGCATGCGCCAGAACGCCGATCAGGATGATGTTCAAGAAGACCGGCGCGATCGCCGCCGCGAAATAGCGATGCAGCGAATTGAGGATGCCGCTCATCATCGCCGTCAGCGACATGCACATCAGGTAGGGGAACATGATGAAGGCGAGCGCGGTGGTCAGATGAACCTTGTCCGCATTGCCGGTGAAACCCGGCGCGATGATCGTGCGCACGAGGAGCGGCATCGCCAGCTCCATGACGATGGTGAGGCCGAGCAGCACCGTGAACAGGATGCCGAACACCTCTTCGGAAAAGCGCTTGGCGCCATCGACGCCGTTCGCCTCGATCTCCTTGGAGAAGAGAGGCACGAAGGCGGCGTTGAACGCGCCTTCCGCGAACAGGCGGCGGAACAGATTGGGGAAGCGGAAGGCGGCGTAGAAAGCATCGGCGACAGGACCGGCGCCCAGCACCGCCGCCATCATCGCCTCGCGCGAGAAGCCGAGGATGCGGCTTGCCAGCGTGGCGCCGCCGACGGTGGCGAATTTCTTGACGAGGCTTACCGACGACACGCGCTAGCGCCCTTCCGTTTTCCGCGAATCACAGGACTGCTTTAGCTCCCTGATTTGGCGCAATTCGGGACCAGCAATCGTCATCGTGAACGTTCGGGTCATCCGGCCGTTGCAGCCGATTTCGCGCGATGCGGCCGGTGCTGCTGCCCATTGCCGCTCTCCAGCGTCGCAAGAAGGGTTTCCTTGATCTTCGCCTGCCGCGTCAGATTCTCGATCTTCTGGCCGGTCAGGTCAGTGACGTAAAAGGTGTCGATCACCTTCTCGCCAAAGGTGGTGATATGCGCCGAGGCGATGTCGAGGGAAAGGTCCGAGATCGCGCCGGTGATGTCGGAAAGCAGGCCGGGCCTGTCCAGACATTCGATCTCGATGACAGAGAAGCGGTTGGACAACGTGTTACGGATCGCCACCTGCGGATCGATCCGGAAGGCCTTGGCGCCGCGCTTCGGCTTGACCTTCGCTTCTATGACGCGCGGCAGCCAGACCTTGCCGGCAAGGACGTCCTCGATCAGCTTGCCGACCCGTTTGGCGCGTCGAAGTTCGTCCTCATCCAGGCTGAATTCCCTGCTGATCATGATCGTATCGAGCGCGCGGCCGTCGGAGGTGGTGAATATCTGCGCGTCGACGATGTTCGCGCCGGATGCCGCGCAGGCTCCCGCGATGACCGATAGAAGCCGCGGATGATCCGGGCAAAGGATGGTAATTTCGGTAACGGCCTCGACCTCGCGGACCGTCACCATGGTCGCGAGCGCCTTCTTCTCCGCGTCCGCCTGGCGGATGAACGCGGCGTGACGCTTCTGCTCGGCCAGATCGACAGTCAGGAGATAGTTCTCGTAATGCATGCCGATATAGCGCTTGCGTTCGGCTTCCGGCCAGTCGGCGAGCGCGGCGGCGAGTTCGTCGCGCGCGACCGCCGCGCGTTTTGCCCGCGGCGCCTCGGAAAAGCCGCCGGTCAGCAGGAGTTCGGTCTCATAGTAGAGCGTCCGCAGCAACTGCCCCTTCCAGCCGTTCCAGACGCCCGGGCCCACCCCCGTTATGTCGCAGACGGTGAGAACGAGGAGCAGCTTCAGCCGCTCCACCGATTGCACCAATGCGGCGAAATCCTCGATCGTCTTGCGATCGTTGAGATCCCTGGTCTGCGCCGTCATCGACATGGTCAGATGCTGCTCGATCAGCCAGGCGA
>JBQCEL010000051.1:0-6952 GCA_051960255.1 Rhizobiaceae bacterium
CAATGCGGCGCAGGCGCAATACGCCATCGCGCAAGCGCAGTATCGCCGCAACACGGTTCTCTTCGACGGCAAGCACACGGTCTCGGAGCAGACGCTACAGGATAGCCGCGCCGCCATGCTGACAAGCATTCTCGTCCACAGGTATCACGCTAAGCGCCGCTTCCTGGGAGGATCGGCGAGTCCCACATCAAAATGCCGGCCCCTGTCATACTTGATGTTGCGGGATGGCGCGCCTACCCGTACAACTATCTTGCCTGCTGATCCGAGTTAGGGGGCGTCTACAACAACACTCGGTGCGGGATGGACGACGAACTTATCGAATTCATCGAAGGCGCTCTGGATTCCGTGTGGTCGCTTGAACTGCTGCTCACACTGCGCCAGCAACCTCAACGCCTCTGGTCGGCAGATGAGCTGGTAGCGGATCTGCGATCGAGTCAGGTGGTCGTGCGCAAAAGCATCGACAAGCTGCTCGCCAGCGGCCTTGTCGTGATGGATGTCGATGATTCCGTGCAGTACAGACCTGCGTCCGCCGATCAGAACGAGCTTGTCGGCAAACTGGCGGAAGCCTATCGTATAAGACCCGCGGCGATCAGGCGGATCATCCTGCGCAATGCCTCCGATCAGCTCAGAACCTTCTCCGACGCGTTCAAGATCCTCAAGGGTTAGGCCATGGTGGGCGCGCTTCCCGTCGCGATTTATGTGCTTTGTCTGTTGGCGGCTGCCTTGTGTACCTGGTTGTTGCTCAGAGGATATTGGCGGAGTGGCGCCCGATTGCTGCTATGGAGCGGTCTCTGCTTCGCCTTCCTGTCGCTGAACAGTTTGGTTGTCATCCTGGACATCGTAGTCTGGGCCGACGTGGACCTCGGGTTCTTGCGTTATATCACTTCCCTGGCCGCCGTAGTGACCCTTCTTATCGGTCTCATCTGGGAGGCAAAATAGGCCATGTACCCTTTTATGTCCGGCCTGATCTCCATGGGATTTCTCGTGTCGAGCCTGTTCTTCCTGCGTTTTTGGAAGTCGACCCGGGATCGGCTCTTTGCAGCCTTCGCTGCTGCTTTTCTTCTACTTGCCGCCAATCAGAGCCTTCTTACCCTTTCGCACGTGCCGCTGGAGGAGAGAAGCAAATTGTACCTCCTTCGCCTGCTGGCCTTTGCGATCATCATCGCCGCGGTGATCGCCAAGAACCGAAAGGGCGCGCGGCGCTGAGGGCATTGCGCATTAGAGCCCTCCATGGCCGGCTGGAAACGGTTCTGTTTCCAGCCGGCCATGGAAGGCTCTAGCTGGCGTCTTGAGGAATCGTGGGATTCTGGCTGCGGTTCAGGAGTTCCAATATGGCCTCGACCAGCGCCTCGTCCGAGTAGGGTTTGCCAAGAAACGGAACGTCGTCCGGGCGATCCTTCATCGCCTCCTCATTGGCAAAGCCGCTGATGATGATCGCCGGCCAATCCGAACGTAGATTGCGCGCGAAGCGGATGACGTCCAAGCCGGACACCAATGGCATGGCGAAGTCCGTAATGATGAGATCGAAACGATCGGGGTCGCGCTCCATAAGGGAGAGCGCTTCGGCTCCTCCCGCGGCGGTGCTCACCGCAAAGCCGCGCTCGCGCAACATCGCCGCCGTGATTTCCCTAAGACTTGCACCGTCGTCGACGAGCAGAAGCTCCCGCGCTGGCATGTTCTTTTCCGGCAAAGGCGTTTGCGGACTTGAAGATGTCCTTGCCGGCGCCGGCTCCTCGCATTCTTTGGAAGCCGGCAGCCAGAGTTCGACGCGGGTGCCGCGTCCCACATTGCTTTGGATCCGCAGCTTGCCTTTCGATTGCTGAGCGAAACCGTAGACGGTGCTCAACCCGAGGCCGGTACCCTTACCAACCTCTTTTGTCGTGAAGAACGGCTCGATTACTTTTTCGAGGAGTTCGGGCGCGATCCCGACGCCTGTGTCCTCGACGCTGATCACCACATATTCGCCGGGTTCGAGACCCAGCGAGGACACGTCGGATGATCGACTGTTCATCGCTCCAAGCGTCACCGTGCCGCCTTGTGGCATGGCGTCTCTGGCGTTGAGGACGAGATTCATGATGGCCAGCTCGAGCTGCGCCTTGTCAGCATGCGCCGGGGCGACGTCGGATGCTACCTTCCATCGCAGCCGGACCAGTCCGCCCAGGACTGGCACGAGCAATCTCTCCAGCGTCTCCGCAAGGGCCGGCAGCGGCACGGTTGCGGGTGTCAGCCGTTGGCGTCGCGAGAAGGCCAGCATCCGGTTGATGAGATCCACGCCCTGCTTTGCGGCGTGACGTGTCATCTCCAACACCTGCCGGGCATTGTCGGGCATCTGAACCTGTCTCTCCATCAGAGACAGTCCGCTCAGGATCGACGCGAGGAGGTTGTTGAAATCGTGTGCGATCCCCCCGGTCAACTGACCGATGGTCTCCATTTTGCGCGCCTGCGCCAGTTGCTCTTCGAGCTGCCTTCTTTCGGTGACGTCGAGAAGTGTGCCGAAAAGCGTTCGCTGCTGATCTCCGTCGGCGGGAGCGACGATCCCCTGGTCCAGAAATATCTTCCAGTTCCCGTCCGCCGCCTGCCATCTATATTCGCAGCTATAGCTGCCCTGTGCGGCGGCGGTGCGGTGCGCCTGCGTGACCTTGTCGCGATCCTCGGGGTGTACCCTGCTCAGTCCGAAATCCGGTTCGGAGACGAAACGTTCGGGCGCGAAACCGGTCAGAGCCTGAACGCTGCCGCTAACGAAAAGCGGTCCGAAAGGTTCATCCGCCGAATGGGAATGGAACACCACCGGCAGCGCTTTCAGGATCGTCTCCTGTCGCGCCTTGCTCCGCCGAAGCGCATCCTCGGCCTCGAGTTTGGCGGCCTGCACCTGAAGCGTTTCCTCCAGCAGACTCTGTTCGCGCGCAGCCTTTTCCTGGATTTCCCGTGTCTTGTCGTAAAGGTCGACGAAGACCGCCACCTTCGAACGCAGGATCAGGGTGTCAAACGGCTTGAAAACATAGTCTACCGCGCCCGCGTCGTAACCGCGCAGCATATGGGCATCTTCCTTGTTGATGGCCGACAGGAAGATGATCGGGGTGTGCTTCGACTGTTGCCTCTGCCGGATCAGGCTGGCGGTTTCGTATCCATCCATGCCAGGCATCAGCACGTCGAGCAGGATAACGGCGAAATCCTCCTTCAGCAGGCAGCGCAGCGCTTCTTCGCCTGAATCGGCGCAAACGACTTCACCCACGGGGTCGAGCACCTCTCGCAAGGCGAGCAGATTGCGCTGATCGTCGTCGACCGCGAGTATCCGCGCTCGGCTCGTCGTCGCCACGGGCATGACGGCTGGCTCCGCAGGCGTGGGCAGACGGCTTCCCATGGAACGCGTCATGCGACCACCGTAAGCACGGACGGTTTGCCCGCGCCGGCGGCGCGCCGGGCGCGCTCGCGACCGGCCCAGACCCGAAGCAAGGCGAGCAGGAGGTCCAGATCGACCGGCTTTGCGATATAATCCGAAGCGCCGGCCTCGAGGCATTTCGCGCGATCGCCCTTCATAGCTTTCGCCGTTACGGAGATGAGCGGCAACTCCTTCAATTGCGGTCGACGCCTGATCTCCCGCATCGTCTCGTATCCGTCCATCTCGGGCATCATGATGTCGATCAGCGCAACGTCGACGTCTGAAGTGTGCTCAAGTATCTCGATGCCGTCCTGCCCGCGCTCGGCATGCAGCACCTCGATGCCGTAGGTCTCCAGCACGCTTGTCAGCGAATAGATGTTGCGGATGTCATCGTCGACAATCAGGACCCGCGCGCCTGCGAGATCGTCGGCGCCGAAAGGCTCCTGATCGGGCAGCGCGACATCTTCCGCGTTTTCAAAAAGCGCCGACAATTCCTGCCCGATGAGGGACTGGCTGTGGACCCTCCTTGCAGATTGCAGTTCCGGGTGCGCCAGAAGCGCGTTGTCGATCGTCTCGCCAGCCTCGTTGAACAGGAGAAGCTTGGTGGACGTCGCATGGAAGCCCGCAAGCGTCTGCTTCTTCTCCTCGGCTGATCCGCCAAGCCCGATCACCACCGCATCGTACCTGTCGAGTTCATTTTCCTCCGTATTGGCCGGGAAAGCGCCCAATGCGGTGACCGCCGTTGCGCCGTCGCGCACGGCTTCCACAATCGAGAGGCGGCGATCCGGATGGCTGTCCACAACCAGGATGTTGCGCTGGACACGCAGCTCGCGGGACTGGATGTCCGTGAAGATGCCGCTGAGTTCGTCCGGGTCGACCGGCTTCGCCCAGACGCTTGCCGCGCCCTTCTCGACCAACGCGTTCAGATTATCGCCGCCCGAGACGACATGAATTGGAATCCGGCACGTCTTCGAATCATGGCGGAGCAGGTCGAACAGCACCCAGCCGTCGATGTCGGCCAGACCGAGATCCAGAGTGATCGCATCCGGCATGAAGCGCCGCGCCAGCGCCACGGTGCCGGCGCCTGCCGTCGAAAGGACGCCTTTGAGACCGGCGCTTTGCGCCAGCTTTAGCAGGATAGAACCGAAAGTCGGATCGTCCTCGACGATCAGCACGACCCGATCGTCGGGCAGAATCGAATCCCGATCGTCCGCGAATTCGGCCTCCTTCTCCGAGCCGTCCGCGTCCGATGGCGCGGCGTTTCGCGCCTGCCCGGCGCTGGCCACGCTTGCCGCGCTCTGGGCGACGTCCAGGGGGATCGTGAGCGTGAAGGTCGAACCGCTGCCGGGCTCGCTCTCCACCTTGAGTTCGCCACCCAGCAGGCGGGCGATCTCGCGGCTGATCGAGAGGCCAAGGCCCGTGCCGCCATATTTCCGGCTCGTCGTGCCGTCTGCTTGCTGAAACGCTTCGAAGATCAGCTTCTGCTTCTCGGCCGGTATACCGATGCCTGTATCGGTGACGGCGATCGCCAAGGCTTGGCCACGGCGGCGCGCCGCCTCGTGCGGACGCCGGCTGAAAACACTCACATGCAGCTTTACCTCGCCCTGCGAGGTAAATTTGAATGCGTTCGACAGCAGGTTGAGAACGACTTGCTGGAGTCGCTTCTCGTCCGTTCGTATCGCTTCGGGAACGCGCTGATCGATCTGGATCGTGAAACGCAGCCCCTTGTCGACGGCCAGTTGGCGAAAAGTCCGCTCCATATGCTGCTTGAGATGCGCCATCGGCATTTCATTGATGTCGATGGAGACGGTTCCGGATTCGATTTTCGACAAATCGAGAATGTCGTTGATCAAGCTCAGCAGATCGGTGCCGGCCGCGTTGATAGTGCGGGCGAACTCCACCTGTTTGTCGTTCAGATTGCCCTGCTGGTTGCCGGCCAGGAGCTTGGAAAGGATGAGCAGCGAATTCAGCGGCGTCCTGAGCTCATGGCTCATATTGGCCAGGAACTCCGACTTGTATTTCGACGTCAGCGCAAGCTGCTCCGCCTTTTCCTCGAGCGCCCTGCGCGCCATTTCGATCTCGAGATTCTTTTTCTCGACCTGTTTCTTTTCATTCTCCAGCAGTTGCGCCTTTTCCTGCAGCTCTTCGTTGGTGGCGTGCAGTTCCTCCTGCTTCTTGGTCAGTTCCGCCTGCCCCGCCTGCAATTCCGCGGTGAGCAACTGTGACTGCTTGAGCAGGCCTTCCGTGCGCATCGTAGCGGCAATCGTGTTGAGGACGATGCCGACCGACTCCATCAATTGGTTCAGGAACAGTTGATGTGTGTCGCTGAATTCTCCGAAGGATGCGAGTTCGATCACCGCCCTCACATCATCCTCGAAAAGCGCCGGGAGGATGATGACGCTCGCCGGACGCGACTCTCCCAGTCCAGAGGCGATGCGGACGAAATCCGGCGGCACATTGTTCAGCACGATGACGCGCTTGTCGGCCGCGGCCTGTCCGACCAATCCTTCGCGGGCCTCAATCCTCTGGCGGATCATGGCGCTGCTTTCGGCGCCGTACGAAGCGGCAAGTTCCAGGTAAAACTGTTCCTCCTCGCGATTGGTCACGTAAAAGACGCCATATTGCGCGTTCACCAGCGGCGCGAGCTCGGACATGATCAAGCGAGAAACGGTCGTCAAGTCACGTTCGCCCTGCAGCATGCGCGAGAAGCGGGCAAGGTTGGTCTTCAGCCAGTCCTGCTCGGCATTCTTCAGCGTCTGATCCTTGAGGTTGCGGATCATCTCGTTGATGTTGTCCTTGAGCGCGGCGACTTCACCCGAGGCCTCCACGGAGATGGAGCGGGTCAAGTCGCCCTTCGTCACGGCGGTGGATACCTCCGCGATGGCGCGAACTTGCGTGGTCAAATTGGCCGCCAACTGGTTCACATTGTCGGTCAGGTCGCGCCAAAGACCGGCGGCGCCTGGCACACGCGCCTGTCCACCCAGCTTGCCTTCGATGCCCACTTCGCGGGCGACATTGGTCACCTGGTCGGCGAAGGTGGCGAGCGTCTCGATCATGCCGTTGATGGTGTCGGCCAGCGCCGCGATCTCGCCCTTTGCGTCGACGGTCAGCTTGCGCTTCAGATTGCCCTGCGCGACAGCCGTCACCACGTCGGCGATGTTGCGCACCTGGTTGGTCAGGTTCGTGGCCATGAGATTGACGTTGTCGGTCAGGTCCTTCCACGTGCCCGCGACGCCTCCCACCTGCGCCTGCCCGCCGAGCTTGCCCTCGGTGCCGACTTCGCGAGCGACGCGCGTCACCTCGCCGGCGAAGGAGTTCAGCTGATCGACCATCGTGTTGATGGTCGATTTCAGCTCCAGGATCTCGCCCTTCACGTCGACGGTGATCTTCTTCGACAAGTCGCCCCTGGCGACCGCGGTCGTGACTTCGGCGATGTTGCGCACCTGCCCGGTGAGGTTCTGCGCCATCGAGTTGACGGTGTCAGTCAGGTCCTTCCACGTGCCGGCGACGCCCTTCACCTGCGCCTGGCCGCCGAGCTTGCCCTCGGTGCCCACCTCGCGCGCCACGCGCGTC
>JBQCEL010000052.1:0-9367 GCA_051960255.1 Rhizobiaceae bacterium
TCGGGAAGGTTTCGCGAGATCGCCTCCATCCCCACCCCGCCCCGTTGTGCGGAGCCACCCTCCCCGCAAGGGGGAGGGTAAACGCCATGCCGTCCCCCTCCCGCGCCGCGACGCTTGCCGCCTGGTCCATCCCGGTGGCGCTCGCCGTCATGGCGCTGAAATTCGTCGCCTGGTGGATCACCGGTTCGGTGGCGTTATATTCGGATGCGCTGGAATCGATCGTCAACGTCATCGCTTCGGCGATCGCCCTTTGGGCGATCCGGGTCAGCTATTTGCCCGCCGACGAAAACCATCCCTTCGGTCATCACAAGGCGGAATATTTCTCCGCCGTCGTCGAAGGGGCGATGATCATCGTCGCCGCGCTGCTCATCTGCCGCGAAGCGTTCTTCGCCCTCGAAACGCCGCATCCGCTCGAGCGGCCCTGGCCCGGTCTCGCGATCAATGCCATAGCCGGCGTCGTCAACGCCCTGTGGGCGCTCGTGCTGATCAGGCAGGGAACGATCGCCAGATCACCGGCGCTGGAGGCGGACGGGCGTCACATCATGACGGACGTCTTCACCTCGGCCGGCGTCATCGCCGGTCTGATCGCGGCCATCGCGACCGGATGGCGCATCCTCGATCCGCTTCTCGCCATCGTCGTCGCCGTCAATATCCTGTGGCAGGGCTGGCGCGTGATCGGCTCGTCGGTCCAGGGGCTGATGGATGTCGGCGTCGATCCCGACCGCACCATGCGCATCAGGGACATCATCTCCGCCAATGCCGGCGGCGCGATAGAGGTTCACGACCTGAAGACGCGCATCGCCGGTCGCGCCACCTTCATCGAATTCCATCTCGTGGTCGACGCCGAAATGAGCGTCGGCGAAAGCCACCGCATCTGCGACCGTATCGAGGACGCCCTGAAGGCCGAAATCCAGAGCGTGCGCGTCGTTATCCATGTCGAGCCCGACGACGAGGCAAAGCTTCCGCGCGGAACGGCGGCCGTTCCTTTCGCCTGAGCCCGCAAAACCAGCCGCTTACGGAAATAATGTGACTCAATCCGCGAAGACGTTGAATCACTTTCTCATTAGGTAAGCTGGGGCGTGAAGCGGCCCGTACGCGAAAAGCTGATGACCGCCGCGACGAGGGCGAAGACCGCGCCAAGATAGAGCGCCCCGATCGCGCCATGGATGCCCAGCCGTCCGAGAAGCAGCGCCACGAGCGCCGCGCCGACCGATTGCCCGGTCAATCGCGCCGTTCCCAGCATGCCGCTCGCCGCGCCGCTCCTGACTTTCGGAGCGGCGGTGATCATGGTGCGGTTGTTGGGCGTCTGGAACAGGCCGAACCCTGCGCCGCACAAGACCATGCGCCAGACGATATCGGCCGGGGCCGGATGGGCTGGAAGCATGCCGAGGAGCAGCAGTCCGGCGGTCAGCATGATGAGGCCGATCCCTCCCAATATTCCCGGAGAATAGCGATCCGAGAGCCTGCCCGATATGGGCGCCGCGATCCCGACGGCAAGCGGCCAGGGCATCATCAGCAGGCCGACATCGACCGGCGGAAAGCCGAATATTGTCTGGAAGGTGAACGGCAGCGACACATAGGCGAGGATTTGCGCGGTGAAGGAGGCAATCGACGTCGCGATCGACAGCGTGAAAACCGGGATTCTCAAAAGATCGAGCGGCAGCAAAGGCCGTGGGACACCCAATTCGCGACGCACCAGAAGCACGGCGGCCACGACGCAGAAGAACGCCTGCGCGGCGACCGCCAAGGCCGACATTTCATGTCCGATACTGTCGATCGTGGTAATGACAAGCCCGATTGTGACCGCGCTCAGCGTCGCGCTGATGAGATCGAAGCGCCTGTCGGCGAGGTCGCTATCGGGCAGGCTGCGCCAGCCCATGGCGACGGCAAGGATTCCAAGCGGCAGGTTGATGGCGAAGAGCCACGGCCAGTCGAGCACGGAGAGGATGAAACCGGCGAGCGTCGGACCGATGGTGGAGGCGGCCGCGACGACAAGCGCGTTGAGGCCGATGGCCGAGCCCAGCTTTTCCTTCGGCACGACATAACGCAGAAGCGCCGTGTTGACGCTCATCAGGCCGGCCGCGCCGAATCCCTGGATAATGCGCGCCACGGTGAGCATTTCCAGCGAGCGCGAGAAAACACAGCCGAGCGAGGCGATAGTGAAGACAGCGACGCCTGCAAGATAGACCTTCCGGTAGCCATGGATCTCGCCAAGGGACGCAAAAGGCAGGAGCGTCATGACGATGGCCAATTGGTAGCCGTTGACGATCCAAATGGAGATCGACGGGCTGGCATGGAAATCGGCCGCTATGGTCGGCAGCGCTACATTGGCGATGGTGCCGTCCAGCACGGCAAGCGTGAGCGTGACGATGATCGTCGCCCACGCCCAATAGCGCCTGGGCGCCTCCAGCCCGTCCGCCGGCGCTGCCGTACCTGATTTCACAAGCCCTGATTTCACAAACAAGGGGCGCTCCGAATTCTTGCGCAGCCTCTATAGCCGCTTCGGCGCGGTCCTCAAATCAACAATCAGCCACCCAAGCGGGTAATTGCCGGGAAACGCTTACACCAGAAGCGGAAGGGCTTTCGCCTTCGGGCCGGCCTCGGTTTGAAATCGGCGGAAGCGCTTATATAATGGCTCCCTTGCTCTTGAGCCGCGGTCCCCTGGGACCTCAAAAGACGAGTTTCCGCCTGAGACTCCTGGACGCAGCAAAGCGATGGGCACGCGCGATCAAACGCGACGTAATGGCGCTTTGGCTTGCCGCCCGTGATCCGCGTGTGCCTTGGTATGCAAAGGCCGTTGCCGGCGCGGTTGCCGCCTATGCCCTCAGTCCCATAGATTTGATCCCGGACTTCATCCCGGTCCTTGGCTATCTGGACGATCTGCTGATCATACCGCTGGGCATCATGCTCGCCGCAAAATTGATTCCCATCGAACTGATGACGGAGTTTCGGGCTGAAGCCGATCGCCGATCAAAGCCAGGCAGCCGTGCCGGTCTTGCATTCATCATTGCGGTCTGGATAGCCGTGGCCGTGGCGTTAATATGGCTGTTCTGGCCAGATAATCCAGCATAGGGCCCAAACAGGAAAACCACTCCGCATCTGATGATCTTGCCTCTCCCGCGAAGCTCCTGTATGACCTGCTGCATGATCATGCGCCCGTCCATATCCGCTTCGCGGACCGCGGCTTCCGCGGCAGGGACCGTGTGCGCCTCCCCGCTTCTTCTCCTCGGCCTTAGCAGCGACCGTCGGGCTCGTTGACAGGGGCGCCCGGCGGTCGAAATATCCCGCCGCTCCTTCATCATTCCGTTGTATCACAGAGCCGATAGGGCGTTGCGCCGGTACAGAGAAGCCGAAGACGCCGGAGAAAGACAATGAACCAGCATGAAAAGATGACGCCGGCAAAGGGCATGCCCCGCGCCGCGCGCAAATACCAACCCTACCCGGAGGTCGGGTTGAGGGACCGCACCTGGCCCGACCGCCGCATCGAGAAGGCGCCGGTCTGGTGCTCCGTCGATCTGCGCGACGGTAATCAGGCCCTGATCGATCCGATGGGCCACGATCGCAAGGCGCGCATGTTCCATTTGCTGCTCGACATGGACTTCAAGGAGATCGAGGTCGGTTTCCCGTCCGCCTCGCAAACGGATTTCGACTTCGCCCGCTGGTGCATCGAGGAAGGCAATGTCCCCGCCGACGTCTCGCTCCAGGTCCTGGTGCAATGCCGCCCCGAACTGATCGAGCGGACATTCGAGTCGCTTGAAGGGGCAAAGGCTCCGATCGTCCATTTTTATAATTCCACCAGCGAATTGCAGCGGCGCGTTGTGTTCGAGAAGGATGTCGCCGGCATCAAACGGATCGCCACCGACGCCGCCAAGATGATCACCGACATGGCGGCGAAAGCTGGCGGCGGCTACCGCTTCCAATATTCGCCGGAGAGTTTCACCGGCACGGAACTCGAAGTGGCGCTCGAGATTTGCAACGCTGTAACAGAGATCGTTAAACCGACGCCGGACAACAAGCTGATCATCAATCTTCCTTCCACTGTCGAGATGTCGACGCCGAACATCTATGCCGACCGCATCGAATGGATGATCCGCAATCTCGACAACCGCGAGAATTTGATCGTCTCGCTCCACCCGCACAACGACCGGGGCGAAGGCATCGCGGCGACGGAACTGGCGCTGATGGCCGGCGCCGACCGGGTCGAGGGCACGCTGTTCGGCAATGGCGAGCGGACCGGCAATGTCGATATCGTGACGCTGGCGCTCAATATGTACACACAGGGCGTTGACCCCGAGCTCGACTGTTCCGACATCAACCGCATCAAGGATGTCTATGAATATTCAAACCAGCTCAGGATCCCCGAGCGGCACCCCTATGTCGGCGAACTCGTCTATACCGCTTTCTCCGGCTCGCATCAGGATGCGATCAACAAGGGCATGAAGGCGGCGCGGAAGGCGAACAGTCCGTTGTGGGAGGTGCCCTATCTGCCGATCGATCCCAAGGATGTCGGCCGCTCCTACGAGGCGATCATCCGCATCAATTCGCAATCCGGCAAGGGCGGCATCGCCTATATCCTGCAGGCCGATTACGGGCTGAACCTGCCGCGCGGCCTCCAGGTTGAGTTCCGCGAGGACATCCAGGCGATAACGGACGCGGAAGGCAAGGAACTTCCCTCCAAGCGTATCCACGACCGCTTCATCGAGACCTATATCGACCAGCCCGGCGGCCGCCTCAAATTCATCGAGCACCGCACCTTTCCCGACACCGAGGTCAAGGGGCGGCGCATGGTCGAGGCGATGATCATCGACGGCGGCAAGGAGATGACGATCACCGGAAGCGGCACCGGGCCGATCGACGGCTTCGTCGACGCGCTTTCGCGTCATATCGGGATTGAGATGTCGGTCGCCGATTATTCCGAACACTCGCTCCAGCGCGGCTCCAACGCCGCGGCGGTCTCCTATGTCGAGATGGAATATCCGGACGGCCGTATTTTCGGCGCGGGCATCAACACCAACATCGTCGGCGCCTCGCTCGAAGCGGTGGTCTCGGCCGCCAACCGCGTCCTCGCCAAGGCGAGCGGAACGTAGCGGCCTTCCGTCATCCAATATGGCATAGGCGAAATCGGCGCGGGACATTTCCGCGCCGATTCTTTTTCAGGATGTTCGCTTCAAGACGGAAGAATATCTGCCGGTCGATCAGTGCCTGTCATGGCCCATCGTCTGCGGAGGCGCGGCCGTCTGTGTGGCCGCCGGCTGTGCCGGTTGGGAAGCCGCCGTTGGAGTTGCCGCCGGCTTTGCCGCTGTCGAGCCGCCATTGTCCACAACGGCGCCGCCGATGATCTTCCCGGAATCCGTGCTCGCGACCTTGCTCCGTTCCGCCGGAGCGCGATGGGTCGCGGCGGGCGAATGCACGTGGCCTGAGCGCCTCACGAATTCCTTGTAGATGAAGCCTTCATGGCCGTCGTAAGCGATCTTGCACCATTGATCGCAGCTGAACAGCTCGACCGACGCCTTGGCTGGCACCACAGCCAACACACGGGAATGGTTTTCCGCACTGGCGTGAAGCTTGACCGCCGTCGTGACGACGGCGCGGCGGCCACCCGTCTCGATCGGCTTGCTCGCACCTTCGGGAGCGGCCTCTTTCGCCGCCGGGCTCGCCTTTCCGGCGGTGTCCGTATCGGCAGGAATGCTGCTCGTTTCAGCATCGTCAGCCTTTGGCGCCGGCGTGAGCGCAGCGGATTTCACCACCGCGTCAGGCTTCGCATCGGAGGCAGGCTTGATGTCCGATGCTGGCTTTGCGGCGCCGGCGGCCGGCGCGAAAGCCGTCATCGATTGCGGTTTTCCGCCATGCGCGTTGGACAAGGCCCGGTCGGGTGGAACCACATTGGGCGCCCAACGCGCGCTTTCTGGAGAGGGAAGCTGGGCGACCGTTGCCGCGGCCTTCCTTGCCGGGAGCGCCGCCGCTTTCTGCGCTTCATTCACACCTGTGGGCGCGGTTGCTGCCGCCGCTTTCGGCGAACCGGCCTCCGCGGAGTTACCGTTTGCCTGCCGCACTTCCGCAGGTTTGGCCGCGGTCCCTTCGGCAATTGCGGGCGCCTTCTTCTGCTTGACCTGCGCTACCACCGGAGCGGTTTGCTTGAATCCGTGGCCGGAAAGAAGCAAAAAGCCTCCGCCAATCGCGGCGACGATCGCCAGACAGGCGGCGGAAAGGATCAAGCGACGCGCGATCGGCCGCCCTCGGCGCACCGGTGCGGCGGAGTTGCGCGGCAGGAAAATCCGCCGGCGTTGCTTTCCGTCGGGCGCCGGCGATGCGGGAGCGGCGGCCTCCCAATCATACTGCCAATCACGCCCTGCCCTTTTCTCGATGCTCCGGGCGGACGCCACAGCGCCTTTAGGGCCGTTCCCATTGGCTGGGGCTCCCGGCTGAACCGGACGGTGGCCGCTGGAGAGCCAAGCGGGAATTTGGGGATTATTTTCGTTGGAACCGATCTTGGCGGCTGGGTTGGCGGCCGGTTTCACTGGTGCGCCCGATCGGAACTCCTCATCTGAATCCAAATCGTCTGGCGCATCGGCCTTGAGCCTCGGGCGGATTGTCAATAGTCACACTCCACGGATAGATGCCCTACCGGCTCCCCGTAGCCCGCATACCGATGGCATCCTTTAATTCTTCACGCCTGAAAGCGTTGACCTGACGCAGCTTTCGCGACGCAGCGAGACCATGTTTTCCAATTACGGCGTTCCCGCGCCAAAAATGTGTCTAATTTGTGACATAGCCGGGGTTTCACGCGGGCAAAAGAGAACGAGCCCGGAACGAAAGATCGTTTCCGGGCCGCCACTTACACCACCGGTAGAAAGCCGAAGACCGACCAAACGCCTGCCGCAAATTGACAGCCGGCTCAGCTTAACCCTTCAATCAGGCCATCCTCGTTGAGGAATATCTTCTCCGAGGAAGGCCGGCTCGGCAGGCCAGGCATGGTCATGATCTCACCGCAGATCGCCACCACGAAGCCGGCGCCGGCCGACAACCGAACCTCGCGCACTGGCACGACATGGCCGGTCGGCGCGCCACGCAGGTTCGGATCGGTCGAGAAGGAATATTGGGTCTTGGCCATGCAGACCGGCAGATTGCCATAACCGGCCTGCTCCCATTGATGCAGCTGGTCGCGCACGCTCTTGTCGGCAATCGCCTCGGAACCGCGATAGATGCGTTTCACGATCGTGTCGATCTTGTCGAAGAGCGGCATGTCGTCGGGATAAAGCGGCGCGAATTGCGAGGCGTCGGACTCCGCAAGCGTGGCCACCTTCCTCGCCAGTTCCTCCGTCCCCTTCGATCCCTCCGCCCAATGGCGGCAGAGGATCGCTTCCTCTCCCATCGAGGCGACGTAGTCTTTCAGCGCCTGGATTTCCGCTTCGGTATCGGAATGGAAATGATTGATGGCGACCACCGCCGGCACGCCGAACTGTCGCACATTTTCGATATGCCGGCCGAGATTGGGAGCGCCCTTCTTTACCGCCTCGACATTCTCCTGGCCCAGATCTTCCTTCTTGACGCCGCCATTCATCTTCATGGCGCGTACGGTCGCGACGATCACGGCGACTGCCGGTTTCAGGCCGGCCTTGCGGCATTTGATGTCGAAGAACTTTTCCGCGCCGAGATCGGCGCCGAAGCCGGCCTCCGTCACGACATAATCGGCGAGCTTCAACGCCGTCGTGGTGGCCATCACCGAATTACAGCCATGGGCGATATTGGCGAAGGGACCGCCATGGACGAAGGCGGGGTTGTTTTCCAGCGTCTGCACCAGGTTCGGCTGCATCGCGTCCTTGAGCAGGACAGCCATGGCGCCGTCCGCCTTGAGGTCGCGGCAATAGACCGGGCTCTTGTCACGGCGATAGGCGACGATGATATCGCCGAGGCGTTTCTGCAAGTCCTTGAGGTCCTTCGACAGGCAGAGGATCGCCATCACCTCCGAAGCCACCGTAATGTCGAAACCGGCCTCGCGCGGGTAGCCGTTGGCGACGCCGCCGAGTGAGCAGACGATCTGGCGCAGCGCCCGGTCGTTCATGTCCATGACGCGCCGCCACGTCACCCGGCGGGTATCGATACCGAGTTCGTTGCCCCAATAGATATGGTTGTCGATCATTGCCGAAAGGAGATTGTGCGCCGTGGTGATGGCGTGGAAATCGCCGGTGAAATGGAGGTTCATGTCCTCCATCGGCACGATCTGCGCATAGCCGCCGCCAGCGGCGCCGCCCTTCATGCCGAAATTCGGCCCGAGCGAAGCCTCGCGGATACAGATCACCGCCTTCTTGCCGATACGGTTCAGCCCGTCGCCAAGGCCGACCGTCGTGGTCGTCTTGCCCTCGCCCGCCGGCGTCGGGTTGATCGCGGTGACGAGGATCAGCTTTCCGTTCTTGTTGCCTTGGACTGATTTGATGAACTCGGCGGATACTTTTGCCTTGTCATGGCCGTAGGGCAGGAGATGCTCGGCGGGAATGCCGAGCTTCGCGCCGATCTCCATGATCGGCTTCTTTTTCGCCGCGCGCGCGATTTCGATGTCCGATTTCACTTCAGCCATGACGGTTCCCTCGATTTGGATCAGACGGCAGGACGCCGCCTTCGCTACGCCCCGTTCGGTCGCGCATAGAAGCCTTATAGCGGCAAACGCCGCCGTTCCAAAACAGCCGCCCAATGCATGGATTGCGACAGGGAGGAACGGCAATCGGCAATAGGCAATAGGCAGTCGGCAGTCGGATGCGAAGGGGCTACCGCTTACGTTCAGGCAATTCCCTACTGCCGATTGCCGATCTGCCGATTGCCATTATTGCCGCAACACCGACATGATATCCACCAGGTTCGACCGAACCCGCAGCACATAGAACCCCATCGTTGTCAGATGCGAGGGAACGATCCAGCCATCCTCGCGCCCATTGGCGACGATAAAGGGCTGGATCCGGAGCGCCGAGCGAAACTGCGCCAGCATATTGTCCCACAAGGGCGTCAGCTTCTTTTCCTTGAGAACATCGTCGAAATCCGCCTGCGCCGCCGCGAGCAGGCCGTAATAGCCATAGAGCTGGCCATAGGCGAACCAGAACCGGTCATCGGCGCGGAAGTCGAACCAGCCATTGTGGTGATTCTCGGCGCGGTCCTTCAGGATGGCCGAGGTCGAGCCAATATCGTTGGCGATGCGGTCGATGAACTGGATGAGATTGTCGGCGCGCGCGTCGAACGTCACCTGGCACGCGGCAAGCCGCTTGTTGAAGGCGCGCAGGCTCTTGATGGCCGAGCGGTAATAGGTCGGCGTCGGCGTCTTCGGCCCCGGCGGATTCCAGCCGAGATACCATGTATATTCGTCGAACTGCATGTTGCC
>JBQCEL010000053.1:0-10589 GCA_051960255.1 Rhizobiaceae bacterium
GCACGAAAAGCCGCTGCATCCTGTAATTCGCGCGCATGGGGTTGGAATGCGGCACTCCCTTTCAGCCGTCAA
The DNA here is from genome assembly GCA_051960255.1 of Rhizobiaceae bacterium. Lineage (GTDB taxonomy): Bacteria > Pseudomonadota > Alphaproteobacteria > Rhizobiales > Rhizobiaceae > Mesorhizobium_L. The sequence continues at coordinate 73 of JBQCEL010000053.1, forward strand.
GGGAGCACGGACGATCCGATTCCTGAGGCAGCGTATCAGCCCCTCATGATGCTCGGATGCCAGACGGGCCGATAGCCCCGTTTCAGGATTTCGACCGTGGTCGGCGGCGTGAGCAGCCAGACATCGGACATGGCAAGGTCGTAAAAATCCCATGCGTCGGCCCAGCCCCGGAATGTCCAGGCGCGCAATTCGCCGTCGCGCTTGGCGAACGTCTTTTCTCGCTGGAAAAGCATGACCCCGTCCGGCAAGGCGTCGAACGCGGTCCTGTCAGCTTCCATCATCGAAGGCCTTCCGGGAAAGGTGGCGCCAGAGGCCAGCCTCTCGCGATGCAGCCTTTCGTCGATCTCGATCGCCTTCGCGTCGGCCTTGCCGAAGGCTTCGCCATAGCAGTGGGCGAATTCCTTTGCCCGCTCGCGTTGGCAATAGAAGCAGGGCCGATGGCCGGCGGCCAGCGCCGTCACTTCGTCGAGAAAAAAGAGTTCCGTCCAGCCGGCATTGCCGGAAGAGGTGTTGCGGCCCATCACCTCGCGATGACGGCCCTTGTACTCGCACGTACAGATCAGCCAAGCCTTCGTCGACCAGCGCCGTTCGAGCAGCGTCTTCGTCGCCGGATCGTGGATGACGCCGCGATTGCCGGTGAACATGCCGCGCGCCTCGACGGCATGGATTTCCCCGAACGGATCGACCCGGTTCTGTAGCGGCATGGCCCCCTCTCTCATTCGCGCCCGATGGCTATCGCGCTTCCCTCATGATATCGGGACGATAGCATTATCTTTGACCTACCGGGCCATGACCTGATGCGCGTCCTGACAATCCAGAATTTCGCGGCGACTGGGCTTGGCCAGATGGCTGTAGCGCTCGATGAAGCGGGAGTGGCGGTCGATATCGTGAAAGCCCATGAGGGCGAGCCGATCCCCGCCGATACCGGCCTTTATGACGGCCTGATCGTCCTCGGCGGCGAGCAGAACGCGCTCGATGATAGCGGAAGCCCCTATTTTCCGGCCCTGCTCCAACAGATGCGGGCCTTCGGCCGATCCGGCCGGGCAGTGCTCGGCATCTGCCTCGGCGCGCAACTTCTCGCCCGCGCCCATGCGGCCGAAAACCGGATCGGCGCCGCTCCGGAATTCGGCTGGTGCGAGGTCGCCCTCACCGATGAGGGCCAGGTCGATCCCTTGACGAGAGGCCTTCCGGCGCGGTTTCCAATCTTCGAATGGCACGACGATACATTCACCCTTCCTGAAGGCGCGGTTCGTCTGGCGACGAGTGGAGCAGCGCCCAACCAGGCCTTTCGCATCGGCCGTGGCTCCTATGGTGTCCAGTTCCATTTCGAGGCCGACCGCAAGCTCGTGCGCGAATGGAATGACATCTTTGCCGATGTCATCGCGGTTCGCCACCCCGATTGGGGGGCGATCCACCAGGCGGACGCGGAACGGCACGGGGCGGTGGCGGATGCCGCCGGCCTCGCCATCGCGCGGGCATGGGTGAGGTGCTTGTAGGCGTCGCCGTTGCATTTTGGACACGGCCGCGTTTTTCCGTTTGTCGATGGCCGCATTGCCACTGGTGCGCCACATGCTCCGCCTTTAGATGAGCGCCGCTTCCGCCGCGTCGGAGCAAAAAGTTCGAGCCCAGGCAACCTTGTTCCCGATGCGGCGTTTTGAAACCGATTGGTAAGGCTAATCGTCTAAAGACAGGAAACCACAACAGAGATGAAACCCGTGAAAGCAGCACTCCTGTCTCTCGTCATGCTGTCCGGCCTGCTCGTTTGGGGCGTGGGCGTCTACAGTGCCGATGCCTCCTCCCACCATCGCGTCGTGGACGGCTACGGCGTCGTCTCCTACCACTGATCCTCCGACACCTCGATCAGCGTCTTCTCGCCGCCGTCTATGACGAGAGCGGTGAGGCGTCCGGTCTTGAACGCTCCCGTGTCGATATCGATGCGGTTCGGCTGGATGTCCGGCCGGGCCACCGGTGTGTGGCCATGTACGATCACCTTCTCGAAAAGGCCGGTATGGTCGAGGAAATCCCAGCGAATCCAAGTGAGATCCTCTGGATCCTGCCGGTCGAGCGGAACGCCTGGCCGAATACCTGCGTGGCAGAAGAAGAAATCGCCGAAAGCGATCGAGCGCGGCAGCGACGACAGGAAGGCAATATGCGCCTCCGGCATTGCGTCGAGAAGCGCATCTCGTCCCTCCCTCGCGCGCTCGTCACTTGAGAAATCGATCTCCACGCCATAAGAGCGCGCGGTCGCCTCGCCGCCATTGCCGGCGAAGAGGCCGTCCCTGTCGGCCGTGGCGAGGAATTCCAGCAGTCCCTCGTCATGATTGCCCATCAGGGCGATGAAGCGAGGATCGCTTTCGCATCGCGCGACCAGAAAATCGAGGACGCCCTTCGAATCGGATCCCCGATCGGTGTAGTCCCCCAGATGGATGATCCCGAAATCCGCCACCGGTCTTTTTTGGAGATCGGAGGCGATTCGTTCATGCATCACTTCAAGCAGGTCGAGCCGTCCATGCACGTCGCCGATCGCATAGAGGCGCAGGCCCTCGGGGCCACAGGCCTCGCTGAAGCGGACGGTTTTCACCCCGGACCCTCTGCCCCGCCCACGATAATAATATGGACCGCGCGCGGCCCATGCGCGCCGAGAAGCAGTTTCTGCTCGATGTCGCCCGAGCGCGACGGCCCGGTGATGAGATTGACCGTTCGCGGCATGCGCTTTTTGCCGTAAGTCTTGCGGACCTTGGCGAGCACGGTTTCGAGGTCGCCGTCTATGTCGCCGGCATCGACGATGACGATATGGTGTTCGGGCAGGAAGTTGACGGTCGTCGGATTTTCCGGGCCGGAAGTCATCACAAGCGTGCCGCTTTCCGCCACCGCGCCGAAGGCATGGCTGACGCCGGCCTCGTCCTCGCCGTCAGAGGGGCCGGATTTCACCTGCAGCGCCTTTTGCTTCTGCCACGGCATCGCGGCAAGCCGCGGATCGCCGCCCATGCGCACCGAGGAGGGAAGGTTGCGCGAGCGGAGATATTCCGTCACCGCCTTTGGGACGTCGTCCGCTCCCTTGACGTGGCGCACGCTGGCGAAAACCTGCTCCGCCATCGTGGAAAAGAGCGCGACGCGCCCCCTTTCATCGAGTTGCCCCCTCGCCGGGATGATGCCTTTCGGCGGCTTCGACAGCCTTTTCGCCACAGTTGCGGCGCGCGCCGTATCGTCAGCGCCAGCGCCGAGCGATTGCCGGATGCGCCCGAGGATCGCTTCGCGCCCGCTCACGAGGTCACTCCCTGTTTGCGCGCCTCGCGCTGACGCCATTGCTGCTGGAAGGTGCGGCTTTCGGGAGCCGGCATGTCGCGGTGCTTCGTCCAACTTCCGGCGAAGGGTAGCGAGCGGAAACGACGTTTTCTGCCGCCGAAGAGCGCCAGAAAGGGAATCCCGATCGATGTCGCCAGGCGATAGAGCCTGGGCCGCTTGGCGAAGAAGGCCCAGAGGCCGAGTCCGGTCCGGTAGGTCGCGGGATTGAGCCGGCGCTCGAACTCGCGCTCGCGCCAGTGCCGCATCATCTTCGGCAGCGGGATGCGCATCGGGCAGACCGCCTCGCAGCGTCCGCAGAAGGTCGAGGCATTCGGCAGGTTCCCGGCCTTGTCGATGCCGATCAGCGCCGGCGTCACCACCGCGCCGATCGGTCCCGGATAGACCCAGCCATAGGCATGGCCGCCGATCTCGTGATAGACAGGGCAATGGTTCATGCAAGCGCCGCAGCGTATGCAGCGCAGCATGTCCTGAAACTCCGTGCCGAGCACCGCCGAGCGGCCATTGTCGAGCAGCACGACGTGGTATTCCTCCGGCCCATCGGGGTCGCCCTTGCGTCGCGGCCCGGTGGAGAGCGTCGTATAGACGCTCATATCCTGACCTGTCGCCGAACGCGCCAGCACCCGCAGGATCTGCGACACGTCTTCCAGCGTCGGCACAATCTTCTCGATCGATGCCAGCACGACATGCACCTTGGGCAGTGTCTGCGTCAGGTCGCCATTGCCCTCATTGGTGACAATGATCGACGTGCCGGTTTCCGCCACAAGAAAATTCGCGCCGGTGATGCCGACATCCGCCGCGAAATAGGCCGAACGCAGGACACGCCGCGCCTCGCCGAGCAACGCTTCGGGCTCCGAGAGGTCGCGCGACGGCGGCAGATGATCGTGCACGCGGCGGAAATCCGCCTCGACCTGCTCCTTGTTGAGATGCACGGCCGGCGCGATGATGTGGCTCGGATGCTCGCCGCGAAGCTGGATGATGTATTCGCCGAGATCGGTCTCGATCGGCTTGACGCCTTCCTTTTCGAGAAATTCGTTGAGGCCGATCTCCTCGGTGATCATCGACTTGCCCTTGGTTACGGTGCGGGCGCCAGCCGAGCGGCAGATGTCGAGGATGATGGCGCGCGCGTCTTCGGCGCTCTCGGCCCAATGGACAATACCGCCGGCCTCCTTCACGCGCCTTTCATAGGCGTCGAGATAGAGGTCGAGATGCGCCAGCGTGTGGTCCTTGATCTCACGCGCCTTGTCGCGCAGCGCATCGAATTCCGGCAGGGCGTCGGCGGCTTTCTGCCGCTTTTCGATGAAGCCGGTGCGCACATTGTTGAGCGCCTTCTGCAATTGCGGATCGGCCAGCGCCTCGCGCGCATTCTGCTTGAAGGAGGGGGAGGTTATTTCCATGGGGATGCCTCCGCCCAGCAGAACCGCCCCTCACCCCAACCCTCTCCCCGCGAGCGGGGCGAGGGGGGCGTCAGCGTCGGAGCGCTTCCTTCTCCCCGCCTGCGGGGAGAAGGTGCCGGCAGGCGGATGAGGGGCAACATGAGCAACTTTTTCACCATCACCCCCTCCCCCCGATCGGCGGCGTGTCGTCCATACCGGCGAGCACTTCGGCGACGTGGCGCGCCTCCACCTTCGAACCCTGACGCTTCAGCTTGCCGGCCATATTCATGAGGCAGCCGAGATCGCCGGCAACGAGGGTCGCAGCACCCGTTTCCTCGATGCGCGCGGTCTTCTTCTCGACGATGGCGTTGGAAATGTCCGGATATTTGACGCAAAAGGTTCCGCCGAAGCCGCAGCAGACATCGGAATCCTTCATCTCGGTCAGCTTCAATCCCTCGACGGATTTCAGGAGCTGGCGCGGCTGCGCCCGGATGCCGAGTTCGCGCAAGCCGGAGCAGGAATCGTGGTAGGTGATGGTCTCGTGAAAGCCGGCATCGACGCTTGTCACGCCGCGCACATCGACAAGGAAGCTGACCAGTTCGAAGACCTTGGCGGAAAAGGCCGTGGCGCGCGTCTCCCAGTCGAACTCGCCCTTGAAAAGCGTCGGATAATGCTTTTTCAGCATCCCCGCGCATGAGCCGGACGGCGCGACGACATAATCGAATTCCTCGAAGGCCTCGATCGTGCTTTTGGCGATCGCCTTCGTGTCCTCGCGGTCGCCGGAATTATAGGCCGGCTGACCGCAGCAGGTCTGCGCCGCCGGCACCTCAACGGTGCAGCCGGAATCCTCGATGAGCTTCACCGCCGCGAAACCGACCGAGGGGCGGAAAAGATCGACGAGGCAGGTGACGAAAAGCCCGACCCGCGGCCTGAAAGGTGTCTGGTCGTTCACGCGCCCCATCCTGAAATCATATCATCAAACGGCATTGGTTCGCGTCCTCTTGTTTTCATTGTGTTGCAATCTCTGAGTCAGCCTGAGCCGCGCCACGCGCTGCCATTCGTCGGCGCGTTCCGCTTCCGCCATTGCATTCCAGACGAAATCGATATGCGCCTCCGCCACCGATCTTGCCTCCGCCGGGTCGCCCTTAGCAATGGCGGCATGGATGGCGCGATGCTGCTCCAGGATCGCATCCCTGACGCCTGGCAGGTGATAGATCATCCCCCGCGCCTTGAATACGCCCGACGACAGCAACCGATAGCAGGAGCGCAGCGTGTGAAGCAGGATGATATTATGCGCGCACTCTCCGACCGCATTGTGAAACTCGACATCGATCGCCGTCTCCGCGTCCGGATCGGCGGCGAGATGCGCCTTTTCCATCCGCTCCAGGATGCGGTCGAGAAGCGCCTTGTCGTCTCTCGTCGCCCGGCGCGCGGCATATTCCGATGCCGTTCCTTCTATCTCGCGGCGATATTCAAAATAGTCGGCGACAGCCTTGGGATGCGCGACGATGATGTCGAGGACAGGTGCGGCGAAGATTTCGCCGATGACATCCGCCACATGAGTGCCGCCGCCATGGCGCGTAACAAGAAGACCGCGCGCTTCGAGCATCTTCAATGCGTCGCGAAGAATGGGTCGGGAAATATCGAACTGCCGCGCCAGTTCCCGCTCACCCGGCAGCCGGTCGTTGACGCGCAACACCCCTTCGAGAATCAGCGCCTCGATTTGCGCGACAACCTCGTCCGCCGTGCGCGAATGTTCGATCTTGGAGAATAGCTTGTCCATGACACCGGTTGGTTAACAATAGAGGCAAGGCGCACAACTGGTCAAATCATTTATCCAATTGAAGGCCTTCCCTGCGTTGCGAAGCCGCAATTCGGGTCGCATTTCGGCGGTTGCAAGATTGCCGCTGATGGCAACATGTATTCCCTAACGTCATGGGATTCCGCACTCGCGGCCATGGAGGGGGCGATGACCGCCAAACCGCCAAAACTTGATTTTACCTTGTCGCTGACCGGAACCGTCATGGGATTTCCGGCGCATGGCGGCCGCCCCGGCGCCCTGGGCGAGGTCCACGCGCGTCCTTACCCCCTTGTCGAAGCGCCGCGTGTCCTCATACAGCTCTCCTTCATGACGGAAGGCGGATCGGTTGTCGACAATGCCGTGCTCGCCGAACTGTCGCGCCGGCTGGGCGTCGCCCCGCCGGAACAGCAAGCGCGCCATCATGCAATGAAATGGGGCAGCGGCACGCTGCGCTGGGAACGGCACGCCGAATTTTCGACATATCTCTGGGAAGGGCCGCTCAATGCGCGAGGGGCGCAGGAAAGCCTTCCTTTCGGCAACGGCTTCAGCCCGCCGGGGGCGGTGATATCCGGCATTCGCCTCCAAATTCGCAAATGGACCCAGCAAACCGAAAAGCTCATCGCGGCCTTCGATCCGGAAAGCCTGTGCTATTCGCTGGTGGAGAATGGCAAAGCCGCCATCATCACGGATTTCCGGCAGAATGGCGACGGTCTGACAAATATCCTCGTCCTTGACGGGGGCCTTTCGCCTTCCCGCCGAGGCGCGCTTTCCCAGCAATTGATCGAGATCGAAACGTACCGCACCCTCGCCATGCTCGGGCTGCCCCTGGCACAAGCGCTTTCGGCTCGACTGCGACGCATGGAGGACCAACTGGCGCAACTGACGGCCGAGATGCGCAAATCAGAGCGTCGCGACAGCGAGGCGCTGCTCGGAGACCTGACCGAGCTTGCAGCGGAACTGGAAGCGGACGCAGCCGCGAGCCTCTACCGTTTCGGCGCCAGCCGCGCCTACGATGGCATCGTCGAGGAACGTCTGCGAGCGCTCGGCGAAGCGACCGTTGCAGGCTATGACACATGGGCTGCGTTCCTGCAGCGCCGCGTCGCCCCGGCGATGCGCACATGCCGTTCCGTGGAGGAGCGGCAGGCGAACCTCTCGCGCAAGCTGACGCGGGCGGTGACATTGCTGCGGACATGGGTCGATGTCGAGGTCGAGCGGCAGAACCGCGACCTGCTTGCCTCGATGAACGAGCGCGCCCGCGTCCAGCTTCGGCTCCAGCACACCGTCGAAGGGCTCTCCGTCGCCGCCGTCTCTTATTACGTCGTGGCGCTGATCGGCGATATCGTAAAGGGAACGCATATGTTCGGCGCCGAACCCGAAAGCGTGACGGCCATTTCCGTGCCTTTGGTAGTCCTCGCGGTGTGGCTGCTCGTCCGGCACATCAGAAGCCGACACGGCGATGATCCGGCGCAAACCGTTACTGCAAGGAAATAGCGCGCCCCCGCCGACGATAGCGACGGCTGCCTGTTTGCAAAGCAATCCGCCAACTGGTAAAGTACATTTACCACGATGGAGGGAATGTTTCGTGTCCGGACTGGTCATGCCCGAGGCCAACGAGAAGACGCTTTCGCGTCGCGCGGAGATCGTCGCCGATTTGCGCGGGATCGTGCCCGGCGAAGGCGTCGTCGAGACGACCAACGAGATGCGCGCCTTTGAAAGCGACGGACTGACCGCCTACAGGCAGCTGCCGCTGGTTGTCGTGCTGCCTGAAACGGTCGAGCAGGTCTCGCGCGTACTGAAATATTGCAGCAAGCACAACATCAGATTGGTGCCGCGCGGCTCCGGCACCTCGCTTTCTGGCGGCGCTCTGCCGCTCGAAGACGCCGTGCTGCTGGTCATGAGCCGTTTCAACCGTATCCTTGAAATCGATTATCCGAACCGCGTCGCAATCGTGCAGCCGGGCGTCACCAATCTCGGCATCACCACGGCCGTCCAGGAGGACGGCTTCTACTACGCGCCGGACCCTTCCTCGCAGATCGCCTGCTCGATCGGCGGCAATGTCGCGGAAAATTCCGGCGGCGTGCATTGCCTGAAATACGGGCTGACCGCCAACAATGTTCTCGGCATCGAGATGGTGCTGATGAATGGCGACGTGATCCGCCTCGGCGGCAAGCATCTCGACGCCGAAGGCTATGATTTGCTCGGTATCATGACCGGCTCGGAAGGGCTGCTCGGCGTCGTTACCGAAGTGACGGTGCGCTTGCTGAAGAAGCCCGATATGGCGCGTGCGCTGCTGATCGGCTTTCCATCGAGCGAGGAAGCGGGGCAGTGCGTCGCCGACATCATCGCCGCCGGCATCATCCCGGGCGGTATGGAGATGATGGACGGCCCGGCGATCCGCGCGGCGGAGGATTTCGTCCATGCCGGCTATCCGCTCGACGTCGAGGCGCTGCTGATCGTCGAACTCGACGGCTGTCAGGCCGAGATCGACCATCTGATCAACTTGGTGGAAGAGATTGCGAAACGGAACGGCTCCCTCACCTGCCGCATCTCGCAATCGGAGGAGGAAAGGCTTGCCTTCTGGGCCGGCCGCAAGGCCGCCTTCCCTGCTGTCGGACGCATCTCGCCCGATTATTACTGCATGGACGGCACCATACCGCGCAAGCAATTGCCGCACGTGCTCCAGGGCATGCGTGAACTCTCTGAACAATATGGCCTTCGCGTCGCGAACGTCTTCCATGCCGGCGACGGCAATCTCCATCCGCTCATCCTCTATGACGCCAATAATCCGGGCGAACTGGAGAAGGCGGAAGCCTTCGGCGCCGACATTCTGCGCCTTTGCGTGCAGGTCGGCGGCGTCCTGACCGGCGAGCATGGCGTCGGCGTCGAAAAGCGTGACCTGATGCCGGAAATGTTCAACGAGACCGATCTCGACCAGCAGATGCGGGTCAAATGCGCCTTCGATTCCGAGCATCTGCTCAATCCAGGCAAGGTCTTCCCGCAATTGCGCCGCTGCGCCGAACTCGGCCGCATGCACATCCATCAGGGAAAGATGGCTTTTCCAGATATTCCGAGGTTTTGAGCAGTTGAAAGTAAGGTAATATTGCCTTACTTTTGAATGTGCTCAAAGGATATTCGCCATGACAACGCTAACTATAACCGCCAAAGGCCAAGTGACGCTCAAGAAGGAGCTTCTGCAGCATCTTGGCGTGAAACCGGGCGACAAGGTGGAAATCGATACGATGCCGAAAGGTCAGTTGATGGTGAAGGCCAAGCCACGGAAGGGCAGTTGGGCAGAAGCCTATGGGATTTTGGCCGGCAAGACCGACAAGGTGGCGACGATTGAGGAAATGAATCAGGCGATCGCCGATGGCTGGGCTGGCCTGAAGTGAAGGTGACAGCGGACACAAATCTTCTTGTGCGTATTGTGGCGCGGGATGATGACAGGCAAGCGCGGATCGCGTTCGATTTTCTGGCCGCCGCAGAGCAAGTCATAATTCCGTTGCCATCCCTTTGCGAATTCGTCTGGGTGCTGCGCAGATTTTATGGCTTCACCTCCGACGACCTTGATATCGCGGTCCGCGCGGTGACGAATCCCTCCAACGTTGTTACGGACCGAACGGCGGTCGATGCCGGTCTCCATATGCTCGCGGATAACGGTGATTTTGCCGATGGGGTCATCGCGAGTTCCGGCATGGCAATGGGCGCGGATACTTTCGTCTCGTTCGACCGCGCCGCCGTCAGGAAACTGAATCAGATTGGGATTTCCGCTCGCGACATCGGTGTGCCGGCGTGACTCTCTTCACCGCCGCTACCTCCGACGACATTCTCGCTGCCATCCTGGGCGCCGTTACCGACGAACAACCGATCGAGATCGTTGGCCATGGTTCGAAGCGCGGCATCGGGCGCGCGGCCCAGGCCGCGCACATGCTCGATCTTTACGGTCTTTCCGGCGTCACGCTGTATGAACCGGCGGAACTGGTCCTGTCGGCCAGGACCCGGACTCCCCTCGCCGAAAACGAAAAGCTCTTGGCCGATTA
>JBQCEL010000054.1:0-27166 GCA_051960255.1 Rhizobiaceae bacterium
TTGGCGCACCCGGCGAGATTCGAACTCACGACCTCTGCCTTCGGAGGGCAGCGCTCTATCCAGCTGAGCTACGGGTGCATCGAAGCGAAACCGCTCCGCTCGCGGCGATCCGCAGAGCCTGAGCTTCATAGACGATCTGCCGCGATGCTTCAACGCTCAATCGGCCAAGCGTCAAATCTTTGCGAAGAACGGCCTGTTTGCTTTTGTGGGACGGGAGGGCGCTTTCAACCGAAACCGCGATCGACCAACCAAGCGGAGCGTCTTTTCGATGAAATGAGACGGCAGCGAACCCGGATTGGGAATTTCCGCCCTGCGAATTGCCAGATCGAACGCGGCGCGTTACTCGAACGCCATGTCTCTCGAATCCGTCCGCGCCTTTTTCACCGTCCATGCTCCCGAAATTCCCGTTCTCGTAACCGAGGCGAGTTCGGCGACCGTGGCGCTTGCCGCCGAAGCCCACGGCGTGTTGCCCGAACAGATCGCCAAGACGATCTGCCTGCGTGCCGGCGAGGAGACGATGCTGGTCGTGGCGAGCGGCACCGCCCGGCTCGACAATCGCAAGTTCAAGGACAGGTTCGGCGCGAAGCCCAGAATGCTCGATGCGGAAGAAGTGAAGGAGGCGACCAGCCATCCGGTCGGGGGCGTTTGCCCCTTCGGCCTGCCGCGTCCGCTGCCGATCTATTGCGATCTCACGCTGAAGGCCTTCGACGAGGTCGTACCCGCCGCCGGTGCGACCAATGCGGCGGTTCGCCTCACGCCGCTCCTTCTGGCGGAGCTGACCGGGGCCGAATGGATCGACGTCTGCAAATCATCGTCTGACGAGAGTTGAGGCCGGGCGATAGCAAGACTGGCCCAAGGAGAGCCAATCTTTTTGGCCGGGAGGTGGACGCTGCCTCCTCATATGCCAATATGGGGCTGGCGTTCGCGCCGCGTTGCGTCGGCGCAAGGATCATCATCATGGGGTGCGCATCCTCGGATGCCTGCCACCCGTCATAAGCAAGGAAAGAAAATGTATCCGGATACTCTTCTCCATATCGACGGCGCCTGGCGTCCAGCCTCCTCCGGCCGCGCCATTCCCGTACTCAATCCGGCGACTGAGGAGCGCATCGGCACGGTCGCCCACGCCGATCGCGCCGATCTCGACGCGGCGCTCGCGGCGGCCGCCCGCGGTTTCGAGATATGGCGCAGGATGTCGGCCTATGAACGCTCCGGCATCATGCGCAAGGCTGCCCATTTGATGCGCGAGCGCGCCGGCGACATCGCCCGCCTGATGACGCTTGAACAGGGTAAGCCGCTTGCCGAGGCCCGCGGCGAGACGCTTGCGGCAGGCGACGTCATCGAATGGTTCGCCGAGGAGGCGCGGCGGGTCTATGGCCGCATCGTTCCGGCACGCCAGCCGGGCGTCAGTCAGCTCGTCATGAAGGAGCCGGTCGGCCCCGTCGCCGCCTTCACGCCGTGGAATTTCCCGATCAACCAGGTCGTGCGCAAATTGTCGGCCGCGCTTGCCGCGGGCTGTTCGATCATTGTCAAGGCGCCGGAGGAGACGCCGGCTTCGCCCGCCGAGCTCGTCCGCGCCTATGTCGATGCCGGCGTGCCGGCGGGCGTGATCAATCTGGTCTACGGCGTGCCGGCGGAGATATCCGAATATCTAATCCCGCATACGGTTATCCAGAAAATCTCCTTAACCGGGTCCACTACCGTCGGCAAGCATCTGGCGGCGCTTGCAGGGCAGCACATGAAGCGCGCCACGATGGAACTCGGCGGCCATGCGCCTGCGATCGTATTCGACGATGCGGATATCGATCGCGCCGCTACGGTTTTGAGCGCGGCGAAATTCCGCAATGCCGGCCAGGTCTGCGTCGCGCCGACGCGCTTCCTTGTCCAGGAAGGCGTGCATGACCGCTTCGTCGACAAGCTCGTCTCCATCGCAAAAGGCATCAAGGTGGGGGACGGCCTGGCGGAAGGCACGACGATGGGGCCGCTTGCCAATGAGCGGCGCATTCCGGCGATGGAGGCCTTGATTCAGGACGCGGTGCATCAGGGCGCGAAACTCGCGACAGGCGGCAAGCGCATCGGCAACAAGGGCTATTTCTTCGAGCCGACCGTCCTGACCGACGTGCCGGTCGAAGCGCGCGCGATGAACGAGGAGCCGTTCGGGCCGGTCGCGCTGGTCGCGAAGTTCAACAGCCGCGAGGAGGCTATTTCCGAGGCGAACCGTCTTCCCTACGGCCTCGCCTCCTATGCCTTCACCGGGTCGGGGGAAACCGCCGACATCCTTTCGCGTTCGGTGCAGGCGGGCATGCTGACCATCAACCATAATGGCCTTGCGCTTCCGGAAGTCCCCTTCGGCGGCATCAAGGATTCTGGCTACGGATCGGAAGGCGGCAGCGAGGCTGTGGAGGCGTACCTCAACACCAAGCTTGTTACGCACGCGGCAAGCCGTGGTTGAGTAGCTGAACCATTTCAGTAGAGCGCCCGCCAGGCTATTCTTTCTGGAGCGCCGACAAAATGATCATGGCGGCAATCGGCGCGAGTTCCCCAAGGATTCGCGCCCAAGCTTTTCGCACCGGCGATCGGCCGTGTTTGCAGCGCCAAAGTGCCTCCATGGACATGGTTTACCTTGTCCCGGCAGGCATCAATCCTTAGATGCGGAAGGCGGGATGTAACAAGCGGGAGAACGACCGGTGGAATTTGAGACCATGCGCAGCTTGACGCCCTCTCGTTCCGCCAGACCTGAAATTCCATCCGCGACGTGAAAGGCCTGACCCGGGATGGATTTTCTTACCCCGCAAGCGGTCAGCGCCTTTTTCCAGGTCATCGCGATCGACCTTGTGCTCGCGGGCGACAACGCCGTCGTCATCGGGCTTGCGGCCGCGGGCCTTCCCAAGGCCAATCGCGGCAAGGTCATCTTTATCGGCATTCTAGCGGCGACCGCGCTTCGCATTCTCTTTGCGGTTCTTGCGACCCAGTTTCTGCGTATTCTCGGGCTTGTCCTCGCAGGCGGCATTCTTCTCCTCTGGGTGACGTGGAAGATGTGGCGCGAGCTTCGCCATCCGCCCTACGACCCCGACGAAGCCCAGCACGCGATAGAAGACGCGGAAGCCGAGCAGATGCGGAAAGGGAAAACCTTCGGGCAGGCCGTCTGGCAGATCGTGGTTGCCGATCTTTCGATGTCGCTCGACAATGTGCTCGCCGTGGCGGGCGCGTCGCGCGACCACCCGATCGTACTGGCGGCGGGGCTCGTCCTGTCAATCGCGTTGATGGGCTTCGCGGCCTCGCTCATCGCGAGATTGCTTCATCGTTACCGCTGGATCGCTTATATTGGGCTTTTGGTCATTCTTTACGTGGCGCTCGACATGATTTTCCGTGGCGCGCTTGAGTTATGGCCGGTCGTCAACGACGCAGCAGCTGCAATCGCAAATTGAGCGGCGTTCCGGCGGGCAATGGTGGAGGGGGACGATGCTGGAACTCAGACCGAATTGCGAGTGTTGCGATCGTGACCTGCCGCCGGCCTCGGCGGAAGCGCGCATTTGCACGTTCGAATGCACCTTCTGTACCGCCTGCGCCGAAAATGTTCTTGCTGGCATTTGTCCCAATTGCGGCGGCGAACTGGCGAGGCGGCCCGTCCGGCCGCCGCGCATGCTGGCGAAATACCCGGCTTCGACAAGACGCGTGCTAAAAGCGGATGGCTGCGCCCCGAGCGCGGAGGCGCTCCGGAATGCCTAGGACGCTGGCGATCGTCGGCAACGGCGAAATGCGTGGGGGCGCAGCCGAGGCTATCGACGCAGCCGACCTCGTCATCCGTTTCAACGAATGCCGCTCCTACGGTTCCGGCGGCGCTCGCACTGATGTGGTCGCTGTCTGCAATACAGGTCTTCCGGCGAAGACGATGCTCGGTTCGGCTAGATGGCGCACGCATCCGGCGGTGGCCGCGGCTACGGAAATCTGGAGCGTGCGCGATCCGGCGAAGTTCGCGGAAATGCGCCCCTTGCTGGCGTTCTCCCATCCCGAACTCGACGATTTCTGCGACGACTATACCGGCCAGTTCGGGACTTTCTGTACCGCAACCGGCAAGACGCATCTCGTCATCGAGAGGACGATCCACGAAGCCATGGATCATGCGCTCCTGGCATTCGAGCCGGAGCGCTATGTCGTGCCGAGCAGCGGTATGATCGTGATCGGCTCCGTGCTTGAAAGATTTCCCGGCCACGATATCGTTCTTGCCGGCTTCGACCATAGCGGCTGGGAATGGCATCCGTTCGCAGCCGAAAGACGGCTCGTCGAACACTATATCGCGGCCGGGCGCATCAGCCGGGTCGGCGCGGGCCTGCCTGCGCGTTCCCGCGAAGGGGTGTGAGAAGCTGGCTACTCGGCACGACCATTTGTCGCCGCCACGATCCTTTCCGCCATTATCGCGATGTGGCATGAAGCCCATAATCGAGGGTGTCCGGTCATGATCGTCCTTGCATCGCTTCTTTCGCTCGTCCTGCTCCTGATAACGGCGCTGCATGTCTATTGGGGGCTGGGCGGCATATGGCCGGGCCGGGATTCCGCCTCCTGTGCAAACCTGGTGGTCGGGTTTGAGGACGTGGACGAGATGCCGTCGCCGCTCGCCTGTTTTGCCGTTGCCGCCTGCCTGCTTCTGGTGACGCTTTGGCCGATGGCGGTGGTTTCCGCGTTCGCGACGCCTTTTCCGCCGGAAGGACTGGCTACCGTCGCGTTTTTCATCGGCCTTGTCTTTCTCGGAAGGGGCATTTTGGGCTTCACGCCGCAATGGCGACGGCTGACGCCGCGAAAGCCCTTTGCCGGGCTCGACGTGAAATTTTATTCGCCGCTTTGCCTGCTGCTTGGCTGTGGTTTTCTGTTTCTGGCGGTCAGCAGCTTTTCGGCGTAGAAACGATACGGCTTCGCGGGAAGGAAGGAATTGTGGAGATGAGCGTTACGCAATTGTCCGAGCGGCGGTCGAACCTGCCCTATTACGAAGAGCGCGTCGATCTGGCCGCCGCCTTGCGCTGGACGGCGAGGCTCAACATGCATGAAGCGGTGGCCAATCATTTCTCGTTTGCCGTCAACGAGGCGGAATTCCTCATCAATCCGAACATGATGCATTTCTCGCGCGTCAAGGCGAGCGACCTCGTGCTGGTCGACGGCAACGATCCGAAAACCATGGAGCGGCCCGACGCGCCGGACCCGACGGCCTGGGGCCTGCATGGCGCGCTGCATCGCAATTGCCCGCATGCGCGCTGCGTCATGCATGTCCACTCGGTCCATGCGACCGTGCTGGCGTCGCTGGCCGATTCGACCCTGCCGCCGATCGACCAGAATTCGGCGATGTTCTTCAAGCGCCATGTGGTCGATGAGAGCTATGGCGGGCTGGCCTTTGAGGAAGAGGGCGAGCGCTGTTCGCGCCTTCTGTCCGACCCGAAGGTCAAGATTATGGTGATGGGCAACCATGGGGTTCTGGTCATCGGCGACACGGTGGCCGACACTTTCGACCGGCTCTATTATTTCGAGCGCGCTTGCGAAACCTACATCAAGGCTCTGTGGACCGGAAAGCCGCTCAGGGTGCTCCCTGACGCGATCGCGGAAAAGGTCGGGATCGAGATGGACAATTATCCCGTCGCGTCGGCGGCCCGCCATCTCGCCCAGCTCAAGCTCATCCTCGACGAGGAAGGCTCGACCTATCGGGACTGAAGAGGAAGGCGGATGGGCTATTCCCTCTTTCTTGCTTCCGATCTGACGACCAGATCGGGCTCGGTCCGCTTTCCTATCACGCGATCGACATTCGGCATGTCGTTCGATGCGACCCAGGCCGGACCGTCGGCGCGGCCATGATCGCGCCAGCGCTCGAGCAGGCGGCGCTCAAGTTCCTCGCGCGGGACATCGAGGAAGATCGTGAAATCGAAGAGCGGCCGCAGCCCTGACCACGGCGCCTCGTCAAGGAGCAGATAATTGCCCTCGACCAGAACGATCTTGTGATCTCCCGAAACGATCTCCGCTGCCGCCCGGGCAAGCTCCATCGACCGGTCGAAGACCGGAATGGCGATCTCGCCTGTTTCCGATCCGAGGCGTTTCAGCAGGCATTCGAAACCAGCGAAATCGAAGGTTTCGGGCGCGCCCTTGCGCTGACGGAGCCCGCGCCGGGCAAGCACCGCGTCGTCATAGTGAAACCCGTCCATCGGCACGACAATGGCGGATTGCCCGCTGGAATTCATCGCCGCCGCAAGTTCTTCGGCGAGGGTGGATTTTCCCGATCCAGGGGCGCCGGCGATCGCGACAAGCGTCCTCTTGTCGTGACGGGCGCGACGGAAGATCGTGGCGGCGATATGGGCGATTTCGGACATGGCGGAAAACCTCGTTCAGCCAATCGGCTCAGCCGAGCCATTTCGCGTAATCGGAGACGAGAAGATGGAGCGGCGCCTCGTCTTCCTCGATATCGGAGAAGCGGCTGACAGGCTCGGCAAAGACATTGTCGGTCAGATCGTCGTTGACGGTCGAGACCTCGCCGATCAGCACATCTTTCCCCTCTGCCCAGAAGGCGTGCCACACGCCGGGAAGAAGCGTAACGCTTTCCCCCGGCTCCAGCCGCAATATGCCGCCCGGTTCGAGCGTCCTCGCAACGCCGTCCGTGCGCACCTCGACCGTGGCCCGCTTATCGATCATGCCGTCCGCGTTCGACATGAAGAGCTTCAGCGCCAGCGCGCCGCCGCCCCTGTTGATGATGTCCTCCGCTTTGATCACATGCCGGTGCATGGGCGAAAGCTGCTCGCGGCGCGAGATCATGATTTTTTCCGCGTAGAGCATGCCTCGCCCGGTCGCGAGGTCTGCGGCGTTGCCGTTCCTGACCGTGAACAGGAAAAGGCCGAGGCCGGCGAAATCGCCGCGGCCATAATCGGTGATGTCCCAGCCGAGGCCGCTCCCGACGATGCCGCCAATTTCGGCGCGCCGCTTGCGTATCTCGTCCGGCGACCAATAGGCGAAGGGCGGCAGCCGATAGCCGAAGGAGCGGATGAACGCGTCGGCTTCTTCCATGATCCGGTTGACACGCGAACGCTTCATTGCTGATCTCTCCTCATCCGCCATCATATCAGGCCAACGGCTGGTTTCCGATCATATTATGAGTCCACGGCCTGGCAGCTCAAGGCTGCGTTTCTGAATTGGAGAGATGAAGATGACAATCGCCACGCCGCCCTTCCGCGCCGACCATGTCGGCAGCCTGCTGCGTCCGCAATCGGTGAAGGATGCCCGCCGTAAATATTTCGAGGACAAGTCAATCGAGGCCGAGGAATTGCGCGAAGTCGAGGACGCCGCCATTCGCGACGTGGTGAAGATGCAGGAAAATGCCGGCTTGCTGGCGGTCACGGATGGCGAGTATCGCCGCTCCTTCTGGCACTACGATTTTATCGGCGCGCTGACCGGCGTTGAACTGGTGGAGCGCGAGCCGGAAAAGGGTGTCGCCTTTCATGGCGTCACGCTGCGCCCGATTTTCCCCACCATTACGGATAAGCTCGATTTTCCTGACGATCACCCGATGCTGGCGCATTTCCGCTATCTGGCTGGTGTCGCCAGTGTCGTGCCGAAAATCTCCATCCCCGGCCCGAGCGTCTGCCATTTCCGCACCGCCAAGGCCGATATCCATCCCAGCGAATATCAGGATGTCGAGGTGCTTTTCGCCGATCTCTCCAAAACTTATGCGAAGGCGGTGAAAGCTTTTTACGATGCCGGCTGCCGCTATCTGCAGATGGACGACATCTATTTCGCCTATCTCTGCGATCCGAAGATCCGCGAGCAGAAGAAGGCGGAAGGCTTCGACCCGGATTATCTCATCACCGCCTATGCCAGGATGATGCATGACGCCATCGCGGACCGCCCCGACGACATGCTGATCGCCATGCATATGTGCCGCGGCAACTTCAAATCGACCTGGGTGGCCGAAGGCGCCTATGACCCCGCGGCGGACGCCATCTTCAACCAGACCGGCATCGACGTCTATTTCATGGAATATGACACGGAGAGGGCAGGGGGCTTGGAGCCGCTCAGGCTGCTTCCGCGCGGCAGGAAACGCGTCATGCCGGGTTTCATCACCACCAAGGCCGGCGAACTCGAAAAATTGGACGATCTCAAACGCAAATTCGATCAGGCGTCGAAATACGCGGATATCAACCAGCTCGGCATCGCGCCGCAATGCGGCTTTGCCTCGACCGAGGAGGGCAACAGCATCACCGAAGATGATCAGAAGCGGAAGCTTGACTTGGTGGTGCGGACGGCGGAGGCGATCTGGGGCGGCGTGGACAAGTAGGAAAGCCGTCCCTAATCGTCATTTTGTTTCGGCGCATTGGGAGACTGCTGATCCGGCAGATCCTTGGGCTTGATCACGCGCGAATTGCCGGTCTTCGGCGGCCGTTTTGCCATGTTGTCGCCGACAGCGGGCGGCTTCAGCACGCCGCCGCAGGAGGAAAGCTTGTTGTTAAGGGCGGAAGAGCTTTCCTTCTTGGGGCCGTTATCTTTCGATCCCGGCGAGGCGCTGCAGGTCGTTTGCGGGTCGATCGATTTGGGATTGGGTTTCGGATTCTGCGCAAAGGCAGGGATCGCCGTGAAAACGACCGCCGATCCGAGCAGAACCATGGAGGGTCGCATTTCATTCTCCTTGTCAGCTGCGCGTCCGACAGGAGAAAAGAAAACAGGACGTCGCCTTAGGCTCCTCGTCAGACCTTCAAAAGGCTAACGCTGGCTTTCCGCTCTTGTTCCTCGCCCGACCGGACAATGCGCCGCAACGTGTAACGGGAGAGCCTAAAGGATTCCGACCTCGACGGCGCGGGCGACATCCCCCGTCTTTACGGAAAGAGGGTTGCTGAGCGGCAACCCGAAATCCCGCGCCTCGATCTCGAATACGTCGCCTGCATTGGCGCTTATCCCGTCGGCGAAGGAGAGCGTCGCCGTGCCGAACATATGGACATGGATATCGCCGGGAACCCGGAAAATATCGTATTTGAAATGGTGGTGTTCGAGATTGTCGATCGTGTGCGACATGTTCTCTTCGCCGGAAAGAAACGGCTTTTCCCAGATCGTCTTGCCATTCCTGATGATCCGCGACGTGCCACGAATATCGCCGGGAAGCGCGCCGGTGCGGATTTCCGGGCCGAAGGAAGCCGAGCGCAGCTTGGAATGGGCGAGATAGAGATAATTGCGCCGCTCCATCACGTGGTCAGAGCATTCGTTCGACAAGGCGAAGCCTATCCGAAATGGCCTGCCAGAAGGCGAAATGACGTAGATGCCGGCGATCTCCGGCTCCTCGCCTGCATCCTCTGCGAAATGCGGGCTGACGATCGGCTTGCCCGGCGCGGTCACGGCGTTGCCATTGCCCTTGTAGAACCATTCCGGCTGTACGCCGACGCTGCCTCGCGCAGGTTTGCCGGCCTCGAGGCCCATGCGGAACATCTTCATCGAATCCGTCAAATTCTCTTCCGCCGCGGCCGCTGCTTTCTGGTGCATGGCGTCGCGGCTTGCCGCGGAACCGAGATGGGTAAGACCCGTCCCCGTCAGATGCAGATGGGCAGCGTCGTCGTGATGGATAGGCGACAGCAGACGTCCCTCGGCATAGGCTCTCTCAAGATCGACCACGTCGCCGGTGCCATGGGATTGGATGACGGCCGAGAGACTGTTGCCCGCGTCAAGCGCTTCCATTGCCAGCGAATGGACGCTTGCGGCGTCGCGGACGAGGCGGGCTTGCTCACCAGGGTTTTCGCGGACGGCCACTCCAATGCGATTGCCACCAAGATCGATTTGCGAGATCAACACGTTCCTGTTCCTCCGGGGATTTTTGCGGCCAGCGGGGCCCAGCCGGTGCTTCGCCATTCCCGCTTTCGGGAAGGATAGTGCATAAGCGGCGCCCTTTGCCAACCTCGCTTTTCATCGGCCGGCTTCCTCGGGCAGAAAATTCTCCGCAATCCGGAACCTTCGTGATGGCCTTGAATTATCACCGATGATCGTCCCGACATCCAACCGCATTGAGGAGAGGCAGATCTTGCAGCCGCCACCATCCGATTCGCGGAAAGAAAGCGACAGCCACATCGTCGAGTTGATTCCCGCGTTGCGGGCGTTTGCGCGGACATTTTGCCGCGACAAGGCTGACGCCGACGATCTTGTCCAGGAGACGCTGACGAAAGGAATCGCAAATCTCGACAAGTTCGAGCCGGGAACCCGGATGAAATCCTGGCTGTTCACAATCATGCGCAACACCTTCTACACGAGTGTGAAGATCAGCCGCCGCGAGGCGCCTGGCCTTGCCGCTTGCGCGTCAGACCGGCCCACGGCGGAAGCGACGCAGGAATGGAGTGTTCGTGGCCTCGAAGTCCACGAAGCGATCAACAGGCTTCCCGAGCATCAAAGGGAGGTGCTGGTGCTGATCGGGGTCCTGGGCGTCTCCTACGAAGAAGCGGCAAACATCTGTAATTGTGCGGTCGGAACGATCAAGAGCCGCTTGAACCGCGCGCGCGCCGGCATATTGGAGGAGTTGGGCGAGGAATCCTCGCGGACGTTGGTCGAGTCGGGCCCGAAGCTGGCTATCGACCAGCTCGATATGGACGAACGGATACGCCGGTGAGATTACGGAAGGCCAACCTTCAGTTGGGCTGTTTCCTCTGACGCCGCAGCAGCAATTCGCTCTGCAACTCGTTGGCAAGCTTCAGGAGACGCTCGGGAACCGCCTCCCCCTCGATTGCGGTTAGGAGAGATGCGATCCTGTCGTCGAGGGTTTGGAGGTCGAGCCTTTCCCCGGAAGATTCGGCTCTATCGAGCGTCGAGCGTGCCATATAGCGGGCCTTAACATTTGTTAGCTCGATTGCCAAGGTGTTGAGCGGCGGCCCAAAAAGCAAGTGGGCCGGCTTCAAACCCCCTGGAATATTGCGGGATGGCCAGCGCTTTTCCTCGCAATGAGCAATGGGAACGGATCGCAGGTGATCACACCGCTCTTCGGCCGGTAAAAGCGGATGCTGCAGGCCGGGCGGGACAGAAGCTCGTCTGCCGTTTCGTTGGCCAGGGCGAGAAGCCGGAGAAATCTGCCCTGTTCTTCCTGCCGCCAGGTCCGGCTGACGCAGCCCGCGCATCCTGACCTCAAACCCGCATACGGCATGATCGTTCCCGATCAACCACGGCCTGAAACGATTCTCTGGCGACGCGGGAAGACGCATTTACGGAAATAGCCAACTTACATCTTGCACTGCCCGTCCGATGTCGATTTTTATATGTATTCCAACAGTCCCCTGCGATCGGCAGGGAGACGGGGGATCACAGAGGGGAAACGTTCATGAGGATAGTATTGACGCTCCTCGCCGCGGCAGCGTTGGCGAGCACGACGGCCAGTGCGGCGATGGCGGCGAAATGGGACATGCCGATGGCCTATCCCGCAACCAACTTCCATTCGGAAAACGGCGTGGCCTTCGCCAAATGCGTGGCCGACGGTACGGGCGGCAAACTCGAGATCGCGGTGCATGCGGGTGGATCGCTCTTCGCTGGCAACGATATCAAGCGCGCCGTGCAGACCGGCCAGGCCCCGATCGGCGAACGCCTGATCTCCGCCCAGGCAAATGAAAATCCGCTTTTCGGCGTCGATTCCATTCCGTTTCTCGCGACCTCATTCGAGCAGTCGGAAAAGCTATGGAAGGCGGCCAAGCCGGCGATGGTGAAGCTGCTCGACAGCCAGAACCTCGTCTACATCTATGCGGTGCCATGGCCGCCGCAGGGTCTCTACACGAAGAAGGCGGTCAATACGGTCGCCGATCTCAAGGGCGTAAAGTTCCGCGCCTACAATGCGGCGACCGCCCGTATCGCCCAACTCGCGGGCATGGTGCCGGTGCAGATCGAGGCAGCCGATCTGAGCCAGGCGCTGGCGACCGGCGTCGTCGATTCCTTCATTTCGTCCGGCTCGACGGGCGTCGATTCCAAAGTATGGGAAAGCCTCGGCTATTTCTACAACGTCCAGGCGTGGCTGCCGCGCAACATCGTCTTCGCCAACAAGGACGCTTTCGACGCGCTCGACAAGGCAACGCAGAAGGTGGTGACGGATTGCGGCGACAAGGCCGCCGCCAACGGTCTCGCCAAATCGGAGGACCTTTCGGGCGGCTATCTGAAAACGCTCGCCGCCCACGGCATGAAGGTTCAGGACCCCAGCCCGGAACTCAAGAAGGAACTCGAGGGCTTCGGCAAGACGATGACAAAGGAATGGCTGCAGAAGGCCGGGCCCGAGGGTAAGGCGATCATCGACGCCTATGAGGCCAAGTAAGCAAATAAGAATGTGAGGGCGGCTGATCACAGCCGCCCCCTCATGTCGACACTTCCGACCGAGAGATAGCGGAATGCCCATAACCGACGAAAAGGGGCCGGTGCGCCGGTCCCTCGACACGCTTTATGATGCCGCGTCCGTGCTGGCGGCGGTCTGCCTTTTCCTGATGCTGGTCGTCATCGCCCTGCAGATGATCGCGCGCTGGACGGGAACGGCCTTCCCCGGGTCGACGCAATATGCGGGCTACCTCATGGCGGCCTCTTCCTTTCTCGCTTTCGCGCAGACCCTTAACCGGGGCGTCCATATCCGCGTGACGCTGCTTTTCAACGCGCTCGGTCCACGCAGCCGCCGACTGGTGGAATTGTGGAGCCTGCTCATCGCAACGGCCGCGGCTTGCTATCTCGCCCGCTTCGCCGTCAAAATGGTCTATTGGTCCTACAAACTCCATGACGTCAGTGAAGGCCAGGATGCGACGGCGATGTGGATGGCGCAATTGCCGATGGCGATCGGCGCGGTCATCCTCGCCATCTGCTTCATAGACAATCTTCTCACCATGTTATTTCGCGGCCGAGACAACATCCGCTCCGAAAATATCGAACAGAGCCACGCGGAGTAGGGACCATGCAGGATTTCTATCTGATCGGGATTTTCCTGTTCGTCCTTTTCCTGCTGCTCGGCACGGGCGTCTGGATCGGTCTTGCGCTCCTAGGCGTCGCCTGGGTCGGCATGGATCTCTTCACGCTCCGTCCGGCGGGCGACGCCATGATGACGGTCATCTGGCGCTCCGGCTCGTCATGGTCGCTGACGGCGCTTCCGATGTTCATCTGGATGGGCGAGATCCTGTTTCGGACACGACTGTCCGAGGACATGTTCAAGGGACTGGCGCCCTGGATGGCGAAGCTGCCGGGCGGCCTGCTCCACACCAATGTCGTCGGTTGCGCGGTTTTCGCCGCCGTATCCGGCTCCTCCGCCGCGACGCTTCTCACCGTGGGCAAGATGTCGGTGCCGGAACTCAGGAAGCGGCATTATCCGGAGCGCCATGTCATCGGCACGCTGGCGGGCGCCGCGACGCTCGGCCTGATGATCCCACCCTCGCTGACGCTCATCGTCTATGGCGTGTCGATCAACGAATCGATCACCAAGCTGTTCATCGCGGGCATCCTGCCCGGCCTGGTGCTGGCTGCCTTCTTCATGATCTATGTCGCGCTGGTGTCGCGCTTCTCCAAGGATTTCCATCCCGATGTCGAGCCGCCGATGACCTTTTCGGAGCGCGTTTCCAACTCACGTTTCCTCATTCCCGTCATCCTCCTCATCCTCGTCGTCATCGGCTCCATGTATGTCGGCATCGCGACGGCGACGGAGGCGGCCGCCTTCGGCGTCGTCGGATCGCTCATTCTGGCGGCGGCGCAGGGATCGCTCAATTGGAAGACCTTTCTCGAAAGCCTTATGGGAGCGACGCGCACCTCCGCGATGATCACGCTGATCCTTTCGGGCGCCGCTTTCCTGTCGCTGTCGATGGGATTCACCGGACTGCCGGAGAACCTCGCCCAATGGATCAACACGCTCGGACTGTCGAAATTCGAACTGCTGATGGCGCTCCTCGTCTTCTACATCATTCTCGGATGCTTTCTCGACGGCATCTCGGCCGTGGTGCTGACCGTCGCGGTTGTCGAGCCGATGATCCGTCACGCCGGGATCGACATCATCTGGTTCGGCATCTTCATCGTCGTTGTCGTCGAGATGGCGCAGATCACGCCGCCGGTCGGCTTCAATCTGTTTGTCATGCAGGGCATGACCAACCACCAGATGAACTATATCGCGCGCGCGGCATTTCCCATGTTCATGATCATGGTGCTGATGGTCTTCGTTCTCATCGCCTTCCCCGACCTCGCGACCTGGCTGCCCGACCATATGCGTCTGGGACCGGGAGGCTGAGATCCGGTTATCTGCGCTTGCCGACAAGCTCCATGTCGAAGTTCACGACATTGGAATAGATCGGCGTGCCGACATCCATGCCGTAGGGAGAGCGGAACACCTTGCCGCTGACATGGAAGCTGACTGCGTTGCCGGACAGGCTTGAAAGCTCGGCATTGAAGACTGCGGGGCCGGTATGGCCGTGTGCCGTCAGAAGGCCGGTGATGGAGGCTGTCTTTTCGCCCGTGCGCCTCACCGCGGTCGAGCGGAAGTAAATTGTGGGGTTGTCGGCGACGTCGAACACCGCATCCGATTTCAGGAAGGAATCGACCCGCTGCTGGCCCGTCACAACGCTGGCCGGCATGATCGTGATGGTAACGGAAGACCGATTGATATTCTTCGGATCGATTTCGATCCAGCCGTTGAACTGCCTGAACTTGCCGCTGATGCCGGCCCCGGCGACGCTGGAGATAGAAAACCCGAGCGAAGAGGTCCGTGCCGAAAGTGCGTAATGGCCTGCGACGTCCGAGAGATTTGTCGCCGCGAGCGCTGGCGCCGGGGCTGCGATTGTCAATGCCACGAAAGAAAGCAGGGCTGCGGTACGCATCTTGTTCTCCCTTGCGGTGTCTGACGAAAACGGATGCGGCGCCGGATTCTTCCCGCGGCGGCTTCACGTCCTTGTCATCGCTTCGTGAGCGGGTGTGCCGGCCGGATTATCCGTTTCAGCACCGTATCGTGGAGCAGGAAATGATGCCTGAGCGCCGCCAGGACATGAGCAGCGACGATCGCGAGCAGAATCCATCCGAGGACGATATGGGTTGTCGTCCAGAAGGCTTCGGCCGCGTCGGACCGCTCCAGCGGCAAGTCGGGCATGACAAAGAGATAGAAGGCGTAGGTCGGAATCTCGAGCACGGAGGCGGAAACGAGCGCCCATCCGGATAGCGGGAGGAGAAGCATCAGCCAGTAAAGGCCGCGATGCACAGAGCCAGCCGCCAGCTTTTCGAACTGGCTCATTCCTCCTGGCAGGAGCGGACGCGGATTGACAAGACGCCACGAGAGACGAAGAAGCGCCAGCGCAAGGATGAGCAAGCCGACCGATTTGTGCCATTGGATGAGGCCGAACGCCGAACGCGGGCCGGCGAGATGCTCCATCGTCCAGCCAAGGCCCCATTGGCCGATGATGAGGATTGCGATCGTCCAGTGAAACAGGATCGCAATCCATCCGTAGCCGGTCGAACTGTTGCGCAGCATGTGGCCTCCTTGCGAGAGGCTAACGACGAAAACAAAACAAGTCTTCCGCCGCGTGTCACGCGCGTCAGATCATCGCCAGCGGCTTCTTGCGCGCGGGCGGCGGGAAAGTACGGTCGAGTTCGGCAAGCTCGGCCTCGGTTAGGTCGATGTCCAGCGCCGCCCTGTTCTGACGGACGTGATCGGGTTGGATGGCTTTGGGAATGGCGATGACGCCCTTTTGCCGCAAAACCCAGGCGAGCGCGATCTGGCTTGGCGTCACCCCATGCCGCCCCGCGATCGCGTCCAGCCTGCGATCCCTGCCAAGTCGCCCCTGATCGACCGGTGAATAGGCCATGAGCGGAATGCCGCGCTCTTGCGACCAGGGCAGCAAATCGTATTCGACGCCGCGGCTGGCCAGATTGTAGAGGATCTGGTTGGCCTGCGCCGCCTTTCCGCCTCCGATACCGAACAATTCCTCCATGTCGTCGGTATCGAAATTGCTGACGCCCCAATAGCGGATCTTGCCGTCGCGCTTCAGTGTCTCCAACGCGCCCACCGTTTCGGCAAGCGGTGTGCGGCTGCGCCAATGCAACAGATAAAGATCGATGCGATCGGTGTCGAGACGACGCAGGCTCGCCTCGCAGGCCTTGATAACGCCGGAACGCGAGGCGTTGGAGGGCAGCACCTTGCTTACGAGGAAGACTTTGTCGCGCTGGCCTGCGATCGCCTCACGCGTCACTTCCTCGGCGCCGCCCGAGCCATACATCTCCGCCGTATCGATCAGAGTCATTCCAAGATCGATACCGAGCTTCAGCGCGGCGATTTCGGCGGCGCGCCGGTTGCGGTCCTCGCCCATGTGCCACGTGCCCTGACCAAGTACGGGCACCCGTTCGCCGGAGGGAAGGGCGACCGTGCGCATGTCCGCCATCGGCTATCCTCTCAGCACGCCGCCCGTCTGCTTGCCGACATTCTCGACGATCTTCGCGGCGAGCGCTTCGAAATCCTCTTCGGTCAGCGTCTTCTCGACCGGCTGGATCGAGACCTCTATGGCGATCGACTTCTTGCCTTCGCCAAGCGCCGCGCCTTCGAAGACGTCGAAAACCGAGACGCCTGTGACGAGCTTCTTGTCGGCCGAGGACGCCGCGCGGACAAGCGCGCCGGCCTCGACATTCCTGTCGACGACGAAAGCGAAGTCGCGCTTCACCGCCTGGAAATTGGAGAGGTCGAGCCTCGGCTTGGTGCGCGTCGCCTTCTCGCGCGGCGCGGGGATGGCGTCGATGAATATCTCGAAACCGGCGAAGGGACCGGAAACATCCAGTGCTTCGAGCGTCTTCGGGTGGAACTCCCCGAACGTGCCGAGCACAAGCTTCGGACCAAGCTTGAAGGCGCCGGAGCGGCCGGGATGATACCAATCCGGACCGCCCGCCTCGATCTGCAACTTGTCGATCGGCGCGCCCGCCGCCTCCAATGCCGCGAGAGCGTCGGCCTTGGCGTCGAACACATCGACCGGCGCGGCATTGCCCGACCAATGCCGGCCGCTTCCCTCCGCCTTCGCGGTGCCGCGCCTGATGCCCGCCGCGGCGCGGCGTTGCTTCTCCGGCGTATCGCTTTCATAGGCGCCCGATACCTCGAACAGAGCCACGTCGGCGAAACCGCGGTCGGCATTCCGCTGGGCCGCCGCCAGAAGGCCCGGCAGAAGCGAGGGCCGCATGTCGGACATATCGGCCGCGATCGGATTGGCGAGCTTCAGTTCCGGCTGGCCGCCGCCGAAGAGTTTTGCATGTTCCTCGGGAATGAACGACCAGGTGACGGCCTCCATCATGCCGCGCACGGCGAGCGCACGCCGCGCCGCGCGCGTGCGGATCTGGAGCGGGGTGAGGATTTTTCCGTTCACCGCGTCATGGCTGACGAGCGGCGCCGGCGCTATTTTGTCGACGCCGTGGATCCGCATCACCTCTTCGACGAGATCGGCCTTTCCGTCGATGTCGGGTCGCCATGACGGCGCCTCGACGTCCGCGATATAGCCGCCGCCTGTCGCCTTGAAGCCGAGGCGGGAAAGGATGGCGAGGCTTTCCTCCCCCGGCACGTCGAGCCCCGTCAGGCGCTTCACCTCCAGGACAGGGAAAACGATCGTCTTCGGCTGATAGCCGAGATAGCCGACCACTTCGGCTTCGGTCGCCACCCCGCCGCACAGTTCGATCACCATATGCGTGGCGAGATCGAGCCCAGGCGACATGAATTCCGGATCGACGCCGCGCTCGAAGCGGTAGCGCGCATCGGTGATGAGGCCGAGATCGCGCCCGGTGCGTGCCACGTTGAGCGGTTCCCAAAGCGCCGATTCGATCAGCACGTCGGTCGTGTTCTCGTCACAGCCGGAATGCTCGCCGCCCATGATGCCGGCGATGGAATCGATCGCCTCGTCATCGGCGATGACGCACATTTCCGGCGTCAGCTCGTATTCGCGTCCGTCGAGCGCCAGCACCTTCTCGCCACGCCTTGCCCGGCGCACGACCAGATCGCCTTTCACCTTGGCCGCATCGAAGACATGCAGCGGCCGGCCGCGGTCGAAGGTGATGTAGTTGGTGATGTCGACCAGCGCGTTGATGGGGCGCAGCCCGATCGCCAACAGCCTCTGCTGCATCCATTTCGGCGAAGGGCCGTTTTTCACGCCGCGCACCATGCGGAGCGCGAAGCCGGGGCAGAGCGACGGCGTGTCGCCGAAATCGAGCGATACCTTTACCGGGCAGGCGCCATCTCCCGCGACCGGCTCGATTGCTCTCTCCTTCAACCGGCCGAGACCGGCAGCGGCCAGATCGCGCGCGATGCCGTGGATGCTGGTGCAGTCCGGCCGGTTCGGCGTCAGATTGATGTCGATCACCGGGTCGTCGAGATGGGCATATTCGGCGAAGCTCGCACCCACCGGCGCGTTCTCCGGCAGATCGATGATGCCGGTATGTTCGTCGGAAAGTTGCAATTCGCGCTCCGAGCACATCATGCCGCGGCTTTCGACGCCACGGATCGTACCGACGGCAAGCGTCGTATCGAGACCGGGAATATAGGTGCCGGGCGCGGCGAAGGCGCCGATCAGGCCGGCGCGTGCATTGGGGGCGCCGCATACGACCTGGATTGGCTCTCTGCCGTTGCCCGTATCGACCGTGAGCACGCGCAGGCGGTCGGCATCCGGATGCTGTTCGGCCGTGAGCACTTTGGCAATGACGAACGGCTTCAGGGCCGCCTTGTCATCGATCGCCTCCACTTCGAGCCCGATCATGGTCAGCCGCTCGGCGATCTCGGCGAGGCTCGCATCGGTGTCGAGATGGTCTTTCAGCCAGGAAAGCGTGAACTTCATTCGTCGGTTCCGTCATTTGGGCGCGGCACGCTGGTCTTGAGGTGTCGCGGCAGATTGTCGGGCATGTGCAGGAACGGCAATTGCTCGCGCACATAGGCATGCAGCGTCGGCCGGTAATAGCCGGGATGATCCATGGCGCCGAGCATGAAATAAACGCGGCCTTCCAGCCGCCGGTCGATATAGAACAACGGCGAGCCGCAATTGGCGCAGAAGCCGCGGGAGACCGGGCCATTGTCATAGGTCTTCGGCGCCTTGCCCTCGAAGCTCACCTCATCTTCCCTGAAGCCGACAAAGGCGGAGACAGGCGCGCCGGTCGCTCGGCGGCAATCGGCGCAGTGGCAGTAGCTGACATGATGCGGATCGGCGGACGCCTCGAAGCGCACCTGACCGCAGCGGCAGCCGCCGGCATGGAGCGCCGTCATTTGTGGCCGTTCCTCACATGCCTTGCCAGCACCTCGTTGATCCGGCCTTGCCAGCCGGGGCCTGTCGCACGGAAATGGGCGACGACGTCGCGGTCAAGCCTGAGGCCGATACGCTCCTTGGTCGGCGTCTTTTGCGGGCCACGCTGCCCGCGCATCTTCTCGAACGCCTCGACGATTTCGGGAAAGATCTCGCGTGTCGGCCGGGCATGCGCGAAATCCTCGTCCGTCCATTCGGGAACATCCTCGCCATGCGCGATTTCATATTCATCCAGCGTCACCTTGCCGCTCGCAAGATCATCGAGCGTCGGCAGCGCCGGAAGCTTCTTCGTATTTTTTGCGTTCGCGTTCATTACACTTCCTCAGGGATATGATCCGGAATCGTTTGCCTCTCACCGTCCAGCAAAGATTGCACAACACTCCATCCAGATAGCCCATCGAGTTGAAGCGTTTCTCGCCATAATCTTTCCTCAGATCAGGTCGTGTCATCGCCGTTTCGAATTGGAAACGTATGACAGCCGCGAAATCGAGGCCCCGTTCCTTCAGCGTCAGCAGACGCTTTACCTCATCCCATTCCAGTTCCACGCCCCCGCACGCCTATTTAATCGTTGCCACAATCAAATCAAGAGCTCAGCCCTCCGAACAGCGTCGGCATATCCAGCGGGCGGAAGCCGTAATGCGCGAGCCAGCGCACGTCGGCGTCGAAGAAGGCGCGAAGGTCCGGCATGCCGTATTTGAGCATGGCGAGGCGGTCGATCCCCATGCCCCACGCAAAACCCTGATATTCGTCAGGATCAAGGCCGCCATAGCGCAGCACGTTCGGGTGCACCATGCCGCAGCCCAAAATCTCCATCCAGTCATCGCCCTCGCCGAAGCGCACTTCGCCTGGCCGCGAGCGGTCGCACTGGATGTCTACTTCGAGGCTTGGCTCGGTGAAGGGAAAATAGGACGGACGGAAGCGCATCTTCACGCTCGGCACCTCGAAGAAGGCCTTGCAGAATTCTTCCAGCACCCACTTCATGTTGGCAACATTGGCCGTCTTATCGACCACCAGCCCTTCCAACTGGTGGAACATCGGCGAATGCGTAGCGTCGGAATCCTGCCGGTAGGTCTTGCCGGGAATGACGATGCGGATCGGCGGCTTCTGCGCTTCCATGGTCCGGATCTGTACCGGCGAAGTGTGGGTCCTCAGAACCTTTCTTTCGCCCTTGTCGTCCGGATTGAAGAAAAAGGTGTCGTGCATCTCGCGCGCGGGATGACCTTCGGGGAAGTTGAGCGCGGTGAAGTTATAGTAATCCGTCTCGATATCCGGCCCCTCGGCGATGGCGAAGCCGAGATCGCCGAAGATGGCTGCGATCTCGTCGATGACCTGGCTGATCGGATGAATGCGGCCGCGTTCGGCCGGCGCAGTCCTGACCGGCAGCGTGACATCGACCTTCTCCTCCGCGAGCTTTGCGGTGATCGCCGCATCGCGCAGCGCCGCGCGGCGGGCTGCGAGCGCTTCCGTTACCTTCGCCTTGAGCCCGTTGATCGCCGGCCCCATCACCTGCCGTTCCTCCGGCGTCATGGAACCGAGCGTCTTCAGCTTCTCGGAAACCGAGCCCTTCTTGCCGAGCGCCGACAGGCGAACCGCTTCGAGCGCCTGCTCGTCGGCTGCGGCGTCGATTTCGGCCATGATCGTGCTGGAAAGCGTTTCGAGTTCTGACATTTCCTGTTCTTTCCCCGGCAATTGTGTCACGAGCGCCAGCGCAATGTCTGCGGTTTGAGCGGGTTTGCGAAGGGACGCCCTTCCGTCTCCGCCTCCTGCCATTCGGATTTGATGCGCGCCCACCAGCGCGCCTGCGTGTCCGCATCATTGATCAGCATCAGCTTCGGCGCGTTGACTAGGCCCTCCCGCTGCCGCACGACGACACGGCGGTCCTGGCCCAAAAAGACGTTCATGAGGTAACGCACCAGCGGCCCGAGCGGCTTCACCCAGCCCATGGTGGCGTAGAATATCTGATAGACCTCGGTCTTCTCATCGGTGATCGGTGTCATGGCGGTAAGGCCGATGACCGTATGGCGGTCGCCCTTGATGTGTTCGATGCGATAGCCCGGCAGGCGATAGCTGATCTCGGTCGAAACGTCCTTGCCGAGCAGCTTGTAAACGAGGTTCTGCGGCGGCAGCTTGTGCCGCACCATGCGCCAGCCATAGGCGGAGGGCTCGAAGCTCTTCTCCTTCGGTCTGAGCTTCGTGGCGCCGCGCTTGAACCACCAGGACGTGTGGACATAGGCGGCATGGGTCGGGTCCATCAGGCCGAAGGCGGCATGATCGACCGAGCAATCGAATGTTTGGCTGATGAGCGCCGCCGGCGGGCGGTCGTCCGAAATATCAGGCAGGAACGCCGTATCAGGCATCGGACCCTCGGAAGGCTGCTCACCCTTCGCGGCGAAATAGACCCAGATCAGGCCGTAACGCTCCTCGCAGGGAAACGCGCCGCAACGGATTTTCGACAGATCGAGTTTCTGGCCTTCGCGCAGGCTGGGAATCTCGACGCAAGCTCCGTCCGGTCCGAAGCGCCAGCCATGATAGCAGCAGCGCACGCTATCGCCCTCCACCGTGCCGTAGCGGAGCGGGATGCCGCGATGGGCGCAGACGTCCCGCAGCGCGAAGACCTTGCCGTCCTCGCCGCGCACGATCAAGACGGGCTCGCCGAGCATGGTGCGGGCGACTGACTTGCCGCGCTTCACGGCGGAAGAAGGCGCGGCGATATACCAGCATCCGCGCAAAGGCTCGGCCCTCAGCGCCAGCATTCCGACCTTCGTCCTTTCGCTGCTTTCAGTCGTCACGTCGCGGACCAACCTGTCAGGGACCAAAGAAAAACCCGCGCCAGCCCTGCCAGCGCGGGTTTCCCAAATCAAGTCTGTTCTATGCTTCGGGAAAACGCTGGCTTACGCTACAGCGCTTTCAAAAGCATTCGGTGTCGTGTTCTTCAGATATTCGAGCGAGCTCTTCGACTGCGCCACCAGCGCGGCGAAAGCCTGCGGCTCGTGGATCGCCATATCGGAAAGAACCTTGCGGTCGATTTCGATGCCGGCTTTGTTCAGCCCGTCGATGAAACGGCCATAGGTCAAGCCATGCTCGCGAACCGCCGCGTTGATGCGCTGGATCCACAGCGCACGGAAATTGCGCTTTCGGTTCTTGCGGTCACGATAGGCATATTGCAGTGATTTCTCGACCGCCTGCTTGGCGATGCGGATCGTATTCTTGCGGCGACCATAGAAGCCGGTTGCCGCCTTCAGGACCTTCTTGTGCTTGGCGTGGGCGGTGACGCCTCTCTTGACGCGTGCCATGTCATGATCTCCTTAAACGCTCGTCCCTGGGCCAGCTCAGATGCCGCCGCCATAGGGCATGAAATTCTTGACGACCTTCTTGGCGTCCGGTTCGGCGAGAACCATCATGCCGCGCGCGTCGCGAATGAACTTGTTCGAGCGCTTGATCATGCCATGGCGCTTGCCCATGGCCTGTGCCTTGACACCGCCCGAGGCGGTGATCTTGAACCGCTTCTTGGCGGCTGATTTGGTCTTCATCTTGGGCATTTTGCTACTCCGTCAGTCGCTTGCGCCGCATCGTCTCCGTATTGCGGACAAACCGAACTCGCGATCGATCGCTTCGCTCGGTCAAAACGGCGCAGGCTTTTCAGCATTGAGAACCGCCACGGCATGCCCTGCCGGGCGGTTCGGGAACGCGGCCTTATACAGATACAGCGTGAAGAGCGCAAGCCTATGTTGCGCCGCAAGGTCTCAGGGCAGGCGAAGGAAAATCGGAAGATAGTGATGAAACTGCAGCCACCCGATGAATTCGAAGAACGGGAAGGCCGCGAAGAAAACCAGACTATCCATGAAGGTCGTATAAAGCCGTTTCGGATAGACCGTGACGGTAACGCTGTCCTTGTAAAGAGATAGCTTCGGGAAAAACCGCGGGACACGCGCGCAATAGGACGTGAAGGCATCCCCGAAGGCCCCGGCAAGGACGCCCTCTTCCTTTTTTGCCACGACATGGAATGCGATGGCCGTGGCGATCCCGAAGAAAAGCGCAACCACGACGCTTCCCGTTTCGGCGCCGGCGCCGGTCGCGCCGATCGAGGAAAAGACATAGAGCGGATTGCGTGTGATTGAATAGGGACCGTCCTGAATCAGTTCCGCCGCTTTGCGCCCGCCAATGTAGAGGGTGCACCAGAGCCGCCCGATCACCGCGATGCCGATAAGGCTGATCCCCACCGCCTCGACGAATTCGTGGAACTCGCCTTGCTCGGGATAGGAACTGATGAAGAGCAGTGCAAAAGCCGCAACAAGCAAAAGAAGAAAGAGGACGGCGCGCCGCCCGCGTTGATAGCGGCTGAGCGAGCGAGCGAATTGTGTTGCCATGGCAGGGGAGGGACGTCCCGATGATGGAAAGTTTGAGGCAGGCCGCCCTCTCCGGGCGAAACTCATCGTGGCGAAAGCACCATCATCATCTGGCGGCCCTCCAGTTTCGGCTCAGCCTCGACCTTGGCGATTTCCTCGACCTCTTCGCGCACGCGGTTCAACAACTGCATTCCGAGTTCCAGATGCGCCATCTCGCGGCCGCGGAAACGAAGCGTGAGCTTGACCTTGTCGCCCTCATCGAAGAAACGCCTGACCGCCTTCATCTTCACCTCGTAATCATGGGTGTCGATATTGGGCCGCATCTTGATCTCCTTGATCTCGATGGTCTTCTGGCGCTTGCGCGCCTCTGCGGCTTTCTTCTGGCTTTGATATTTGAGCTTGCCGAGATCGGTGATCTTCGCAACGGGGGGTTCGGAATTGGGTGCGATCTCGACCAGGTCGAGACCGGCCTCCTCGGCCATCAACAGCGCATCGTTTATCGAAACAATGCCCTTATTATTGCCCTCCGCGTCGATGAGCTGAACTTTTGGCACCCTGATATCGGTATTGGAACGTGGGCCGTCCTTGGTGGGTGCTGCGGCCTTAAAGGGTCTGCGAATGGTCGGTTCTCCTGAATTGTTTGCGATAAAACCAAAACGACTGACGGATGCCGGTCAAAGCGGATTGACCTGCATTCGCCTATGTCGTTGCGTTATGTTTTCTGTCAATAGCACAGGTGCAGGAAAGAATCACGCCGCTCGTTGCGCCGGGCAGACGATAATCGCCGTTTGGTTTACACCATAGGCGAGGACAGCCATGAAAGGACGGACGCATCCATGACCGCCGCCACGCCTTTCTTCATCGACGTCGCCGGAAGATCGATCGCGGTGCGCCATCGCCGGGGCGACGCGCCGGGGATCGTCTGGCTCGGCGGCTTCAAGTCCGACATGCTTGGCGCGAAAGCGGAGACTCTCGACGGCTGGGCCGAAACAACCGGACATATGTTTACGCGGCATGATTATTCCGGCCATGGCGAGAGCGGCGGCGCTTTTGCCGATGGCACGATCTCAAAATGGCTGGAGGAAAGCCTCGCGGTGTTCCGGCGCTTCACCGGGGAGAAGCAAATCCTGGTCGGCTCGTCCATGGGCGGCTGGATCGCGCTCCGCATGGTGCAGGAACTCCTGGAGGCCGGCGATGCCGACCGTATCGGCGCGCTGCTCTTGATCGCGCCGGCGCCGGATTTCACGTCCGAACTGATCGAGCCACAGCTTGAGACGCATCATCGCGAGGCATTGGCAGAGCAGGGCTTTTTCGAGCGCCCGTCGGACTATGCCGGCGAGCCTTATATCTACACGCGCGCCCTGATCGAGGATGGACGGAAAAACCGCGTGTTGGAAGGCATCATCGACACGCATTGCCCCGTCCACATCCTTCAGGGCATGCAGGATGCCCATGTTCCCTATCAGCACGCGCTGAAGCTGGTCGATCATCTGCCTGCAGACGACGTGACGCTGTCGCTGATTAGGGACGGCGACCACAGGCTGTCGAGGCCGCAAGATCTCGACCTGATGATCCGCACGCTGGAAGGGTTGATGGAGCGGGTCGCCTGATGCGCCTATCCGTTCCCGCCTCGGCTTTCGTCGCGTCCATCGTCGGGTTCGGCGGGACGCTCGCCCTGATCATCGCAGCGGCACAGGCCGTTCACGCGAGCGAAGCGCAGACGGCGAGCTGGGTGACGGCCGTCTGTCTGGCGCTTGTGATCGAAACAGGCTGGCTTTCCTGGCGCTATCGCATGCCGATCATCGCGGCGTGGTCGACGCCTGGCGTGGCGCTCATCGCCGCCAGCTCGGGTTTCACGATGAACGATGCCGTCGGGGCTTTCATCGTCGCCGCGCTGATGCTGCTGGCGACAGGGATGTTCAAGCCGCTGACGCGTCTGATCGCGCGCATCCCTGCATCGGTTGCGTCCGGAATGCTGGCGGGAATCGTCGTCGGCTTCGTTATGGGCGCCGCCAACACCATCTCCGCCGATCCGGTCTTGATCCTGCCTCTGATCGCGCTCTTCCTTCTTGTCCGGCTCTTCAATCCCGCGCTCTCGGTACTGGCCGTTCTCGTCCTCGGCGCGGTCGCCGCATACATTGCGGGGCGGATCGGCGTCCTTCCGGCGCCGGCGCTTTCAATGCTCGTCGTCACGCTGCCGCATTTCTCCGCCGGCGGGGTCTTCGGCCTGGCGGTCCCGCTCTATCTTGTCACCATGGCGTCGCAGAACCTGTCGGGCCTCGCGGTGCTGCGGGCGGATGGATATGATCCTCCGCCGGGGCCGCTCATCGCCTTCACCGGGTTCTTCTCGGCCGTCAGTGCGCCATTCGGAGCGCACAGCACCAATCTCGCGGCCATCTCGGCGGCCATCTGCACTGGACCGGAAGCGCATCCCGATCCCGCGAAACGCTGGCTGACCGGTCCGTTCTATGCCTTCTTCTACCTCGTCTATGCCGTGTTCGGCGCATCGCTGGTCGCGCTGTTCGCCGTCTTGCCGCAAAGTCTTGTCGTGCTCGTGGCAGGCCTCGCGCTCCTCGCTCCGCTTGCAAACGCCCTTTCCATCGCACTTGCTGGGGAGCAGGACCGGATTGCGGCGATCACTTCCTTTGCCGTGACTGCCTCAGGCCTGACGCTTCTCGGCATCGGTTCGGCCTTTTGGGGCCTGGCGGCGGGAATCATCATTCTCGGCCTCGATCGTGTCAGAGATCGCTGCCGTGCCCGGCCGGGAGACGCCCCACGCCTGACCGACGAGATCGATGCCGAGGCGATGAAGGTGGAATAGCTCTTGCGGGACCGCTTGCCGGAGATTGGGGTTACTCAATCTTTACATCGTCAAGTTTTTTCTTTTTGGTCTTGAATTGGATTTCACCCTTTCCCATTTCGTTACAAGGCTGCCGGATCCGGCCGCCCGAATGGAAGGATTGGAGAAGATGAACGCTAACGCATTGATCCGCCCGGCCTGGACGCCGGCGACGATCGGGCTGATGATCATCGGCTTCATGGTGTTCTGGCCGCTCGGTCTCGCCATGCTCGCCTACATCATCTGGGGCGACAGGCTTGACGGGTTCAAGCGCGACGTCAATCGCGCCACGGACGGTCTGTTCGCCGGATGCCGCCGGGGCCGTTCGCGCCGCCGTGATTGGGGCCGCACCGGCAACGTCGCCTTCGACGAATGGCGCGAGAAGGAGCTGGGCCGCCTTGCAGAGGAACGCCGCAAACTCGACGAAATGCTGAACGAGTTCGACGAATATGCCCGCGAACTGCGTCGCGCCAAGGACAAGGAAGAGTTCGACCGCTTCATGGCCGAACGCGGCCGCAACAAGCCGACGCCGGAAGAGCCTCAGCAAGACTAAGGCGGCTTTGACTCCCATGCCGTCGCAAACGGCGCCGGTCATCCGGCGCCGTTTTGCCGTGGCGCCTCCCTCTTGAATATCCGGCGAATCGAATATTCTTCCCTCTATGGTGCTCGGTCTTCTCAAGAAAACGCCTGCTTCTTCCCCCTGGCCGCTCGAGCGGCCGCATGAGGTCGCCGGCCGCATCCTGCCGCTT
>JBQCEL010000055.1:0-13706 GCA_051960255.1 Rhizobiaceae bacterium
GCCGCGCTCGCTCTCATCGAACCGCTGGCGGAGCGGCTTTCCGGCTATTTCTATTTCTTCGGCGTCAAGGGCAATCTCCTGATGCAGCTTGGCCGCAATGGCGAAGCGAAGGCCGCCTTCGATCACGCCATCTCCCTTGCCCGCACGCCGGCCGAGGCGACGCATATCCGCATGCATCTCGACAAGCTCGCCAGGGAACGCGCGCCGCGTCAGGGCGCCTCCGGCATTGCGTAAGGCACGTTGCGTGAAAAAGGGCTGATGCAGCGTGTCGGGAGTTGATGCGCTCCTTCGTCCTCGGGATGTCTACGGCGAGAGCCGAAGCGCAATTCGCGAAGAGGAGATTTCCGGATGACACAGAACGAAACCCAGACTCCCGCCATGCCGAAGCCGCTCAACGGCCTCGTGCCCTATCTCAGCATCGAAGGTGCGATCAAGGCGGCCGCGTTTTACGCCCGCGCTTTCGGCGCCAAGGAGCTTTTCCGCGTCCCGCCGGACGAGCAGGGGCGCACCATGCATATTCACCTTGCTATCAACGGCACTTCGGTGATGCTGGGCGATTTCTACCCCGAGAGCGGCCACAACAAGGAAAAGCCGCAGGCCTTCACCATGCAACTGATCGTAGAAGACATCGACGCCTGGTGGCAGCGCGCCGTCGATGCCGGCTGCGAGGTGACCGTCCCGGTACAACTGATGTTCTGGGGCGATCGCTGGGGCCAGCTTCGCGATCCCTTCGGCGTCACCTGGGCGATGAACGCGCCGGCCGAGAAGTAAGGGCGACTGAGCAGACTTGGAGGCTGTTTGAGAAACCGTCAGGCCGACGCGAAAACGGCGTTCAGCGAGCACCGGAGCGGAGCGTACATGAAGTACGTGAGCACCGGAGCGCAGTTGAACGCCGTTTGCAGCAAGGCCTCACGGACTTCTCAAGCGGCCTCAGGCGAGGCCGCGCTTGATCATCATGGCTTCCGGCGTCGGCATCCTGCCGCGGAAGGCGGTGTAGAGCGCTTCCGGCTCGGCCGAGCCGCCGGTGGCGTAAATGTTCCTGCGCAGGCTTTCGGCGAGTTCGGGATCGAAGGGATCGTCGCGTTCCTCGAAGGCGGCGAAGGCGTCCGCGTCGAGCACTTCCGACCACATATAGGAATAATAGCCGGCGGAATAACCGTCCCCGGCGAAGACATGCTGGAAATGCGGTGTGCGGTGGCGCATCGCGATCGCGTCCGGCATATTCAGCCGCGAAAGCGTTTCGGCCTCGAAACGAAGCGGCTCCGTCGGCGCTTCCGCGCGCTGGTGGTAAGCCATATCCACAAGCGCCGAAGCGGTGAATTCGACCGTCGCGAAGCCGGCGTCGAACGTCTCCGCGGCGTGCATCTTCTCGATGAGAGCGGCAGGCATCGGCTCGCCCGTCTTGTAGTGGCGGGCGTGTTTGCCCAGAATTTCCGGCACGGTCAGCCAATGTTCGTAAAGCTGCGAGGGCAGTTCGACGAAATCGCGCGCCACGGACGTGCCAGAGACCGAGGGCCATGTCACGTCGGTCAGCATGCCATGCAGCGCATGGCCGAATTCATGGAACAGCGTCCGCGCCTCGTCGAGCGACAGAAGCGCCGATTCGCCTGCTGCGGGCTTGGCGAAATTCATGATGTTGTAGATGACGGGATGCGCGCCGTCGCCGAGGCGATAGCCCGATTCCAGGCTCGACATCCACGCGCCCGAGCGCTTGGTCGAACGGGCGAAATAGTCGGCAAGGAAGGTGGCGCGGTAGGCGCCGTCGGCGTCCTTCACTTCAAACACGCGCACATCCGAATGCCAGGCGGCGATGCCTTGCTTCTCCTCGAAGCGCAACCCGAAGAGGCGCGCCGCCGCGTCGAAACAGGCATCGATAATGCGATCAAGCTGCAGATAGGGTTTGAGCGCCGCCTCGTCGAAATCGAACTTTCGGGCTCTTAGTTTCTCGGCGTAATAGCGCCAGTCCCAAGGCGCGATCGGATCGTTTCGGCCGCTCTCGGCCGCGATCGCCTGCAATTCGGCTTGGTCGGCGGCGGCTTTTTCCAGCGCCTTCTGCCAAACCGGTTCAAGGAGGTCCATCACCGCATCGGGCGTCTTCGCCATCGTGTCGTCGAGCTTGAAGGCGGCAAAGTTTTCATAGCCGAGGAGCCTCGCCTTCTCCGCTCGAAGCGCGAGCGTTTTTTTGACGATCTCGCCATTGTCCGTCGCGCCGCCATTCTGGCCGCGATGGATGAAGGCCTGGAATGCCTTTTCCCTGAGGTCTCGACGGTCGGAGAAGGTGAGGAAGGGGATGACGATCGAGCGCGACAAGGTGACGGCATATTCGCCCTTCCGGCCGCGCTCCTCCGCCGCCTCGGCCATGGAATCGCGCAAAAAATCCGGTAGACCGGCAAGATCGTGCTCGGTCAGGAAAAGCGCCCAATCCTTTTCGTCCGCCAGCACGTTCTGCCCGAAAGCGGCGCCGAGCGAGGCAAGTTCGCTATTGATCTCCGCCAGCCGGTTCTTGGCGGTGGCATCGAGTTTGGCGCCGGCGCGGACGAAGCGTTTCCAGGTCTTTTCCAGCACGCGCGCCGTTTCCGCGTCGAGCGCGAGCTTGTCACGTGCGCGGTAAAGCGCATCGACGCGGGCAAAGAGCGCCTCGTTCATGAAAATCGCGGACGCGTGCCGCGCCATCTTTGGCGCGATCTCGCGTTCGAGCGCCTGGATGGCGCCGCTGGTATGAGCGCCGGCGCGGCACCAGAAAATGGCGGAGACGCGGCCGAGCGGATCGCCCGCGAGTTCCAGAGCGGCAAGCGTGTTTTCGATTGTGGGAGCTTCGGGGTTCGAGGCGATCGCCTCGATTTCCCTGTCATGCGCCGCGAGCGCGGCATCGAAGACCGGCGCAAAATCCGCCTCGTCGATATGGCTATAGTCGGGCAGGTTGAGCGGCCCTGACCATGCCGTCAGAGTATGGGAGGCAAGATCGACGGTAGTGGTGGGGGGCATGATGGGGCCTGCGGAAATGGGCTCTGCGAGATTCGAGGAACTAACGGCAAAAAGCCAAGCCGGCCTCGGTCGTTCTCAATCGATGTCGGGCCGTTCGAAATCGCCGGTTTCGGGGTTCATCACCCATAGTTCGCCGGAATAGACGTCGAACCAGCAACCCAGCAGCGCGATCTCGCCTTTTTTCTCCAACTCCCTGATGCGGGGGAAGGTTCTGAGATTGGCGATTGAATGGCGAATCGATATCCGCTCCAGCGCGGTCTGCCGTTCGCCGCTCGTCATCATGCTGTTTTCGGAAACCTTTTCCGCAGCCGGCGCGACGAGGCTCATCCATTTGCCGATGAAATCGCCGGGCGAAAGCGGCTCGGCGTCGGGGTCGAGAGCGGCGCGGATGCCGCCGCAGCGGCCATGGCCCATGACGACGATGTTCTTCACCTTCAGGCTCATGACCGCGAATTCGAGCGACGCGGACGTGGAATGGAACTCGCCATCGGGCTGATAAGGCGGCACGAGATTGGCGATGTTGCGCACGACGAACAGTTCGCCCGGATGCGCATCGAAGATGATTTCCGGCGCAGTGCGGGAATCGCAGCAGGCGATCACCAGCGATTCTGGCGCTTGTCCTTCGCGCGCCAAGGATCGGAAACGACTGCTTTCCGATATGTAACGGCCTTTGATGAAGCTGCGATAGCCGGCGACAAGGTGTTCGGGAAGGTATGTCATCGGCCGGCAATTAACGGCAAATGCCGCCCTCGATCAACAATTTTTCGACGGTTGGTTACGAAGCATCGGGAGCGCTCAAGCGCGCCGGTCCGGTTCAGGGTAGGATAGATGCTTCAGATTGACCATCGCCGCGGGCTCGGAAAGGCTGGCGGCGTCCGTTTCGAGCATCAGTTCGTCGGCGCCGCGCTTCTTGGCGCGCGCCAGGATTTCAAAGACGGAAGCTGTCGCAAGCTGCAGCGCCTTGGCCGAATCGAGGCCCTGCATCAACCGTGCGAGGAATACCGCAGCCATGAGATCGCCGGGGCCGTTGGGCGGCTTGTCGATCACGCCATGCTCGGCAAGCGTGGCGCTCGCGCCCGTCACCAGGAGGTTGCCGATGCGGCCGGAGGACAGTCCCGCTGCCGAGGTGACGAGCATCATCCGCGGCCCGAGCGCCGAGGCGACAGCGATGACGTCGTCTAATTCGGCCAGAGGCCGTCCAGTCATCCATTCCAGTTCGAAGCGATTTGGCGTGGCGATGTCGGCGAGCGGCACGAGATCATCGCGGATCGCTTCTGCGGTGGACTGAGCGACATACAGCCCGCCGGCATCGCCGATGACGGGATCGCAGATGTAATGCGCCTTTGGATTGACCGAGCGGATTTTACGAACAAGCGAGGCGATCGCTTCCGCCTGCCGCGCGTCGCCGAGGTAGCCGGACAATACAGCACCGACCTCGCTTAGGCGGGGCGAGCCTTCCATATCCTTCAGGAAGGCGGCGAATTGTTCCGCCTCCGGTACGATTCTCGTCGCCCGGCCATGACCGGGATGCCAGGGAAGGATGACCGTCGGGACCGCCCAGACCGGAAAACCGAGCGTCTCAAGTGCGAATACGGCGGCGCGATTGCCGACCGAACCGCGCGCCACGTGGCTCGAAATCACGATCACGCTCCGCGCGCCGTCTTTGTCCGCATCAGCCATGTCTCCAAGCGCCTCCTTGGAGCGAATCCTTAGCTTGCGCTTTCACGTCCAGGCAAGCCGTCCGCGCTTCGCGGCGACAGGATGTTCTTCGCAAGCGAATATGCTAATGCTCCGCGCGTCTTTTGCCGATGAGGGAGATATTTATGTCGGCCACCATGCCAGCGCGGCGCCTTCTGCCGGGCTTCTTTTTGCTGCTGTTCGTGCTGCCCTTCCTGTCGGCTTGCGGCATCAACACAATCCCGACGCAACAGGAGCAGGCAAAGGCGGCCTGGAGCGAGGTGCTCAACCAATATCAGCGCCGCGCCGACCTCATCCCCAATCTGGTCGCGACCGTGAAGGGCTATGCCGCGCAGGAGAAGGATGTGCTGACCTCGGTGGTCGAGGCGAGGGCCAAGGCGACGCAGACGCAGGTGAACGTCAACACGCCGTCCAATCCCGACGCCTTCAAGGCCTTCCAGGAGAACCAGGCCGGTCTGACCAACGCGCTTTCCCGCCTGCTGGCCGTGGTTGAGAACTATCCCGACCTGAAATCGAACCAGAACTTCCTGGCGCTGCAGGCGCAGTTGGAAGGGACGGAAAACCGTATCGCGGTCGCCAGGCGCGACTATATCGAGGCGGTCAGGGTCTATAACACGTCGCTCAGAACCTACCCAACGGCGTTGTGGGCGAAGTTCTGGTACACGGACGCCCAGCCGATGCAGACCTTCACCATACCCGAACAGAAGATGGAGACGCCGAAGGTGAATTTCGGCTCCAAGAGCTGATCGGAATATGTTCGGGCAAGCAGGACTTACGGCATTACGGGCTGCGTTTTTTTCCATCGCAGCAGCGCTTTTCTTTTTGGCGGGACCGGCGATCGCCGCCGCCCCGCTGCCCGTGCTGACCGGCCGCGTGGTCGACGACGCGCATATGATCAATCCCGCGACCCGCCAGGCGATCGAAGAGAAGCTTGCCGCTTACGAAAAGAAATCATCCGACCAAATCGTCGTCGCGA
The DNA here is from genome assembly GCA_051960255.1 of Rhizobiaceae bacterium. Lineage (GTDB taxonomy): Bacteria > Pseudomonadota > Alphaproteobacteria > Rhizobiales > Rhizobiaceae > Mesorhizobium_L. Next base: position 5,660 of record JBQCEL010000055.1, read on the forward strand.
CCATCGACAGTCTCGGCGGCGAGGAGATCGAGCCCTATGCCAACCGGCTCTTCCGTGCCTGGAAAATCGGCCAGGCGAAGGAGAATAACGGCATCCTGCTTCTCATCGCCAAGGACGACCGGAAGATGCGCATCGAGGTCGGCTACGGGCTGGAAGGAACGCTGACCGATCTCCAGTCAAAGCTCATCATCGAGAACGATCTCGTTCCTGCCTTCAGGGCCGGCGATTTCTCCGGCGGCATCTCCAAGGCGGTGGACGATATCATAGCGGTCCTGTCCGGCAATGCGGCTGAACTCCAGGCGCGGGCGGCGCGCAATCCGCACCGTCAGGACAGCGGCCCGAACTTCGCCGGCATCCTGTTCTTCATCATCTGGGGCTCGATCTTCTTCTTCGGCCTGGGCACGTCTCTCCTTGCTCCCGTCTTTGGCCGCAGGATCGGGCGCAACCGCTATCGCTGGCTCGGCATGAATATCGGCGTGGGAGGATTTGGCGGCTCCTCCGGCGGCGGCTGGTCGTCTGGAGGCGGGTTTTCAGACGGAGGCGGCTTTTCGGGCGGCGGCGGTTCCTCCGGCGGCGGCGGCGCCTCGGGCAGCTGGTAGGAACGGCCATGACGAAGAAGATGACGCCCAACGATCATGCCCGGATCGCAGACGCGATCCGGCGGGCGGAGCAATCGACATCGGGCGAAATCGTCTGCGTTCTGGCGCGGTCGAGCGACGATTATTTCTTCCCCGCAGCCTTTGTCGCGACACTTGCAATTCTCGTCGGCAGCCTGATCGCCGCCGCCATCGTCGAGCAATTGTGGCTGACGATCCGCCTTCCGTTTTTCGTGGCCGCCCAGGTGCTGGCAATCCTGTCGGCATTGGCCGTGCTCAAATTTCTCCCGGCCGTCCGGATGCGATTTGTTCCGCACCGGTTGCGGCATCTGCGCGCCCACAACAATGCGGTGACGCAATTTCTTGCGCGCAATATCCATCTGACAGCGGAGCGCACCGGCGTCCTCATCTTCCTGTCGCTCGAGGAGCGCTACGCCGAGATCATCGCCGATGAGGGCATCGACCTGCACGTTGCCCAGGAGGACTGGAACAGGGTCGTGGAAGAGCTGATCCGACACGCCAGCCGCGGCGACGTCGCGGAAGGGTTCTGCGCGTCGATCGACAAGATCGGCGCCTTCCTTGCGGCGCATTTCCCGCCGCGGCCCGACGACCGGAACGAGCTCGACGACCACCTCGTCGAGATCTGAAAGACGACGGAGCGCATCCGTTCGGACGGCATTGCTCGTGCCCCGGCTATGTCCGCCGGTGTAAAAAATACCGCTGAAAGAGCAATTCTCCGCCGCGTATAAGAGCTTGCGGCACATACCGCGACGCAGCTATGGTTAACGAACGATGAACACGTTGACCATTGACATCCGCCGGGCAGAAGCAACGGACGCCGAGGCAATCGCGGCAGTGCATCTGGAAGCTTGGCGCGGCGCCTATTGCGGCATCATTCCGCATCGGGCGCTCAACATCATGATCAACCGCCGCGGTCCGGGCTGGTGGGCCAATGCGGTCCGCCGCGCCGCCATGATCCTCGTCATCGAGGTCGGAGGCACGGTCGCGGGCTATGCCACGCTCGGCCGCAACAGGTCACGCGATCTCAAACAGCAGGGCGAGATCTACGAACTCTACATCAAGCCGGAATATCAGGGGCTCGGCCTCGGAAGCCGCCTGTTCAAGGCTGCCCGGCAACGGCTCAAGGCCCACCATTTCAAGGGGCTCGTCGTCTGGGCGCTGGAAGAGAACGAAAACGCCCTCGCCTTCTATCAGGGCGCGGGCGGTCGCGATGTGGCGGAAGGCGTCGAGGTGTTCGACCACAAGGCCCTGAAAAAGGTCGCTTTCGTCTGGGAGTGACAAGCGGCTTGGCCGCTCCGACGTATTTTCGCACACTCCCGACTGTTCGATATTGCAGTGCACGCAAAGCGCCGCTATCGCTTCGCCGCCAGAGCATTTCCGTTTTTCTCCAAATCACGGAAGTGCTCTATTTTCTTGTTTACGCAATTCCAACGCAAAGCCGCACCACGCTTTTGCTGGAATTGCTCGCGAAGGAGTGCCCCATGCGCATAGACGCGATCGCCATCGGCGATAACCCCCCGGAAGATGTCAATGTCATTATCGAGGTGCCGGTCGGCGGCCAGCCGATCAAATACGAGATGGACAAGAAGGCGGGCACGCTCATCGTCGACCGCTTTCTCTATACGCCGATGACTTATCCGGGCAACTACGGCTTCGTCCCGCACACACTGTCGGACGATGGCGACCCGATCGACGTCCTGATCTGCAACACGCGCGAACTCGTTCCGGGCTGCGTCATCAATGTCCGCCCGATCGGCGTCCTCATGATGGAGGACCAGTCAGGCGGCGACGAGAAGATTATTGCCGTGCCCTCTCCGCATCTGACGCGGCGCTATGAGGATGTCCGGGAATATACCGACCTGCCGGAGATCACGCGCCAGCAGATCGAACACTTTTTCCGGCACTATAAGGATCTCGAACCCGGCAAATGGGTCAAGATCGGCGACTGGCATGGGGCCGCAACGGCGCGGGAATATATCATCAGGGCGATTGAGCGCGCGAAAGGCAAAACTGAGGAGTGACAGCAGCCGCAATGGGCTGCCGCGTCAATTGTGAAGCGGCGCCCGCTCGAACGTCACGGCGCATAGATCGGCATGGGCCGCCGCCGCCATCTGATGAAGCTGGTCGCGCGCGTTTTCCTCGTCGCCGGCCGAAAGAATGGCGATGCAGCGCTCATAATGACTGGCGAGCACCAGGCGGATATCCTCGGTGCGCTCGATTTCGTGAACGAAAGCGTCACGCTCCTCGACCGCCAGATTGTGCGCCCGAACCGCCGTCTGCGGATGGGCGGAGCCATAAACCACATGGATCGACTTCATCGAACATTCCTTCCCATCGAAGGCCTGTAGCTTGCCAGGCAGCCGCGTCCTTCCCTCGATTTCCAACGGGAATTTCCCGTGCCAGGCATTTCCGAGCAGAGGGACCATAGCGGTCAATCATGTCGCCACTACGACGCAATCGGCACGATCTCGTGTCATCCGCGAGGCGCGCCGCCTTGCCGTTGCCCGAAGAATTAACGTCGCAGCGGCAGTTGGAGAAGACGCTTTAAAGGAGGGTGCGATTAAGGGAATCGCATCACTCTCCTCGCACTTTGGAGCATGCTCTTTCCGGAGTGCGGTGGCGGATCACCTAGGAAGCTGCGTCGGCCTCGGCCAACGCCCGCGCCTCAGGCCCGGTATGCTTGAGGCGGATGGGGCGCAAAACACGCCCTTCCGCGTCCTTCACCAGATGCAGCTTACGCGTGAAGAAGTTCCCGTTGCGCTCTCCGCGACCGATATTTATGACCGCCGAATCGGCGAGATCGCCCGACAGCAAGGCCAGAACGCGATCCCGTTCCCCCGTTTCCATCATATCGAGCGCTTCGTCGATAATGACGAAGTGCGGTTTATGGAGATAAAGGCGGGCGAAAGCCAGCAGGCGCTGGTCCCCGTCGCTCAGTTCCCGGTCCCAGCGCGCGACGCGGTCGAGCGAAGTCCTGAGCCGCGCCAGCCCCATCTTGTCCAGGGCGGCGACAAGCTCCTTTTCATCGAAGCTGGTTTCGCCGCGCGGGTAGCAAAGGACGGAACGAAGCGTTCCGGGCGGGAAATAGGGGGTGCGCGGAACGAAGGCGATCTCTCCCGACGCCGGCATCTCGATCCGGCCGCTGCCCCATGGCCACAGGCCGGCAATGGCCCGGAAGAACAGCGTTTTCCCGACGCCGGGATCGCCGATCATGATCACCTTTTCGCCGGGAGCGACAACGACATTCTTGTCGGCGAGCTTGATGCAGCCTCCGGGCGAGGAGACCCGCAAGTCCTCGAATGTAATCCGATCTTCCTTCGAACGCGCGAACTCGATGCGTTTTTCCTGGTCATGGAGCACATCCGATTTGACGATGGCGGAACGGAAATCGGAAACTCTGAGGAGGGTGGCGCGCCAATCGGCGATGGCATTGATGTTGTTGATGAACCAGCGCAGCGACGAATGAACCTGGTTGAATGCGCCTACGGCCATCATCAGACCGCCGAAGGTCAGGTCTCCCGAAAAGTAGACCGGCGCAGCGATGATGATGGGAGCGACGACCGTCACCCAGCCATAGCTGTCCGTAACCCATAGAAGATGAACCTGGCCGACAAAGATCCGCCTAAGGGCCCGCAGGACTTCCGAAAGATCGAGTTCCAGCCGGCGGCGCTCGTCGGCTTCGCCGCGGGCGAGCGAAATCGCGTCGACATCCTCGTTGACGCGCATCATGGAGAAGCGAAGCTCGGACTCGCGCTGATAGCGCTCGGCGTTCAGTCGGATCAGAGGCCGTCCGACAAGCCAGCTCAGCCAGGACGCCGAACCGGCATAGATGATCGCTGCCCACACCATGTAGCCGGGGATGGTGAAGGAACGGCCCTCGAAATGAAAGGAGAAGCCGGCCGACAGGCTCCACAGGACGCCGACGAAGGAAAAGAGCAGGATCGTCGATTGGAGCAGGCCGACGCCGAGGCTGCTCGACAGGTCGGTGAGATGATCGGCATCCTGCTGCATCCGTTGGTCCGGATTGACGCCGATCACGCCCGCATGGGCCAGCTTGAAGGCGCGGCCGGGCGCCATCCATTGCTCGATGAGGTCCAGCGTCAGCCCTTCGCGTAATCTCAGGCGCAGGAGCTGGTTGAACCAGGTTTGGCCGATATTGAGCACGAGAAGCGCGGCGGCAATTGCCGCGAACACAAGCAACTGATGGAAGAAATCCGCCAGGTCACGCCGCGAGATGGCGTCGTAAAAAGGCTGATTCCAGCGATTGAGGAGAATCTGCGCGAGGGAGGTTGCGACGATCAGGAGGAAGATGGTGCCGCCGAGGAGGAAGATCTTGCCCCTGACCGGCGAATTCATGAAGGCGGCCCGCATCATCCGCAACTGGTTCCAGAGGTCTTCTTCCTCGCCCGGCTGCTTCTTGCGGGGGGCGTTCGCGCCATTGTCGGCCATTATCGAAGATCCTTCGTCGGAGGTCCGTATGCGGTATTATAAGCGATCGCCCGAGGTGTGGAGTCGTACCCGAAACACGCTGGCCTAAAGCAGTGGGCCGATCATCGCCATGGCGTTGTTCAACAGCCTTCTTGGCCGTGACCATTCCTTGACCGCATCGAGATTCACCGCTCGGGAAGCATCGATATAGCTTTGCTGACGCGCCCGGATGTCGCCGGCCAGCGCGGCGTCATAAAAGAGAATATTGTTCTCGAAATTGAGTTCGAAGCTGCGGCGGTCGACATTGGCCGAACCTATGAGGCTCACCTCTCCGTCGATGGTGAGCGTCTTCGCGTGCAGCAGGCCATGGGGATATTCGAAGATGCGAACGCCGGCCTCAAGCAGTTCCCTGTAATAGCTTCTGCTCGCCGCCGCGACGAACCATGAATCATTGTGCTTGGGAAAGATCACCGTCGTCGCCACGCCGCGATGGGCGGTGGCGCAGAGCGCCGCCTGGATCGGTTCGTCGGGGATGTAATAGGGGGTCGTCATGACGAGTTCGCGCGACGCGGCGTTCATCAAAGAGACAAACATCTCCGGCATGGCGGAATAGCGGGTCGTCGCGCCCGTCCCGATGACCTGCGCCGTAAAGCCGGGCTCCCTCTCCCTTTCGGGATGGCGCAAAAGCGCGCTCAGATCCTCGTTCACATGGCCCATCCAGTCGCTGGCGAAGAGGTGCTGGTTTTGTCTGACGATCGGCCCCTTGAAACGCACCATCACATCAACCCAGGGCGCGTAGCGCGCTTTCACCGCGAAGGCCGGATCGGCGCAGTTCTGGCTACCGCAATAGGTGATGCTATTGTCGATGACGACGATCTTGCGGTGGTTGCGCATATCGATGCGCCCCTTGAGCGGCCGCAGCAAGGGATTGCCGACCGGCAGCGCCACCGCCAGTTTCACGCCGGCCGACGCCATGTCGCGCCAGTGCACCGAACGGATGAGGGTGCGCGAGCCGATATCGTCCACCATGACGCGGCAGGTGACGCCCCGCTCGGCGGCGCGCTTCAATGCGGCGATCATCTTCACGCCGTTATTGTCGACGAGCCAGATATAGAAAAGCACATGCACATGCTCGGTCGCGGCGTCGATATCCGCCACCATCGCATCGATCGCCGCGTCCGAGCTCGCCAGCAGAGCGCCCTGGTTTCCACTCACAGCGGGATAGAAGCTGATCGAATGTCCGACCCTGAAAAGTGACGCATAGCGCTCCGGCATCGGATCGTCCGCATTGTGGCTCGGTCCGAAATCGTGGAACGAAGGAAGCCTCTTCAGCGCCGCGCGCATGCGCGCGATCCGACGCCGGCCGATATTGGTGTCGCCGAACAGGACGTAAGCCACGATGCCAACGACCGGGACGGTGACGATCGCCAGCACCCAGGCCATACGGGCCGAAGGCTCTCGATGGGTCCTCAGAAGCGCCCTGACGATGAAAAGAACCTGGAGCGCGATATGGAGCCCGACCAAAAACCAGGCGATGTAGTTGTTCTCCTGCATCGACAACCTTGTTTTGGATGCCCTGACGCTGCTTATCGCAGATTATCCTTATGTTGGATTGATTTCTTGTCATCCGCGCGATCTTGGCGAGGAATCCCGCCATGAATTACAGGCTCAATTCGTCTCCGCTGGCGGGAGTCAAATCGCCATGGCGGCTTTGGAACGCGATCCTGCATAGGGAAGGCGCCTTGTTTTCCGCTTGAGCGGAATTTATTAAATCGATTTAATCTGGGACCAATTTCATGAACGCCAGTCAATCGCTTTCCGTTGTCCGTAGGGGGCGATGGTCCGTAGCCGGTGTCTTTTTCACCAACGGGTTCCTGGTCGGCAGTTGGGCGCCGCAGATCCCGTTTCTACTTGGCCGCCTCCACTTGACCAGCTTCATGCTGGGATTGCTGCTGCTGCTTTTCGGCGCTGGCGCCGTCGCTTCGATGATTTGGGCTGGCCCATTGATCTCCCGTTTCGGCTCCAGGCGCGTCGCGGAAGGATTTGCCTGCTATGCCGTTTGCGGCCTGCCGATCATCGCCCTGGAGCCCAATGTCTTTCTGGTCGCGCCGGCCCTTTTCGCCTTCGGCGCGACGCTCGGCGGCATGGATGTCGCCATGAACGCCAATGCCGTCGAGGTGGAACGTCGGCTGGGGCGTGCGGTCATGTCGTCCTCGCATGGCTTCTGGAGCCTTGGCGGTTTCGTCGGCGGCGGTCTTGGAGGTCTGGTCATTGAGCATTGGGGCGCTTTACCGCACGCTCTTCTTGTGGCCGCGGTCGCCGCGGCCATTGCCTTCGCGGCGACGCGCGGCATGATCACCGAGGCCAGGCCGCCCGCCGCGCGCAAGCTCGGCTTTTCGCTCCCGCGCCAGCCCGCCATCTATGTTGTCGGCGTCATGGCGCTATTTTCCATGGTGCCCGAAGGGGCCATCCTCGACTGGGCAGCGCTCTATCTCAAACAGGAACGCGGCGCGACGATCGCGGCGGCAAGTTTTGCCTTCGCGGCATTTTCGGGAACCATGGCGTTGACGCGGTTTGCCGGTGACACCTTGCGCAATCTCTATGGCGCGGCGCCGACGCTTCGCGTGTCCAGCCTTCTGGCTGCATCCGCCATCCTCGGCGCCGGTCTCTTGCCTCATCCGGGATGGGCGATTGCGGCATTCGCCGTCGCCGGTTTCGGCGTCGCCAACATGGTTCCCATCATCTTTTCCACGGCAGGCAACCAGCCTGACCTGTCCACCGCGGCGGGTCTCAGCACCGTCAGCCTGATGGGATACACGGGAATCCTCTTCGCCCCGTCGGTCATCGGCTTCGCGGGCGGCCATTTCGGCTTCGCCGCCGTCTTCACGGCGCTGCCGGCGCTTTTGCTGGTGGTCTTCTTCCTTGCGGGGCTGGCGCGCGCCGCAGACCAGCCGCCCTTTCATGGCGAGGCATAGCGTTTCAGTTCGTCATACAGGAAATCC
>JBQCEL010000056.1:0-14355 GCA_051960255.1 Rhizobiaceae bacterium
TGGCGGGCGCAGGCATGGACCCGCGCCCCGGCAAGGGCGGCGATCACCGCCGTCGAGGCATAGGCGCCGGTCGCTGCCTCCGTCACCACGGTGAGCCCGGCAAGGTCCAGGTCCAGGATGCGAATGCGCCGCTCGATGCTCTCCAGCATCGTCTGCGGAACGTCGCCGGCGGGCCGAACCAGTTCCAGCATCGCCATATCCTAGGCCACGTTGCGCGCGCGGCGCGGCGGCGCGACGGCGGCCGCGAGCACTTCCACCACCCGCATCTGGTCCTCATGCGCCATCTGCGCATAGAGCGGCAGGATGATCGAGCGGTCGCGGGCCGCTTCCGAGCGCGGCAGGGCAAACGCCAGCGGCAGCCCGGCATAGGCCGGCTCCATGTGGATGCACATGATGCCGCGCCGCGTGGCGATGCCGTGGTCGAGCATCTCCTGCATGACAGCTGTCTGATTGATGCCGGGCGCCAATGAGACGCAATAGCTCTGCCAGTTGGACAGCGCCCAGTCCGGCTCGGCTGGCGCCGTCAGTCCCTCGATATCGCCTATGGCGGAAGCGTAGCTTTCCGCACGGCTTCGCCGGCGGCAAAGGATGGCGGGAAGCCGTTTCAGCTGTTCGCGGCCGATCGCGGCCTGGACGTCGGTCATACGATAGTTGAAGCCACGCACGGGATAGGTTTCGAAGATAATCTCGCGGCTGCCGTGGCGCACAGTATCGGAAACGGACATTCCGTGCTGGCGCCAGAGCCGGAAGAGGGCATCCCATTCGGCGTTATCAGTCGTCAACATGCCGCCATCGCCGACCGTCAGCACCTTGCGGGGATGGAATGAAAAGCAGACGATATCGCCCATCGGACGTCCGATGCATCTCCATTCTCCGTCGACGCGGATCTGTGATCCTATGGCGCAGGCCGCGTCTTCGATCACCGGAATGCCATTCAGGCGCGCAATCGCCATGATCGCCGGCATATCGCAGGGCATGCCCATCTGGTGCACACACAGGATCGCCCGCGTGCGTTGCGTGATCGCCTCGCCGATCATGGCCGGATCGATGTTGAAACCGTTCTCCTCGATATCCACGAAGACCGGCGTCGCGCCACATTGGCGGATCGCGTTGGCGGAAGCGATGAAGGTGTGGCTGACGGTGACAACCTCGTCTCCCTCGCCGATGCCGAGCGCCATCAGGGCCAGATGCAGCGCGACCGTGCAGTTTGAAACCGCGCAGGCATGATCGGCGCCGACCAGGGCGGCGAACTCCTTCTCGAAGGCATTCACCTGCGGCCCCTGGGTCAGCCAGCCCGACAGGATGGCCCTGCCGGCCGCATCGGCCTCCTCCTGCCCGACAAGCGGCTTTGCGATGGGAATCACGACGCCATCTCCTCGATGCGAACCGGATTCATCTCGCCGCGCCACCACGCGACAAGATCCTCGATGCCCTCCTTCGGCGGCACCGCGCTCGAAAAGCCGAGGACAGTCCGAGCAGCATCCGTCGCTGCGAGCCGGCGCGGCACGGGGTTGACCGCGCGCTCGGGCATGTGGACCGGGCGCAGATCCGGCCGGCCCATCGCCACGGCAAAGAGGCGCGCCAGGTCGAGCAGCGAGATTTCCGCGCCGGAACCGACATTGAAAACCGCGTCGGTTGCGGGCGACACCGCCGCGAGAAGGTTGGCCCGGGCCACGTCGGTGACATGAATGAGGTCCATGGTCTGGAGGCCGTCTCCGAAGATCAGCGGCGGCTCGCCGGCCTCGATCCGCTGCATCCATCGCACCATCACCTCGGTGTAGCGCCCGTGAATGTCCATGCGCGGCCCATAGACGTTGAAATAACGCAGCGCGACATAGTCGAGGCCGTACATGTCGTTGAAGGAACGAAGCAAGCCCTCGCCGAAGGATTTGGCGGCGCCATAGAGCGTGCGGTTGCCGTAGGCGTGGTGGCTTTCGACGGTGGGGAAATCCTCCGCCATTCCATAAACCGAGGCCGAAGAGGCCATAACGACTTTGCGGACCTTGTTTTGCACGCACAGCCTGAGCAGGTCATAAGTGGCGTTGACCATTACCGCCATCGCCTCGTCCGGTTCGGCGGCGCAATGGGTTATGCGCAGCGCCGCCTGGTGGAACACGGTGTCGGTGCCCGCGACAAGCGCCTGCATGAGCGCCTGGTCGCGGATGTCGCCGTTGACGACTTCGACCCGGCCCGACGGCAGCGCTTGTGAAAGGTTCGCAAGGCGGCCCCGCACCATGTTGTCGACCACGACGATCCTGCCGCAATCAGCGCCCAGGAGTTGGTCCACGATGTGCGAGCCGACGAAGCCGGCGCCGCCTGTGACCAGAACGCGTTTGCCGCGAAGAATATTCAACGAAGCCTCCTTCCCCTTCCGCCTGTTCATGCCGTCCTACTAAGCTGTCCGGGCAAGGGGTTGCGCCGTCGCCTCGTTCACAGCATCGATAACGATGGCAACGCTGCTGTCCGGCAGTTCGGGAAAAAGCGGCAGCGACAACGTTTCATTCGCCAAGGCCTCGGAGACCGGAAAATCCCCTTCCTTGTAACCAAGGGCGGCGTAGGCCGGCTGCAGATGCACGGCAGCCGGGTAATGGATGTTGGTCGCAATCCCGGCATCGGCAAGCGCGGTGCGCAGGCGGACGCGGTCGGGAGTCCGCACCGCATAGACATGGCAGGCGTGATCGGTCCCAAACGGCCCCGCGGGAAGTGCGAGTTCTCCGAACAAACCGTCATTGTAGAGATTGGCAATGCGGCGGCGCGCCGCGTTCCAGCCATCAAGGAAAGGAAGCTTGATCCCCAGAACGGCGCCCTGGATGGCGTCCATGCGGAAATTGAACCCGTGACGGACGTGGTTGTATTTGCCTTCCTGCCCCCAATCACGCAGCAGGCGCACGGCAGCGGCAAGATCGGGACGGTTGGTCGTGATAGCGCCGCCCTCGCCGCACGCGCCGAGATTCTTTCCGGGATAGAAGCTGAAGCAGCCGATATCGCCGAAAGCGCCGGCTCTCGCGCCATCGCGCTCCGCCCCATGCGCCTGGGCCGCGTCCTCGATCACAGCCAGCCCGAAACGGCGGGCAATTGCAGAAATAGACGCCATGTCGGCGAGCCGTCCATGGAGATGCACCGGCAGAACCGCCTTGGTCCGGCTTGTAACCTTTCCCGCGATGAGATCGGGATTCATCGTCCAGGTTATCGGGTCGATATCGACGAAGACCGGCGTCGCACCGGTGTAGACGATGGCGGCCGTCGTCGCCACGAATGTCATCGGTACGGTGATCACCTCGTCGCCCGGGCCGATGCCGGCGGCGAGCAGGGCAAGATGAAGCGCCGACGTGCCCGAATTAACGGCGACAGAGAAATCCGTGCCGCAATATTCGGCGAAGGCGGTTTCAAACGCCTCCACCCTCTCGCCAAGCACGAAATTGCAGTCCCGCATGGTGGTGGCGACAGCCGCCTCCAATTGCTCTCCAATGAAACGGTATTGAGCCTGAAGATCGAGGAAGGGGATCATGACGCGTTCCTCAGATTGCCCAGTTCGACAGGCTGGCCCCGCATCGCCGTCGAACGCGAAGCGGCGGTCAGCATCTCGACCACGCGCAGACCGCTTTCGCCGTCGGAAGGCGGCCTTTGCGCGCTTTCGATGCTGTGGAGGAACTGCTCGATCTCGGTAAGCAGCGCTTCCTTGGCCGATATTGCCGGAGCCCACATCTCGCCCATGCGATAGGAGACCAGTTGCTCGCGCAGGCTCTTGCCGCCGGCAGCCGGATCGACGCCGCGATCGTAGATCTTCACTTTCTCGCTCGTCTGCATGTCGTCATAGATGACCATGCGCTGGCTGCAGCCGATGAGCGTCTGCCTTACCTTGACCGGAGCCATCCAATTGACGTTCAGATGGGCCATTGCGCCATTGTCGAAATAGATCGACAGATGCGCCATGTTCTCCGGACTATTTGGAAGAAAGGCCGCGGCGCTTGCGGAAATCGCCGCTGGCCGCGATTTCACGAGAAAGTCGAGAATGGCGAAGTCGTGCGCCGCCAGATCCCAGATGACGTTCACATCCCTCTGGAAGAGTCCGAGATTGATGCGGATGGAGTCATAATAATAGACCTCTCCAAGCTTGCCGCTCTCGATCAGGTCGTGGATGCTGCGAACCGCGCCCGTATAGATGAAGGTGTGATCGACCATCAGAACAAGCGAACGGCGCGCGGCCTCCTCCACCAGGAGTTCAGCCTTGAAGACGCTGTCGGTCATCGGTTTCTCGACCAGCACATGCTTTCCGGCCTTGAGCGCGGCAAGCGCAATGTCGAAATGCGTGCTGACAGGGGTGGCGATGGCGACCGCGTCGATCGATGGGTCCGCGACCAGGTCGCGCCAATCGGTCAGCAGGCGCACCGAAGGGTGACGGCGTCCGGCCCTTTCGAGCGCGGGAACTGAAAAATCGGCGATGGCGCGAAGGGCCATCGCGTCGACCTCGACCATTGCCCTGGCAAGGTTGGGTCCCCAATAGCCATATCCTATGATCCCTATGCCCGGCATTGTTCTTCCGCCTCGGCTGAACTGTGTTGAAGAGCCCCGTTGCGCAGCCTGTTGGGATGGCGACCGGGGGCCGGCTGGCGTCTCACATCGCCGATGACGCGCGCCGGGACGCCGGCGACAACCGCGAAATCCGGCACGTCCTTCGTCACCACCGCACCGGCGCCGACGAGCGCGTCTTTGCCGATGGTGACGCCGCAGACGATCGTGGAGTTCGATCCGAGCGCTGCGCCGCGCTTGACCAATGTCGGCGTGCATTCCCAATCGCCGTCGCGTTGCAGGGAGCCGTCGGGATTGGTGGCGCGCGGATAGAGCCCATTGGTGAACATCACGCCATGCGCCACCATGACCTCGTCTTCGATCGTCACGCCCTCGCATATGAAGGAGTGCGAGGATATTTTGCAGCGCTCGCCGATGGTGCTGTTCTTCTGGATTTCGACGAAGGGACCAATCCGGGTTCCCGAACCGATGCTGCAGCCATAGATGTTGACCAGATCGGGATAGGAGATAACGACATCGTCGCAAATGGCGCTTGCATTGATCGGCATGATCGACGTTCCCCCAATCTCGTTCGTCCGTTTCTTCCGCCGTAGAAGGTTCACTAACGGCTTTTCGCGGCGATTAAACGAGACCAAAAAGGGCATTGCCCGATTGGCGGTGCGGCTACGACCTAAGATGGATCGGGGGCGGCTATGCGTCGGCGGACCGGCGACCCGCCGGGTTGCTGAGACTCGCCGAGAGCAGGCTGAAACAGCCAGTTAGGCTAATGTAAGGGATCGGCGTCGAGAGACCTGCGGATCTCGTCCGCCAGCCGGGTCGCCGAATAGGGCTTGCTCAGCTTCCTGAAGCGGCGATTCGAAATGCCCTTTGCACCCTGCTTGTCGCCGACATCGTAGCTGGTCGTCAGCAGGACCTTCACTTCGGGCCGGTTCCGCTCGACCCATCGCGCGATATCGTAGCCGGTTTTCGAGCCTGTCAGCACGATGTCGCTGAAGACCAGCGCTATGCTGGAATCGTCGCGCAATATCTGACAGGCCTCCGCGAACGATTCAGCAGAGCGCGTGGCGTAGCCGAGCTGTTCCAGCCTTTCGACCGATACCTCTCGCACCCCTTTATTATCCTCGACGACCAGAATGACCTCGCCATGTCCTCGCTTGCGCGGGGGCATCACAGGCCGGGCGGATGCCGCTCGTTCCCCGGTCGAACTGCGCGGTATATAGATTTTGACCGTGGTTCCCTTGCCTGCGGAACTGTCCAGAGTAACGAAACCGCCGCACGCCTGGGCGAAAGCATAAACGCTCGGCAGGCCAAGTCCGCTTCCCTCGCCGTCCGTGCTGGTGGTGAAGAAGGGATCGAAGGCATGCCGGCGCACCTCCTTCGTCATACCCGTGCCGGTGTCACGGACCGAGATCTGAACGAATTCGCCCGACATCTTCAGCACACCTGCGCGCTTCCGTTTCTCCGGCAGTGTCACATTGCCGGTTTCGATATGCATGGCGCCGCCATTTGGCATCGCGTGTCTGGCATTCATGACCAGGTTGATGATCGCGCTGTCCACCTCCGCCGGATCGGCCCATGTCAGCCAGAGATCGGGTGCGAGGTTGACATGCAGCCGGACATTGCCGCCCAGCGCGTGCTCGAACAGCACCGCCATGCCGGAGACGTGCTGGTTGAGATCGACTTCCTCTAATTCCGATTGCCGCTTTCTCGCCAGGGTCAGCAACTGGCGCGTGAAGCCGGCTCCCCTCACCGCCGCTTCCAGCGCCTTGCCGATCATTATGCGCGGCTTTCCCTCCGCAATGTGCGGCTCCACGAGCTCCAGGTTGCCGATGATGATGGACAGCAGATTGCCGAAATCATGAGCGATGCCGCCGGCGAGGCGCCCTACGGCTTCCATCCGCCCGGCGCGCGCCAGTTCCTCCTCCACTGCCCGCCGTTCCGAAATATCGTAGATTGTCACCGTGCGGTGCAATTCCCCATGCATATCGTTCCATTCCGTCGCCATATAGTCGATCGGGAACGCGGAATTGTCCTTGCGCCTGGCTTCGATGTCGTGATTGCCGTCGGAAACGCCGCCATTCGCAGGCGCCCCGGCCTCCTCCGTCCGGTGCCCCATGACGATCAGATCGATGTTCCTGCCCAGCAATTCCTCCTCGGAATATCCGAAAAGCATGGAGGTCGCGGAGTTCACGGATTCGATTCTGCCCCGGTGATCGGTGACGATCATGGCATATTCGACGCTTTCGATCGTCGCCCTCAGGCGAAGCTCGTTTTCCGCAAGCGCAATGGCGGTGCGTTTCTGTGCCGTTATGTCCTCGCTGAAAACGACGACGCCGCCCACAAGACCGGAAGCATCGCGCCAGGGACGAACCTCCCAACGCAGCCACTGTTCTCGTCCATCTGGATGAACGACGACGTCTTCCTCCTTTCTGCTGATTTCGCCGGCAAGGGCTTTGCGCAGCGCCTCGGACCAGTCGAGCGGCATGCCATGCGGGAGACCGGCCGTTACCGCGTCGTCGAACTGCCGGTCGCCGGCGCCGTAATTGTCGAGCCAGCGGCGGCTGGCCGCGAGACAGCGCAGGTTCTTATCAAACAAGGCCAATGCCGCTGGGGCATGCTCGATGAACAGGCGAAACAATTGCTCGCTCTTCAGAAGCCGTACGGCGCGGTTGGCCTCGGCCTGCGCTTCGGCGGCACGGCGGCTGATGACGGATATCGCGTGGCAAACAGCAATGACCAGCGCGCAGTTCACGACGAAAATGGCCAACACCACCAGGCGAGGCACGCTGTTAAGCGGCTGGAACAACAACAACGCGCTGACCGTGGCAGCCGCCGATGCGAGGAGGCCGCCCCGGTAGCCGCCCAGCAATGCGGAGGTCGCCACCGCGAAATAGAGTATCGCGTAGGTGTGGCCCGGATCCGAACCGCTGAATATTGCAAGCTGAGCGATGACGGCCACAGCCGTCAGGAAAAGCGGGAGCGCCACCCAGCCGAGGGCGGAATTCTTGTTCACATAGCGGAGAAACAGCTCACCGCCATATTTCAGCAGGCGCCTGAAATAGCCGAATGCCCGCATGAGACCTCTCCTAGAGCCTTTCATGCTCGTAGCTTTACTCAAGCGATTTCCGCCGGCCCTCCTATTTGTTGACGAGAGCCGTAAAAATATAACCCGCGCTGCGGACCGATTGAATGAGGCCTTCGGCAGCATGAAGACGCGCCATCTTGCGTTTGAGTCGGTTGACCTGGTTGTCGACCAGGCGATCATTCCCAAACCATGAAGCGCCCTTCGTCAGTTCGATGATCTCGTCGCGCGCAAGAACCCGGTTGGGGTTTCCAAGGAAGACTTCGAGAAGCGCTGATTCCGACACTGTCAGGTTCACCTTCTCTCCACGAGGCGAGGTGAGTTCACGACGCTGGCAATCGAACTCCCAGCCGTCGAATATGTACCTTCGCGCCTTGCCTTCCTCCATCCGCGTCGAAGCGGCATGCCGGCGCAGGACGCTTCTGATTCGTGCCAGGACCTCGCGGACGTGAAATGGCTTGGAAATGTAATCGTCCGCCCCGAGTTCCAGTCCGACGATGCGGTCGATCGGTTCGCCTTTACCCGTGATCATGATAATGGGCACGCCGTATTGGCCCTGGACCTCCCGCGCGAGAGCGAGGCCGTCCTCATTGTTCAACTTCAAGTCCAAAGTAACGAGGTGCACCGTCTCGTGCCGCATAATCTCCCTGAGCTCGGGCCCATTGGCGGCCTCGCTCACTTTGTAACCTTCGAGTTCAATACATGCGCGAATGAGGTCTCGAACATCCTTATCGTCGTCCACGACGACGATATGCGTCGAAGACAAATGTTCGTCCGGGGACATGACAGAATATACCCCACCGTTTTTCCCAACGCCCACATGCATCCTAACATGGATTCTGTTTGGATTCTTTTAGATTCATAGCAGCGATTGCTTTTCCCTCCGTTTATCGGATTATTAGGTACGATATCAAAATTGATATGCCCAACAGTCGCCGGGTGGACGCTATCCATCGACCGGATGATATCGGCTTGCCGCGAAAGAATAACTTATAGTCTTTCGCCTCAACTATATGCTTTTTTTGGCTGTTTTATGGCGATTCAACCTTTCGTGAAATGAAATACATTAGTATTGACGAATATAATACTTGAGGAGATTCTGCGATATTTGTGGTTGAAGAAGGGGGGCTCGGCAAATGGCAAAAGATACCCAAGTCTTTCAACGATATGGAAGCGCGATAGCCGCCCTCGCTGACAAGGGCCGCTTCGAGCAGAAATATTATCGCGCCGGCGAGACCATTGTCATCCAAGGCGATGAGGAAACCCGCGCCTTCATCGTCAAGGGAGGCTGGGGGTGCATCAGCAGATATCTGCACGGCGGCCAACGCCAACTCATCGAATTGTCGCTTCCCGGCGACGTGGTGGATTTTTCGTTCGGCGCGACAGGCGGGCGGGAGGAGTTCTCGGCGGTCAGCGACATGACCGTCTGGGAAGGCCCTGCGGCCAGAATGGCGATGTTGGACCGCGCGGACGCTGAGGTCAGCCGTTTCCTCGCCGATGCGAAGCGGCGGCGGCGCGCCATTCTTGTCGAAAAATTGGCCAACATCGCATTGCGCGATGCTTCCACCCGGATTGCCCACTTTCTGCTGGAGATCGGCACACGCCTGTGCGTCGCCGGGCTTTCGGCGCGCAACGGCTTTCAATGCCCGCTCGTCCAACAGGACGTTGCCGACGCCCTCGGAATGACGCCCATCCACGTCAACAGGATGCTGCGCGAAGCCCGGTCTCTGAACCTCTATGATTTCCGCCGCGGCCGCGTGGACTTCCTGGACTATGCCGCAACCGTGGCATTTGCCGATTTCGATCGTGATTTCCTGAACTGGGGAAACGGCGCGCAATGCCGGAGAGACGTTTCCCGTCTCGACGCGGCGCAGCTTTAATCCCGGCGGCTCTGATGTTTAGCCTCCGCCGTTCCGGCGCTTCGAGGCACATATATCAGGATGAAGATTGTCGGCGCCCAGCCTGCCTCATCCTGACAAGAGACCTTGGACCCCGAGCCATCGAGGGGAGACCGGTATCTTTTATGTATAAAAGAAGTATCCCCAAAAATTTATTTGGGCTTTGTTAATAAATGTTAGGAACGTGTATCGGGTTTTGTGGCAATTTTAAATAGTAGCGGCGGTTCATCTGAAACAGGTATGGCCAGTTCATCCAACATTGTGTGAGTACCATGAATAGACACCTCTCTCCCGACTATATTTCCAGTTCGACAAGGGACGCCGGCGCCGCGAAAGGCGCTATCGAGCCGGCTCCCGTCACCCCTGCAGAGACGAGGGCCGAGATGAATGTCGTCGTCATTGACCCCCGCCTCCTGGACCGGGAATGCTTCTGCAGTTTCCTGACGATGCATGAGCCGAAATTCAGCGTGACAGCCTTTGCGTCGCGAGCCGAATGGCTGGCAAGCAACCAGGTCACTGACGCATCCGTCGTCATCCTGAGTATCGGCGGCGCGAAGCTTTCCGAGCCGGCTGTTGCGAACGGTCTCAGGCAGACCACAAGCGAACTTTCACCCGTGCCGATCGTGGTTCGGGGAGACAGCGAGGAACTGACGCATATTCTGCGTGCGCTGGAATGCGGTGCGCGTGGCTATATACCCTCTTCCGTGGGCCTGACGATATGCGTCGAGGCCATCAAGCTGGTCATCGCCGGAGGGACCTTCATTCCGGCCAATCCGGTGATGGCGATGAGCAAGGTCATCGAGGGCAGCGACACCTGCCAGCATTTCGCCGGAATGTTCACGCCGCGCCAGGCCGACGTCGTGATGGCGTTGCGCCGCGGTAAGGCCAACAAGATCATCGCCTATGAACTCAACATGCGGGAAAGCACCGTCAAGGTGCATATCCGCAACATCATGAAGAAACTCAGGGCCACCAATCGAACCGAGGTCGCCTGCAAGATCAACGATCTGCTCATGCCGGACGCAACGGCGCATAGCTGATCGCCCAGCGATCATCGAATGATCGGCGCCCACCGGCCGTATGGTGGACGGAGGGCGCCAAATTAGCAAGCACGGTCCGGGAAAGCGCGCAGTACCTTTCCCGGATCGTGCTCTCGTATCAGCCCTTGGTCACTTGCTCAGGTAAGTTCCAGTACGCCCTTCGCGATGGCTTGGACGAGGTCAGGCAGGACGCGGAATGTATAACTGTCATGCGTCCGTTCGAGCCAGTGATGATAGTCCCTGCCCCATGGCCCGACATTGATGGTTGGTATGTGGAGGGACGCCGCGCTTTCCGGCCAGCGGATGCTCGATCCCCAGAGCGGCGTGTCGGCGGCGACGGCGCGCAGATCGTCGCGGTCGATCGGGCCGGCGAAACTCATATCGGCGATTGCGGGGAAGAACGCATGTTTTGCGATCGTTTCGCCATGAGCCGCCGTGACCGCGGCGATCGCACGGTCGATGGCGTCTTCGATATGGGAGAAACCGTCCGGCCAGACGATCGCCGGATAGGGCATCGATCCGACGCAGAGCACGATGGCGGGACCTTGCAATCCGGACCGGTTCCACACGAATTCGACCAGTTCCCGGCTGCGCGTCGGCAGATCGAGGTCGTCGCGCGCGGCAAGCGCGCCGGCCAATGCCGCGAAATCCTCGACAAAGTTCGACGACTGTTCGGCCTTCGTCCGCAGCGCCTCATAAGTCAATATCGGGATGTCCTGCCAGGAGGGCGTCGGGACGACGCCAGCGCCAAGCCTGGAGGCCCTGTCGCGCATGCGTTCGGCCGCCCGCTTCGCCGCACGGGCGGCGATGCCCTTGGCGGCCGCCATCATCTCGACCCCTTTGCGCTGATGCAACAGCACGTTCCAGAACGCCCAGACGCGCGAGGGAATGGTGACGTTGTAGCCCGGCTTCAGATCCTTGAGGCCAAGCACGGTCGGTGGCGAGGCGAGGCCGTTGGGCGAGATTTCTCCGAGTTCCGGCGCGTATTCCATCTCCGCGGCGAGTTCCGCCGCGAGGTAGGCGGCATTGACGCCGTCAAGCGGATAGCATGCGTGTGCTTCCTTCCCCACCACCAGCGCCGACAGCAGCAGCTTGCCGATGCAACCCATCGCCACGACGCGGCCGGCCGCGCCGTCCTCATTATCGCAAATCGCATCGAGATTGATCGTCAACCGGGCGTCGAGCCCGTTTTCGGCGAGGAAGTCCGGCAGGATTTCCATCACGGAACGCATGCCGGAGGAATTCTCTTCCTCGTCCGGGCAGGCGATCACCAGAAGGTTTCCCACCCGTTCCTGCTCGGCGGCGAAGCGCTCGAGCACGGCAAGTCCCGCCGCGATCCCGGATTTCATGTCCAGCATGCCGCGCCCCGGCAGGAACCGGCCGCTGGCAAGGTCCTCCAAGGCCTGCGGATCGGCCCCGCTGGCCTCGAGCCTGGCGATCAATGCCTTTCGGAGCGCCTCCGGCTTGCCCGCCAGATGCGCGAGATCGCCGTAGTCATCCACCGGTACGGTGTCGAAATGCCCGACAAGGATGACTGTCGCGCTTCCCCGCCCGCGCACAAGCGCCATGACGCTGGCGCGGTCGTGCAGGCCGGGCGCGGGTATCCTGACGAGATCCGCCGGATTGGCGCGGAAGATTTCCCAATGCGCCAATTCGTCCTTCAGCCGATCGGCAAAGCGCGCCTCCTCGGCGCTGCCGGTGACGCTCGGCCAGCCGACCAGCAACTCCGCGAAATATCTTGCGCGCGCTTCGAACGAACCGCTTATCTTCTCCAGCATGCCTGATCCTCCCCATGCTTCGCGTCATTAGCGAGAACGTCTGAAAGCTCACACATACTTCGGGCCTACCCGCGCCGATAGTGAAAACTCCTCCACGCGGCGACGAGAATCGCTCAAGCGCCGAGGGGGCTGGATCTAGGCGACCGCGAATGGCGGCGCGTCGCGAAAGGGCCGCACGAACTCCTCGAAGATTGCGATCCTCGGGTCCGACGTTCTGACGAGGGCCGACCATTTCACCTCGAGGCCATTGCCGGTGAGCGGCATGGTGACGAGCTGGTCCCTTCGCGGCGACGTCTTCACCGCCCATGAGCTGACGATCGAATAGCCCAACCCGCTTCCAACCAGATCCAAGATTGCATCGATCGAGCCAGCCTCCATGACCCTGGGAGGCGCATGCCGAGAAGGGCGAAAGAGGAGATCATCTTCCAGCCCGTATTCCAGCACCCGCGAATAGGTGATGTAGGTGTCCTCTTTCAGATCGCTCGCCTCGACGAAGGACTTGCTCCGGATCGCATGGTCCCGTGGAAAAACCGCGACGAGGTCATCGACGAAAACCGGCAGGCAGGAAACGGCGCGCTCATGCTGGTCGCCGCCCGCGAAGGCGATGTCCAGTTCGCCCTGCGCCACGGCGCGCGCCAACGGATAGGCGTTGGTGCGATAGATGAAATCGACATGAGCGGGGGCGGCGTTGCCCCGCGACAGGAACCATCGGTGCACCGGATAGGCGCCGCCGCCGACCCTGATCCACGGTTTCTCGCCCTTGCGCGAACGCTCCAGCGCCTCTTCCGCCCGTTCGAGTTCCGTGATGATGATCCGCGCCGAGGCGAGGAGCTGCTCGCCAAGCGGCGTGAGCGAAAGTTTCCGGCCCGTCCGCTCGAAGAGGGCGACCCTGAGAGCGGCTTCCGCATCGCGGATCTGGTGGCTGAGCGCGGACGGCGTCACGTTCAGCCGGACGGCGGCCGCGGCCATGGACGGCGAATCCGCCACCGCCATGATCATGCGCAGCATGCGTGAGGTGATGTGCCAGGCCATGCAACGGGGTCCGTTCGATGCAGTTGAGAACTTCTCATCACAATGCGGCGAAGCTTTCAATGCGTGGTTTTCGCCTCTTCTTGTATCAGTGAGGCGGCCTGAGAGGCGAGGAGGGGAAATGATGGAAGCGCGGAGCAGGCGCCGGGCCAGGGAGCCCCGGACCGTCGGACCGGATCTGACGCCGATACCACGCCGGCTGGAAAACCCCTGGGCGCCGCTCGAAGTGCTGAGCGAGGAAGCGCTTGAGCGGATCATGGACGCGGCCTACCGGATTCTGGGGGAAGCCGGCCTCGAATTCCGCAGCCCCCGCGCTCTCGACCTGCTTGCCAGGTCGGGCGCCGATGTCGATCGCTCCACCCAGATCGTCACCTTCGGCCGCGATCTCGTGGAGCATTACTGCTCTCTGGCCCCGCGCTCGTTTTCCCTTCATTCGCGCAATCCTGAGAAGGAAGTCTTCTTCGGCGGAAATATCATCAATTTCTGTTCCGCCAACGGCGCCCCGAACGCCTCCGACCTTGCGCGGGGGAGACGCTATGGAGACTACCAGACGCTCTGCGTGCAAATTCCGAGGGAAGTCGCCCCCCGATTCCGAGATGATGTCGCCCCCTCGTTCCGAGATTTAACCGCCCCCTGATTCCGAAATGAAGCCGCCCCCTGGCGGCGGTGTTTTGGACCGGTGCTCTGCTGGTGAAAGTTCCTTCTTTTGGCTTGGCCGGGAGGAGGAAGGAAATGCCTGCGGAGAGATTGGCGATGCGGCGCGTCCGCGAGATTTTGCGATACCGATTTGAGGATGGCCTTGGCCACAAGGCGATCTCGTACCGGGTCGGCGCTGCACCCTCGACGGTGCGCGAGACGCTGCGGCGTGCCGAGGCCGCCGGTCTTTCCTGGCCGCTGGGCGAGGAGATCACCGACACGGTTCTGGAGGCGGCGCTCTACAAGGCGTCCGGAAAGAAGACGGGGCACCGTCGCAGCGCCGAGCCGGACTGGGCCGAAGT
>JBQCEL010000057.1:0-2194 GCA_051960255.1 Rhizobiaceae bacterium
GCGCTGATCCGCTCGGAGGGCATGCCGAACGCCATCGTCGCCCATCATCCGGACGGCATTTTCGACATTGAGAACCTGAAGGAGCGCGCGCGCGCATGGTCGGGTCTCATCGATCTCGACCTCGCCAAGGACGTGACCTCCGGCCAATCCTCGACATGGACCGAGACGCCCTGGGTCTGGAACGAAGGCTATGACGAGCAGGACGAGCCCGGCATGCATGTCGTGGCGGTCGATTACGGCATAAAACGCAACATATTGCGTCTTCTGGCCAGCATCGGCGCGAAGGTGACCGTGGTGCCCGCGGCCATGCCGGCCGCCGACATTCTGGCGCTCGGGCCGGATGGCGTCTTCCTGTCGAACGGCCCGGGCGACCCGGCCGCGACGGGCGAATATGCCGTGCCCATCATCCGCGATCTTCTCGACGCCGACATTCCGATCTTCGGCATCTGCCTCGGCCACCAGATGCTCGGCCTCGCGCTTGGCGGCAACACCGTCAAGATGCATCAGGGGCACCATGGCGCCAACCATCCGGTCAAGGACCACACGACCGGCAAGGTCGAGATCGTGTCGATGAACCACGGCTTCGCACTCGACGCCGACACGCTGCCGGAGGGCGTCGAGGAAACGCATGTCTCGCTCTTCGACGGCTCGAATTGCGGCCTTTCGATCACCGGACGCCCGGTCTTCTCCGTGCAGCACCATCCGGAAGCGTCACCCGGCCCGCAGGATTCGCACTATCTCTTCCGCCGCTTCGCTAATCTGATCCGCGAGCGGAGGGGAGAGCCCGCGCTGGCGGAGCGGTAGGGCTCCAAATTATCGCTTCTAAATGCGATAATATCGCTATATATGGTTCATGAAAACCATCATTCTGACCGCCAGCGCGGCACGGGATTTGGATAGCCTTGCCGCTGAGGCACGTCAGCAGGTTTCAGACGGTCTTGCTGAATATGCTGTCAGTGGCCGGGGCGATGTGAAGCGGCTTGCCGGGCGGAGCGGCTATCGGCTGCGTGTCGGCCGTTACCGGGTGATTTTCGACGAAGACCAAGCCACCATCCTCGCTATCTATATCGGCAAACGTGAAACGACGACCTACCGTCGAAACTGAGGAGAAGGCGATATGAATGCGCCCCAGATCATCAAGACTCCCGCCGGCGAGGAATTGGTCGTCCTGCCGAAGGCCGATTACGAAGCTCTTGTGCACGCGGCGGATGAGGCCATGGAAGATGCCGCTGACGTAGCGATTTATGATGCGCGCAAGGCCGACCCATTCGCCGCCGCAACACTGCCGGTCGACGTTTCCATAGCTATCTTGCGCGGAGAAAGCAGGCTGAAAGCAGTGCGTAAATGGCGCGGTTTGACCCAAAGCGAACTGGCTGATCGTGCCGGACTCACGCAAGGATTTCTTTCCGACCTGGAGAGTCACCGCCGGACGGCTTCTGCCGACACAGCTGCAAAGCTCGCCAGCGTGCTGGACGTGGCGGTTTCCTGGATCGAAGGCTGAGTCGTCAATGCAGCTTATCCCGGCGCCTTGGCACGCGCTAATCCGCCTTCATAGGTCTGACTACTTTCGCGACAAGGACGAAGAGCGCCAGCGCCAGGAAGACTCCGCCGACGACATAAGGCGCGCCGGCGAATTTTACCGGCGCGTGCGGGCCGGTGAACCAGGCGAAGATGTTGGTATAGAGCAGCGGCGTGATGATCGAGGTGATCGAGAAGATCGAGGTCATCGCGCCCTGCAGTTCCCCTTGCGCGGAAGGCGGCACCTTGGCGGCGGCGAGACTCCTGAGAGGCGGGTCGGCCAGCGCCTCCAAGCAGGTCGCCAGGATCACCGCATAGACCATCCAGCCTTGCCAGGACGCTGCATAGCCGAAGGCGGCAAGCGTCGTGAAGGTGAGCCCGATCGCCGCCGAGCGCCACTCGCCGAGGCGACGCACGACGCGCGGCAGCACCAGCCCCATGATAAGGGCGCAGCAAAGGCCGAAAGCGCCCAGCGAAAGCCCGATCTGCCCCTCGCCCCAGCCATAGCGATAGCTGCCGACGAACGCCCACACTGCCGGATAGACCATATGGCCGAGCGTCATGAGGAAGAAGACCAGGCCGATCCATCCAATACCGGGATAGTGGCGCATCTGCCTGAGCGCGCCGAGCGGGCTGGCGCGCCGCCAGTCGAAGGCGCGGCGATGCTCCTGTGGAA
>JBQCEL010000058.1:0-13199 GCA_051960255.1 Rhizobiaceae bacterium
TTGGCTCCGCCGCCGATCTCGAACACCGCAGAAAGAGGGCCGGCAAAAGCGGCCGGCGTAATCTCCCCCCTTGTGGGGGAGATGTCCGGCAGGACAGAGGGGGGCGCGAAAGGGCGCTGACCTTCACGGCTTTCACACGATCCTCACTTCGCCGCTTTCACCTCCATCGTGCCGGTCGCCGTGCGGGCGGAGAATTGCGGGCGATACATGTCCTCTATGCTCGCCGCCGGCAGAGCGTAGATGCCGGGCGTGACGGCGCGCACGACATAGGCGACCGTGATGTCGCGCGGGCTCGTTGCGTTGCGATCGAAGGCGGCGACGAAGCGGTCGTCACGGAATTCCGTGTGCGCGGTATCGGTGTTCCTCAGCCAGTCGAAATTCGACAATTGCGCGCTGCCGACGAGGCTCGGATTGTCGATCTGGAAGCCCGCCGGCAGAAGGTCGGTGATCAGCACGCGCGACGGCCAGGCGTTGTCCTCCGTCGCCTCGATGACGACGACAAAGCGCTCGTTCTGCGTCGCTTCGGTTATGTCGGCCGGCTTGCCGTCCATCGTGTAGTAGCCGCGCTCGATCGAAAAGCCGTTGCCGCCGGCCGGAAGCGGCTGCACGGGTGCCGCGACCGCCGTCACCACCGCCTGCACCGGATCGGCGCCCTTGTTGACGAGCCGGATTGGCGTCTTCTGAAGTTCGGTTCCGCTGACGCGCTCCGCGAATGCGCCGTCATGCGGCTTACCGTTCACGTCGAGCTTAATGCCCTTCGTGCCCGTCTTAATGGCGCGGGCGGCAAGCACCATCCACGCCTCGTCTTGCGTGCTCGTGTAGCGGGCGGAGGCGCGTTCGGCGGAGACGAGCTTGATCATCGCCGGGATGGTCGCGGGGGAGGGTTTTGTCTCCGCCGCGAGGGCCAGCATCGCGGCGCCATCGCGCAGCGTCGAGCCGTAATCGGACCAGGACGCGCGGTTGGCCGGCGCTTTTTGTTGCGCCAGGCCGAGCGCCGAGACGAAGGCGGCGTCGGCGCGGTTCACGTCGCCGTAAAGCGCCAGCGCGGCGGCAAGCTGGGCACGCGCCATCGGGCTTGGGAATTTCGCCATCTCCGTGTCCGCATAATAGCGTAGATCGCCGATCGAGGCCTTCCGGTTGCGGGCGAGCACATAGAGCGCGTAGGCGATCTCGCTGCCGCGGTCCTTGATGTCGGTGTTGTAGGCGAGCGCGTTCTGCAGGTTGGAAAGAGCCTGCGAAAAACCTTCCGCCGGCACGGTGTAGCCTTGCTCGCGGGCGCGGGTGAGGAAATCGCTCACATAGGCGTCGAGCCAGAGATCGCCGCTGCCCGGTCCCCACAGGCCGAAGCTGCCGGATGACGACTGGTAGGACAGCACCTTAAAGATCGCGTCCTGCACGCGCTTGTGGAGGTCGGGGTCCTCCGGCAGTCCGGCGGACTTCGCCATTTCGCTGACATAGAGGAGGGGAAGGGCGCGGCTCGTCGTCTGTTCGGCGCAGCCATAAGGGTAGCGGTCGAGCGAGAGGAGGAGCGACGGCACATCGAAAGCCGCCGAGGAGGAGACGCCGACGCTGACCGAAGCGCCGTCGAGCAGACTGGAAGCCAGCAATTCCTTGTCAATGGTGATGGCGCCGCCATTGGCCGCCAGATTGATCACCTGCCTCGTCGTTACGGGAAGGACCTCTGGGCGGACAGGAAGCGGCAGCACCTGCTCGACCGACAGGCCCGAGGCATTGGCAAGCCGCACGGTGATCGCGGCATTGCCGGCTGCCGACGCCGTCAGCGGGACGGTGAGCGCTTTGCGTTCGCCCTTGGCCAGCGTCACGGTTTTGGGCGCGTCGTCCGCCGACTTGACCGTGCCGTCCGATGTCACTGTCAGCGTGTAGTCGCCGGCAGGCCCATCCGTATTGGCGACGTCGAGGCGCATTTCGGCGTGGTCGCCTGGCGCCATGAAGCGCGGCAGGCTCGCCGTCACGACCACGGGGTCGCGGATGACGACATCCGACGTGGCATGACCGACGCCCGTTTTCGACCAGGCGACGGCCATGACGCGCACCGTGCCGTTGAATTGCGGGATATCGAAGGAGACGACGGCGCGGCCGTCATTGTCCACCTTCACCGGGCCGGAGAAGGAGGCGACGAGCTTCTGCGTCGGCGGGCTGCCTTGGGCGCTCATCTGCGCGCCGTCACCGCCGGTCCTGATGCGGCCCATGGCGCCGGCGGAGCCGTCGATCAGCCTGCCATAGATGTCGCGTATGTCGATGCCCATCCGGCGCTGGCCGAAATACCACGCCTCCGGGTCCGGCGGCTGGTAGCGGGTGAGGTTGAGGATGCCGACATCGACGGCCGCCACCGTGACATAAGCCTCTTCGCCCGGCTTGAGGCCGGTGAGCTTGACGGGGATGACGAGCGGCTTGCGCGATTCGGCCTTGGGCGGCGTTTCCAGCGTCACGCCGAGACGGCGCGGTCCCGGATCGAGCTTCAGCCATTTGACGCCGATGGCGCGGCCGGGCATGCGCGTCTCGGGGCCGTTGCCCGGACGGAAAAGCGTCGCGGTGACATAGGCGCCGGCGCCCCAATCCGCCTTGACAGGAATGTCGATGGTGGCGCCGCCCTTCGGCACGCTCGCCGTCTCGGTGGCGAGCAGGCGGTCGGCGCCGATCGTCACCAGGAGTTCGCCGGCAAAGCGCGGCGAGATTTTCAGATGCGCTGTCTCGCCGGCCTTGTAGCTTGCCTTGTCGAGCGCGATTTCGAGCGCGTCGGGCGTCTCGGTCGAGCTTGCCGCGACATACCAGCCGGCATCGAACTCGACGCTGGTGGCGGGACCCGCCGGATCATTGGTGGAGACTTCCAACCGGTAGCGGCCCCAATCGACGGGCGCGGCGATGGACGCTTCCCCACTCGCGGAGGCGTCGATTTTCCCGCCGGCGATTTTCTTCGTGTAGGTCACGGGCTCGTAGTTCCAGCTGCCGTTCGCCCGATACCACTGGTAATTGCGTTCGATCTTGACCAGCGACCAGTTGAGGTCGGTCCTATCGATCTTCTTGCCCGAAGGATCGGCCGCGATCACCTGGAATTTCGCCGTCGAATCCTCAGGCGCCTGATCGCCCGCAAATTCAGGCCTGACGCCGATCATCGGATGTTGCGGCTCTACTGGAAGCGCCAGATGACGCTCGACCGCGCGCCCGCCGCCCTCGCGCATGCGCACCACCACGTCTGTATCGAGGAGACGTGTTGTCGAGGGCAGTTTGTGGAGCGTGATGTCGAACGTCGCCTTGCCCTGGTCGTCCGTCATCGGCAAATCGTCGAGCGGCATGGACATTGCGTCTTTGTCGTCGTCGGCGTTCTCGTCAGCGAGGCCGAACTGATAACCGGGGAAACTCTTCCACTCGCGCGTCGTCGACAATTTGACCTCGCCTTCGAGCGAAAGGCCTGAAGCAGGCGCGCCATAGAGGAAGCGGCCGGCAACGGTGACGGGCGTTGGCTGCCCCTGCTGGATAGCATCGGCGCCGCTTGTCAGATCGAATTCGATGCGGTCGGGAACGAAATCCTCGACCAGGAACATGCTCTCGGCAACGGGCGTCTTCTTGGGGTCGGTGTATATGCTCATGTGCCAGGTGCCGCGCATGGCGTTCGGCTGTAATTTCAGATCGGCGAAATGGCCGCCGAGCAATCCTTCATTGCTGACGATGCGGCGGTCCTCGACGCCGTCCGGCCGGTTAAAGATGAAGGTGAGCGGCAGATTGCCGACCGCGTCCGCCGAATCGTTGCGGGCGAGCGCCGCCGCGTGCACCGTCTCGCCGGCGCGGTAGATGCCGCGCTCCGTCCAGGCATAGACGTCGAGCGCGCCCGGCGCGGCGCGGCCGCCGACGCCCCGGTCCGAAAGATCGAAGCCGGCCTGGCTCATGTCGAGGAAGTCGAAATCCTTGCCGGCGAGGCTCGCCGTCAGAACGGCGGGGACGAGGCCACCTTCCGCGCGCGCCAGTCCCGGGGCGAAGGCGGCGCGGCCGTTGGCGTCCGTCTTGGCCGTGCCGAGCACCTCATTGTTGCGCGCAAGGAGCTTCAGATCGACATTGGCGAGCGGCTTCGCCGTCGCCAGCGAGCGGGCGAAAACAGTGATGCCGTCCGTACCTGTATAGGTGGAGAGCCCGATGTCCGAGACGACGAACCATTGCGAGGCGATATTGTCGCTGCTCGTTTTCTGCTTGGAAGGAATAGCGGTGAGTAGGTAAACGCCGGGCTTCCTGGTCGGCAGCGCCTGGTCGACGGGGAAGCTGGTGACGACCTCCTTGTTGAGGTCGGAGCGTATCTCGATCTTGCCTTTCCAGACGCTCTCGCCCAAATGGCCCGAAATCTGGTCGACATCGTAGCTGTAGAGCTGGCGCAGGAAATCCGAACTCGACAGAAGTTGCGTCAACGCGCGGTCGCCGACGCGATAGAGTTGAAGATCGGCTTCGTCGGTGTTGACGCTGACCAGCGGAATGCCGTGGCGTCCGGCGCCGGGCAGGATGAAATTGTCGCCGGTAAAGCGGATAAAGGGCGAGCGGTCACGCACATAGATGTCGAGCGAGGCGGGGCTTTCCAGCACCTCGCCAATTGCGGAGGGCAGGCCGGCGCGGAAGCTGATGCGGTAGCGTTTGCCGTGCTCCAGCCCGTCAACGCAGATTTGTTTCTCTTCGAGATCGATCGCCTTCGGCTGGGCGCCGTCCACGGTGACGAAGGGCGTGTAATCGACACCGTTCTTGACCAGCGGATCGGAGAACTGGACGCAGGCGCGGGGCGTCTGGTTCTCGGCATCGATCGTGTGATCGACGATGCGGAAGCCCTTGCGCGCCTTGAGATCGAGATAGGCGGCGCGGACAAGCGGGTCGTTTGCGAGCGCGAGGCTTGCCTTATAGGCCTGTATCGCCGGTCTGTATTGCGCGCGCCGGTCAAGGCCCTGCGCGAGCACGGCAAGAGCGCCGGCGCGGGCTTTCGCCGTGCGCGAAAGGCGATAGGCGTTGGTTGCGGCGGAGGTCGCGGCGAAAGCGAGGTCGTCCTTATCGGCAGCGTTGACCGGCTTAACCTTGAGCGCCGCGCGGGCGAGACCTTCCCACAGCGCGCCGTCATCGGGCGAAATCGCGAGCGCCGCAGCATATTTCTGCATCGCCGCACGCGGGTCGCCCGCGGCAAGGCTGGCTGCTTCGCCGACGAGGGCGTTCAGGCCCTCCTTTTGTCCAGACGTGTTTTGCGAGACGATCTTCTGGCGATAGGCGACAGCCTCATCGTTGAGCGAGGCGGGGAGGAACGACAGCGCCGCAGGAGCGCCGATATCGGCATCTGCCGAGAGGTCAACCACCTTTCCCGCGACCGCGCCGGCGAAGGGATTGAGCCTGCTGTAGTCCGATTTCAGGAAGCACCATTTTGCCTTCTCATTATAGGTGAAGGCGCGGCAGGAGCGGTCGCCGAGGCAACTCGCCTCGCATTGGTCGAGCGTGACGTTCTGCTCGGACCTGAGATCGAAGCCGAAATAGTCGGAATCCTTGCTCGTCACGATCGAGCGATGTTCGTTGCCGGCAAGCGCCGTCGCGGCGCAGCACAGGGTGAAGACGATCAGGAAAAACGCACGAGCCCAGCGCAGCAACATCGACCCCTCCCGATTGCCTTCGCCCATTTCCCATGATGGTTGCCGGCCTCGGCTTGTCAATGCCGCGGCGCAGCCTCTATACCTAAGGCCGCAGGATATCTGCGTGCGGGGCTTGGTGGAAAGGCTTCATCCGGGCGGATGAGGGTTGCTTTTCCTTTCGCTGCGGCGGTCGATTTCCCCACGTCAATAGGCCAGATAATAGCAATTTTGCGTCAACATTGTCGCAATTCCTGCATCCGTGCGTCGTGCAAATATGCACATTCTAGGTGGGGCTTCTCACTTCGCAGTGTTTTGACAATGTTGGTGAGATGCGAAATGCTGGTGGCCGAGAGCCATGCTAAATGGGAGAAAATCAATGACAATGTATAAAAGCAACGGCGATCGCGTGCCGCCGGTCGTCGAGAAGCTCGCCGAAGCGGCGAAAGCGGGCGAGATGGACCGTCGCGAGTTTCTCGCCCTGGCGAGCGTCATGGGTGCGTCCACGGCCATGGCTTACGGCATGATCGGGCTCGCCAATCCTACAGAGGCCAAGGCCGCCGAGGCGGCGCCGAAGAAGGGCGGCGTGATCCGGTGCGCCATGTCCGTCAAGGCGCAGAAAGATCCCCGCACCTATGACTGGTCGGAACTGGCCAACGCCACCCGTACCTTCCTCGAGCCGCTGGTGAAGTACACGACCAAATACACGTTCCAGCCCATGCTGCTCGAAAGCTGGGAGGTGAACGACGACGCAACGGAATATGTCCTGCATGTCCGCAAGGGCGTCGAATGGAACAATGGCGACAAGTTCACCGCCGACGACGTGATGTTCAACCTCATCCGCTGGTGCGACAAGAAGGCCGAGGGAAATTCCATGGCCGCGCGCATGGGCGGCATGGTGGACCCGAAGACGGGCAAGGCGCGCGATGGCGCCATCACCAAGACGGACGACTACACGATCAAGCTCAAGCTTCCGGAATCGGACATCACGATTATCCCGAACTTCTCGGATTATCCCGGCCTTATCGTGCATCGCGATTACGAGAAGAACGGCTCCGACATCGTCAAGCATCCGGTCGGCACGGGCGCGTTCGAACTCGTGTCTTACGATGTGGGCTCGAAAGTGGTTGCCAAGCGCCGCGAGCATGGGAAATGGTGGGGCGGCGAAGCCTATCTCGACGGCATCGAATTCATCGACTACGGCACGGATTTCAATGCCTACGTCAACGCCTTCGATTCCGGTGAAATCGATACCGATTACCAGACGATGGCCGATTTCATCTCCATCCTCGACAAGATGGGGCTGGTGAAGTCGCAGGTGAAAACGGCGACCACCATCGTCGCGCGCACCAACGTGAAGCACAAGCCTTACGACGACCAGAAGGTGCGCAACGCGCTGTAGATGGCGACGGACAACAAGACGGTGCTTCAGCTCGGCTTCAACGGCCTTGGAACGGTGGGCGAGAACTTCCACGTCGCGCCCATCCATCCGGAATATTATCCGCTGCCGAAGAAGACGCGCGATCTCGACGGAGCCAAGAAGCTGATGACGGAATCCGGCCATATGGATTTCGAGCATGAGCTGATCTCGGTGGACGAAGACTGGCACAAGAACACGGGCGACGCGATCGCGGCGCAGTTGCGCGAGGCCGGATTCAAGGTGAAGCGCACGATCCTGCCGGGTTCCACCTTCTGGAACGATTGGACCAAATATCCCTATTCGACGACGAACTGGAACATGCGTCCGCTCGGTGTCCAGGTGCTGGCGCTCGGTTATACGACCGGGGCGGCATGGAACGAATCCGCCTATTCGAATCCCGAGTTCGACAAGAAGCTGAAGGAAGCGATGGCCATCGCCGATCCGGAAAAGCGCAAGCTGGTGATGAAGGACGTCGAGCAGATCCTGCAGGATTCCGGCGTCATCATCCAGCCTTTCTGGCTCGACATCGCCAATCACTCGGTGAAGGCGGTGAAGGACAATCCGATGCACCCGACCTTCGAGATCAACTACGAGAAGACCTGGCTCGACCGGGACGCGTGATCCAGCCGATCTAATCCGGCGGCGGGGGCGCCCCGCCGTCCAAATCGGATGCTCCTGTTGTTCCGAGATCGGGCACGGGCACTTCAGCGATTCCCAAGGGGCCTCCGCCTCTGGCATCATGATTTCGAAGTTCGCTCGGAATCCAAAAGCAAAAACATGCGAATTTCGGCATCGTCAGAGCGGGGAGCATTGACATAAGACGGACCCAAAGCCGCGAGGAGGGGCTCAGGTGATATCGTTCATACTCCGGCGTCTTGGCGTCATGGTGCTCACCATGCTCTGCTTGACCGTCGTGGTGTTCTATCTGGTCAACCTCGAACCCAATCTGAAGAAGCTGGCGCTCAGCGAGACCAACAGCCGCGCAACGCCGGAACAAGTCGAAAGCTGGCTGGTACGCTACGGCTATCGCGAGCCGTTCTTCGAACGCTATGGCCAATGGATCGGCGTCTGGCCGAAGCATCCCGCGCATGACGAGAACGGCAAGCCGATCCAACGCTACACCTATTGCAACAGTTCGCTGAAGCCGCAGATTTCCGGTATATTGGAAGGCGATTTCGGCTGTTCGACCAAATTCCGTACGACCGTAGCCAAGAAGCTGTTCCCGGCGCTCGGCGCGACCGCTATCCTGATGTTCTGGGTCATGGTCTGCATGGTCCCGAGCGCGCTCATTATCGGCATTCTGGCAGGCATGCGGGAGGGATCGCGAACGGACCGGACGCTTTCCGTGATCTCGATCGCGAGCACCGCGACGCCGGAATATGTCTCGGGCGTCATCTTCACGGTGATCTTCGCCGCGTGGCTCGGATGGTTCAACGGATCGGCCGCGAGCGCCACCTTCCAGGGCATTACCTTCTATAATTTCACGCTGCCGGTCATCACGCTCGCCATCTACGGCATGGGCTATATCGCGCGCATGACCCGCGCCTCGATGGTCGAGGTGATGACGGCGCAATATATCCGCACCGCGCGGCTCAAGGGGCTGAGCTTTTCGGGGGTGGTGATAAAGCATGCGCTCAGGAACGCCCTGATCGCGCCTTTCACCGTCATCATGCTGCAATTCCCCTGGCTTTTGACCGGCGTCGTCGTGGTCGAAATCATGTTCCGCTACCAGGGTTTTGGCTATATCCTGGTTTCAGCAGCGGGAAATAACGATATCGATCTGCTTCTCGGCTGTTCGCTCGTTTCCGTCTTCATCGTGCTCATCACGCAGCTGATTTCGGACATCGGCTATGCCTTCCTCAACCCGCGCATCCGCGTGCAATAGAAGGGGGCCGTCATGGGACATCTGCACTTCCTGACATGGCCCGAGATTATTCTCCATGTCATCGCTTTTCGCCTGTGGCCGGTTTGGCTGTCGCTCGCGATCGTGATGGGGTTGAGCTACCGCTACAAGAAGCGCCTGGGACTTTACGGACAGCTTTACGATACCGGCATCGGCGTCGTCGGCATCTTCATTCTCGGATTCTGGTTCTTCTGCGCGGTCTTCTCGCATTACGTCTCGCCCTTCAACCCGCTCGGGCAGATCGCGGTGATGCGCAACGCCTTGCCGGGGGCGATCGAACCGCAAAGCGGGCACGCCTATCTCTTCGGCGGCGACAGGCTGGCGCGCGACGTCTTCAGCCGCATGATCGACGGCAGCCGCATCGTTCTCCTGATCGCGCCGCTGGCGACGCTTGTGGCGCTGACGGTCGGAGTGACGCTCGGCCTGCCTGCCGGCTATTTCGGACGCAAGACCGATTCGGTTCTGTCCTTCCTCGCCAATCTGGTGCTGGCCTTCCCGGTCATCCTACTCTTCTATCTCCTCGTTTCGCCGGAAATCGTCCAGACGGGGCTGCCGCGGATAACCGCCGGCGTCTTCTTCGCCTTTCCGGTCATTCTCGGCGCTCTCGCCTTCTGGACGCGCTATTCGGGCCGGCCGGTGCTGCTCGCGATCCAACTCGCGATCGTTCTCATCATCACTTATTGGCTTTATTCGACCTTCGTCTTCTACACCGATCCGCTGCACCTCATCGAGGTGACGCCGAGCACGCTCAATATCTTCGTTGCTGTCGTGTTCGCATCCAGTCCCGGCGTGTTCCGCATCGTGCGCGGCCTCGTGATGGACATCAAGACGCGCGACTATGTGGCTGCTGCGCAGACCCGCGGGGAAAATCCCTGGTACATCATGATCTGGGAGGTGCTGCCGAACGCGCGCGGACCGCTGATCGTCGATGCCTGCCTCAGGATCGGATACACCACCATCCTGCTCGGAACGCTCGGCTTCTTCGGCCTCGGCATGCCTCCCGAAAGCCCCGACTGGGGAACGTCGATCAAGGACGGAAGCGAGCTGTTGCGCATCTATATCCATCCCGCATTGCCGCCGGCGATCGCGCTGATGTCGTTCGTTCTCGGCCTCAACCTTCTGGCCGATGCGCTCCGGGAACAGTCGCTGAAGGATTGAGGAGGCTTTCATGAACGAAGCCGTGAAAACCACCAATGCCGAGGCCGGCGCCCAGCCTATCCTCGAGATCGAGAACCTCTCCATCTCCTTCTTCACGCGCGCCGGCGAAATCCCGGCGGTGATGGATTTTTCCTGCACCGTCATGCCCGGCGAGGCGATGGGCATCGTCGGCGAATCCGGTTGCGGCAAGTCGACCGTCTCGCTCGGCGTCATGCGCGACCTGTCGAATGTCGGGAAGATCGTCGGCGGCCGGATAAAATTCCAGGGCCGGGACATGGGCGAGATGTCGGAGCAGGAACTGCGATCGGTTCGCGGCAACAAGATCGCCATGATCTATCAGGAGCCGATGGCCAGCCTCAATCCGGCGATGAAGGTCGGCAAGCAGTTGATGGAAGTGCCGCTGCTGCATGAAAAGGTATCCAGGGCGGAGGCCTACAACCGCTCGGTCGAGATGCTGAGGGCCGTGCGGCTGCCCGATCCGGAGCGGATGATGCGCTCCTACCCGCACCAGCTCTCCGGCGGTCAGCAGCAGCGCATCGTTATCGCCATGGCGCTGCTCTCCAATCCGGCGCTTCTGCTTCTCGACGAGCCGACGACGGCGCTCGACGTCACCGTCGAGGCGGGCATCGTCGAACTTGTCAAGGATCTCGGCAAGCGCTTCGGCACGTCTATGATCTTCGTCTCGCACAATCTCGGGCTGATCCTCGAGACCTGCGACCGCATCACTGTTATGTATTCGGGCGAGGCGGTGGAGACGGGCACGGTCAAGGACGTGTTCGACCGCATGCGCCATCCCTATACGCAGGGGCTCTTCCGCTCCATCCCTCTGCCGGGCGCCGACAAGAATTCCCGCCCGCTGGTCGCCATACCCGGCCAGTTGCCGTTGCCGCACGAGCGGCCGCGCGGCTGCAATTTCGGCCCGCGTTGCCATCATTTCGTGAAGGGCCTGTGTGACGCCGACGAAATCCCGATGATCCCGGTCAAAGGGCATGAAGCGCATTTTAGCCGCTGCGTGCGCTTCAACGAGATCGACTGGACGGCCTTGCCCGAGGGCGCCACCAAGGCGACGGAACCGGTCAAGCCGGGCGCGCCCGTCCTCAAGGTGGACGATCTCAGGAAATATTACCGGGTCGCGGCGAACGAGGTGTTCGGCGGCGGCGAGGATCGCGTCGTCAAGGCCAACGAGACGATCAGCTTTGAGGCGCGGGAATCTGAAACCGTGGCGATCGTCGGCGAATCCGGATGCGGAAAATCGACGCTCGCCAAAGTGCTTCTCGGCCTCGAAACGGCGAGCGCGGGAAGCGTGAAACTCGCCAATACGCCGATCGAATCGACGCCTGTCGAGGAGCGGGACGTCAAGACGGTCTCGTCGATCCAGATGGTGTTTCAAAATCCATTCGACACCCTCAATCCGAGCCATACGGTGGGCGCGCAGATCGAGCGGACGCTCGAGAAATTCCATGTCGGCAACAGCCCGGCCGACCGGCATAAGAAGATGCTGGAACTGCTCGACCTCGTGAAACTTCCGCGCCCTTTCGCATCGCGCAAGCCGAGGCAGCTTTCGGGCGGCCAGAAGCAGCGCATCGGCGTCGCACGCGCCTTTGCCGGCAATGCCAAGGTGGTGGTGGCGGACGAGCCGGTTTCGGCGCTCGACGTTTCCGTGCAGGCCGCCGTTACCGAGCTTCTGATGGATATCCAGCGCGAGAACAAAACGACGATGCTGTTCATCAGCCATGACCTTTCGGTCGTGCGCTATATCGCCGACCGCGTCATTGTCATGTATCTCGGCTATATCGTCGAGCAGGGCACGACAGATCAGATCTTCGCGCCGCCTTATCACCCCTATACGGAGGCGCTGCTGTCCGCGATCCCCATCGCCGATACGAGCGTGGTGAAGAAGCACATCGTGCTGGAAGGCGATATCCCCTCCGCGATGAACCCGCCGACAGGGTGTCCGTTCCAGACGCGCTGCAACTACAAGCACCTCGTGCCGGACGATCTCTGCGAGACACAGGTGCCACCGCACCGGGACCTCGGCGACGGCCACAGATCGCTCTGCTGGCTGACGGACGACGTGCTGGCCACGATGGAGCCCGTTATCAGCTTCGACAGGAAGCATGCCGAAGAGGAAGGCGAACCGGAAGACGTACCCTATCATGCGGAGCGCACAAGCGCCGCGGGCGATCCAGGCTTTGCCGGCCCACCGCCAGAGCGGCCGCATGGCAAGCTTTCGAGCGCGGAAGCCGACGAAGCGGAATTCGAGGCGGAGGAAGCGGAAGAGGCGATGCGCGCCCGCCGCGAAGAATATCGCGACGATGTGGGCGGCCAGCAGGCCGGCCGGCGGGAAAGCCGCCGCAACGCGGCAGTCCCGATTACATCCGACCGCGTCGGCAGCGGCCGGCAGGCCGTCGATCCGGGCGCGCCATCCGCCTTCGATGAAAGACGGGCGCCTTCGCGCCGTGCGCGGGCGGCGGCGGGCGCGGCTCGTTCGGCCCCTCCCGCCGATCGTAACCGGCCGCCCCCGATGCGGCGGCCGAAGCAGCCGGACGACCTCAAACTCATCTCCGGCGTCGGCCCGAGAATCGAGGCGGCGCTGAACGATCTCGGCATCTATCGTTTCGAGCAGATCGCCGCCTGGAAAAAGGCCGAGCGGCAATGGGTCGACGCCCGTCTGAAATTCGGCGGCCGGATGGAGCGGCACGACTGGGTGACGCAGGCCAAGGCTCTCGCGAAGGGCGGCGAGGCGGAATATTTCAGGGTGTTCGGTCGGAAGCCCAGATAGAATTTACGCCGGGAAATAAGGTTCCGATCGCCCGCGCGCGTCAGGACTATCGCATTTGAAGTTCGACCCCCACTCCGATCGGCTTCGCCGACCACCTCTCCCCCGAACGACGGGGGAGAGGAAACGCTGGCCGCAAGACTTGGCACCTTTCCTCTACCCCACGAAGGTGGGGGAGCAACCATGTTTTGTCTCAGGGGTGTTGAGGGGTCCATGGGGTTCCGCGCGCGACGATCGTATTGGCGAGGATGACGAGCTTGCGGGCGGTTGCGATGATGGCGAGGAGATGCGGCTTTCCGACATCACGCAGGCGCCGGTAATGGCTCTTGAGGTCGGGAT
>JBQCEL010000059.1:0-50185 GCA_051960255.1 Rhizobiaceae bacterium
CGCAAGGAGCTTTGGGTCTCGGACGAATTGGCGGGCGACGTGACCGTCATCGACACGGCGACCGATCAGGTGAAAACGACGATCCAGTTCCTCCCTCCCGGCTTTCGCCCGGTCGATGTGACGCCCGTCGGGCTGGCGCTCTCGCATGACGGCAAGACGATGTATGTCACGCTCGGGCGCGCCAACCACGTCGCCTTCGTCGATCCGGCGACGAAGAAAATCCACGCCTATATCCTGGTCGGCAGCAGGGCCTGGGGGGTGGCGGAGAACAAGAAGGGCACGCTTCTCTACGTCGCCAACGGGCTGAGCGACGACGTTTCCATCATCGACATACACGCGCAAAAAACCATCCGGTCGATCGCGACTGGTCGCGTGCCGCATACGGTGGCGATCGATGAATAGGTTCTGGCCCGCGTTTCTCTTCCTGCTTTGGCCGGCGAGCGCTGTCTTGGGCGCCGCGCCGCCGCCAGCTGCCAATCCATCTACTTCCGTCAGGATCGGCTATATCGACCTCCAAAACGACCCGCGCTACAGGACAGACAATTCCTATACCGGCATCGTCTTCCACACGCTGGGCCGCCCCTATCCGGGCGCGGAACTGGGCGTCGAGGACGCTCAGCTGATCGGCAAGGTCATCGGCAGGCAATTCATACTGGAGCGCAAGAGCGCCGCCACCGCCGACCTTCCGGCGCTTGCGAAGGCGCTCGTCGCGGAAGGCGACCATTTTATCATCGCCGACCTTCCCGCGCCGGCACTCCTCAAGCTGGCGGACGCGGTACGCGGCCAACCGGTGCTGGTGATGAATGTTTCGGCTCCGGACGATTCCTTGCGCGGGGCGGATTGCCGGCGGAACATCGTTCATCTGATCCCGAGCGAGAGCATGCTGACCGACGCGCTGGTGCAATATCTCGTCGCCAAGAACTGGAAGGACATCCTCGCCCTGCAGGGGCCGGCGAAGGAGGATGCGGGGGAAATCGCCGCATTGCAGCGTTCGGCGCGGAAATTCGGCGCGACGGTCGATGCGGTGCGTCCCTTCGTGCTCGGCGCCGATCCGCGCCATCGCGACGAGAACAATGTCGCGCTGATGACGGCGAACAGCGACGCCGACGTGATCTTCGTCGCCGATTCAGGCGGCGAATTCGCCCGCTATGTGCCGTTCGAGACGCATAGTCCCCGGCCCGTGGTCGGCGATGCCGGCTTGACGCCGCTCGCTTGGCACTGGGCTTGGTACGAGAACGGCGCGCCGCAATTGCAGCATCGCTTCGAGAAGCTCGCTTCGCCCCGGCGCATGAACGCGGGGACCTGGGCGGCCTGGGCCGCGGTGAAGACGGTCACGCAATCGGTGATGCGCGCGGGCGCGGGCGGTTTCAGCAAGGTCGAGCAGTTCATGCTCGGCGACAAGATCAATATCGACGGCGCGAAGGGCAAGCCGATGAGCTTCCGTCCCTGGGACCACCAGCTGCGTCAGCCCATCCTTCTTGCCACCGCGGACGCGGTGATCGCCGAAGCCCCTTTGCCGCAATATCTGCACCAGACCAATGACCTCGATACTCTCGGATACGACGCGCCCGAAAGCGCCTGCCATTTCTGAAGCCGCCATCGGCAAGCGGCCCCCCCTCGCTGTCCATGCGCTGAGGGCGCTTCGGGGCGTCGCCAAGCGGGAGATCATCCGCTTCGTCCATCAGAGGGGGCGGCTCGTTTCGGCGATCGTCAGGCCGACGCTCTGGCTGGTCGTCTTCGCGGCCGGCTTTCACGACATTCTCGGGGTCTCGATCATACCGCCCTACGAGACCTACATCACCTATGGCGAATATCTCGTGCCCGGCCTCATCGGCATCGTCCTCCTCTTCAACGGCATGCTCTCCTCGCTTTCCCTCGTCTATGACCGGGAAATGGGCATCATGCGGCTCGTCCTGACCGCGCCGCTGCCGAGATGGTATCTGCTCCTCTGCAAGCTGCTGGCGGGCACGCTTCTGTCGATCGCGCAGGCCTATGTATTCCTGCTGGTGGCGTTCTGTTTCGGCGAGCGGCTGCCCGCGCTCGGCTATGTGCTGCTCGCGCCCGCCTTGCTCGTCTCCGGGCTCATGCTTGGGTCGATCGGCCTCGTCTTTTCCGTGCATGTCCGGCAGATGGAGAACTTCGCCGGCGCGATGAACTTCGTCATCTTTCCGATGTTCTTCATGTCCTCGGCGCTCTACCCGCTGTGGAAGCTGCGGCAATCGGGCGCGTCCTGGTTGTTCTGGGTGGCGTCGGTGAACCCCTTCACCCACGCGGTCGAACTGATCCGCTTTACAGCCTACGAGAAATGGAACCTCACCTCGCTCGCCGTCGTCCTCGGCGTGGCGCTCGTCTCCTTCGTCGCCGCGGCCATCGGCTACGACCCGCAACGCGGCATTATCCGGCGACGGCAACAGCCGGGCTGAGGCTGAAGCATGGTCCGGAAAAGTGGACGCCGGTTTTCTGAAAGATCATGCTCGGGTGAATCTTTGGAACAAACCCCAAGGGTTGCGGTTCGGCACCGTATTTGCCTCGCAACCGCGCCCGATGGGGAAGATCACATGAAGGCTGGGGAGAAGTGTTCGACCGCTTTTTCGGCGGAAGTTGAACAGTTCTGCGGCGCGGAGTCGCCTCCCGTTGCGAGGCGCAACCCTCGACAGAATGGGTGGGGCCTGCGGCGTTCCGCAGGGCGGAAATTAGCTCTCCTCAAGCTCCTCGCCATTTGCGCGGTCGTTCCTCTCGCCATTTCCACGCGCGCCGCATCCGCGCAGGGCGCGCATGAGGATTTGCAGAAGCTGAGCGCCGACCCGAACCAATGGGTCATGCCGGCCAAGAATTACGCCAGCACGCGCTATAGCGAACTCGACCAGATCAACGACAAGAATGTGAGCAAGCTTGAGCTCGCCTGGAGCTTTTCCATCGGCGTCAATAGAGGCCAGGAAGCCGCTCCGCTGATCATCGGCGACACCATGTATGTGGTCGGGCCGTTCCCGAACAACCTCTTCGCGCTCGATGCGACAACGGGCGATCTGAAATGGGCCTACAAGCCGCCGACCGAACTCGCGTCGCAGGGCGTGGCCTGCTGCGACGTCGTCAATCGCGGCGTCGCCTATGACAATGGCAGGATCTTCTACAACACGCTCGACGACCATACCGTCGCCGTCGACGCCATCACCGGCAAGGAGGTGTGGCACACCAAGCTCGGCGACATCAACAAGGGCGAGACGATGACGATGGCGCCGCTTGTCGTCAAGGGAAAGGTCCTTGTCGGCAACAGCGGCGGCGAAATGGGCGTGCGCGGCTGGCTGACGGCGCTCGACGAGAATTCAGGCAAGATCGCCTGGCGCGCCTATTCAACCGGACCCGACAAGGACATCCTGATCGGCAAGGATTTCAAGCCGCCCTCTGACTGGATGAAAGGCAAGGACCTCGGCGTCAAGACATGGCCGCCGGGGCGCTGGGAAATCGGCGGCGGCTCCGTCTGGGGCTGGATCTCCTACGATCCGGAGTTGAACCTGATCTATTACGGCACCGCCAATCCCGGACCGTGGAACCCCAACGAGCGGCCAGGCGACAATCTCTGGACGAGCACGATTTTTGCCCGCGATCCCGACAACGGCATGGCGAAATGGGCCTACCAGACATCGCCGCACGACCTTTGGGATCATGACAGCATCAACGAGATCGTCCTCGTGGATCTGAAGATCGACGGAAAGACGCGCAAGGTCGCCATCAGGCCGGGCCGAAACGGCTTCATGTATGTGCTCGACCGCACCACCGGAAAGGTCATCTCGGCCACGCCTTACGACACCGTCAACGCTTATAAGGGCGTCGATCTGAAGACCGGCCGCATCATTCCCAATCCGGAGAAGGAGAATACGCTGGGCCGGGTCGTGGAGGATGTCTGCCCCGCTTCTCCCGGCGCCAAGGACTGGCAGCCGACGGCATGGTCGCCCGTGACGCAGCTTCTCTACGTCCCGCATCAGCATCTGTGCATGAACTACAAGACCTCGGAAGTCGGCTACATCGCCGGCACGCCCTATCTCGGCGCCACCGTCGATATGTATGCCGGGCCGGGCGACGGCTATCGCGGCGAATTCATGGCCTGGGACCCGGTCAAGAAACAGAAGGTCTGGAGCATCAAGGAGAAGTTCCCGGTCTGGAGCGGCACCGTCGTCACCAAGGGCAACATCGCTTTCTATGGCACGATGGACCGCTGGCTGA
The DNA here is from genome assembly GCA_051960255.1 of Rhizobiaceae bacterium. Lineage (GTDB taxonomy): Bacteria > Pseudomonadota > Alphaproteobacteria > Rhizobiales > Rhizobiaceae > Mesorhizobium_L. Next base: position 4,222 of record JBQCEL010000059.1, read on the forward strand.
AGGCCGTCGACGCCAAGACCGGCAAGGTTCTATGGAAGTTCCATGCGCCCTCCGGCTTCATCGGCCAGCCCGTCACCTATAAGGGAACGGACGGCCGTCAATATGTCGCCATCATATCGGGCGTCGGCGGCTGGTCCGGCGTCACCGCCGACGCCGAACTCGACCCGCATCTGAGGAACGGCGCTCTTGGCTTCGCCGGCGCGACCCAGGATTTGCCCGCCTATACGATGGGCGGCAGCGTCCTGGAGGTCTTCGCGCTGCCGCCCGACACGGCGAAGCAGGCTGAAAACGGCTCCGCCGGGGCGGGCAAGCGCGCCGCCTTGCCGGCGAACGGCGCCACCCTGATCGCATTGAGCGGAGGCCATTGAAGGCGATGGCTCCGTCCGGCATCCGCCGATCCGCCTGCCGCGTTTTCATCGCTGCTGCCGCAATGATGGCCGCGATGACCGCGGGACAGGCCTCTCCCTGGTCGGACAATGGGCCGCCCGGCCACCTTTCGGCGGTTCTTCGCGTCTGCGCCGATCCGAACAACATGCCCTTCTCCGATAAAAAGGGAGAGGGCTTCGAGAACAAGCTCGCGGAAATGGCCGCCAAGGCGCTTGGCGAAAAGCTCGTCTATTTCTGGTGGGCCGAAAGGCGCGGCTTCGTCCGCAGCACGCTCAACGCCGGCAAATGCGATGTCGTCATGGGCACGCCCAATCTTGGCATGCTGGCGACGACCCGGCCCTATTACCGGTCGAGCTTCGTCTTCGTCACGCGCAAGGACCGCAACCTGACTTTCAGTTCGATGCAGGCGCCCGAACTGAAGCATCTCCAGATCGGCGTCCATCTGATCGGCGATGACGGCTTCAACACGCCTCCCGCCCAGGCGCTTGGTCTGCAGCATATCGTCGACAATGTCCGCGGCTACATGATCTATGGCGATTACCGCAAGGCCAGTCCGCCGAGCCGCCTCATCGAGGCCGTCGAGCGTGGCGACGTCGATGTCGCGGCGGCATGGGGACCGCTTGCCGGCTATTTCGCCAGGAAATCTCCCGTTCCGCTTCGCATCGTGCCGATCACCGATACGATGCGCTATCTCCCGATCCTCTTCAGCTATCCCATTTCGATGGGCGTCCGCCGGTCCGAAGACGGACTGAAGGACCAGCTCGACCAAGTGATTTTCTCCAACAGGAAAGACATCAAGGCGCTGCTCGATTCCTACGGAATTCCACAGACATAGCGTCTTGAGATGGGGTGTGCCATGCGCAGCTTGCGTCGAATGAAAATCGTCGGGACGCGTCCGGCCAAGGCCGCATGCGCGCTGGTCGGCGCCGCGGCAATCTGCACCCTGGCGGGACCGGGGGCAATTCGCGGCTTCGGGACGGAAGCCCACGCCCAGGCAAGTCCGGCCGGGCCGGGGCCCGGCAATGAGGAGGGCATTTCCGGCGTCGGCACGGCGTCCAGCAATCTCCTGCACGTCCCCGTCGTGCAATTGCAGATCGGCGGCGCCTCCAATCGTCCGGACATACCCAATCCCGTCGCCAACGACCCCGACGCCGCGCAACGCGGCATGCGCTACTTCAACCAGTTCAACTGCGTCGGCTGCCATGCCCCGAACGGGGCGGGCGGCATGGGCCCGTCGCTCAGCGACATCAAATTCATCTACGGCCGCGAGCCCGAGAACATCTATCTCACCATCGTCCAGGGCCGGCCGAAGGGCATGCCCTCATGGGGCGGCCGGCTGCCCGACAACGTCATCTGGGACATCGTCGCCTATGTCCGCAGCATAAGCCAGGCGCCGTCGAAGGAATGGGGCCAGACGATCTCCGTCCAAAACTTCCAAAAGCAGCAGGTGCCGACCGAATACCTGCAGAGCGCGACGCCGTGGAAATACATGACGCCCTTCACCTTCGGCCAGAAGCCGTTCACCAAGCCGAAGAGCGGGCCGCCGCCCGCGCCGCAGCACTAGCCGGTCAACGTCATGCAACACGAGGCCTTGCGAAGATGAGAGTTCGAGAGGAGCCGCACAAGCGAGGTTTCTGGGCTCTGCTCGGCATGTCGCTTTGCGCCGGCGTGGACCCGGCTCACGCTGCGGGGCCGATGTATTATCTCCAGTCCTTCGGCTCGCGCGGCGCGACCATTGTAAGCCTCACCTGGGGCCTTTTCATCCTGGCGATCGTGGTCGTGGTGGTCATGACCGTGTTGGTCATCGGCGGCGTCTTTTCACGCCGCGATCCGACGCCGCGCGCCATCGGCATGCCGATCCCCGTCACCCGCGGCGAGGGCAGCCTTCCCTGGATCTATGGCGGGCTGATCCTGACGGCCGTCATCCTCGTGGCTTTCGTCGTCTGGACGGTCGCGGCGATGGCCTCGATCAGCGCGCCGCCGACGAAGCCGCGCGTCTCGATCGACATCATCGGCCATCAATGGTGGTGGGAACTCCGCTATCATGATGGCGACCTCTCCCGCTCCTTCGCGAGCGCCAACGAAATCCACATTCCCGTCGGCGAGCCCGTCGGCCTCAAGCTGACCTCCGGCGACGTGATCCATTCCTTCTGGGTGCCGGCCCTTTCCGGCAAGACGGACGTTATTCCCGGCCGCACCAACGATACCTGGATCGAGGCGGACAAGCCGGGGGTTTATCGCGGCCAGTGCAGCGAATATTGCGGCCAGGAACACGCCCATATGGCGATCAAACTCATCGCCGACCCGCCCGACAAGTTCAAGGAGTGGTGGGACAACCAGCTCCAGCCCGCAGCCGCGCCGGTGGGGAAGGAGGCGAAGGCAGGCGAGCAGCAGGTCCTGATACGATGCGGAATCTGCCATACCTTGCGCGGCACGCCGGCCGGAGGCCAGGTCGGGCCCGATCTCACCCATCTCATGAGCCGCACGACGATCGCGGCGAACACACTGCCCAATACGCCCGGATATCTCTCCGGCTGGATCGCCGATCCGCAGCACGTGAAACCGGGCAACCGCATGCCGCGGCTCGATATTTCCGGGACCGACCTCGCCCTTATCCGCAGCTATCTCCTGACCCTGAAGTGAGGTTCGCCGTGGCCGTCACCGAATATGCAAGACAGCCGAAAGTCGAAACCGTCTCGGAGGCCATCCGGCGCAAACTCCTCGAATTGTGGGAGACCAAGCCCGGCCTCTACGGCTGGATCGCCAGCGTCGATCACAAGGAAATCGGCATCCGCTACATCATCACCGCGTTCGGCTTCCTCATGGCGGGCGGGATAGAAGCCCTCATCATGCGGGTGCAACTGGCGCAGCCCAACTCGCGGGTGGTGACGCCCGAGGCCTACGACCAGCTGTTTTCGATGCATGGCATCACGATGATCTTTCTTTATGCGTTGCCGGTGCTTTCGGGCTTCAGCAACTATCTCTTCCCGCTGCTTCTCGGGACGAGGGACATGGCGTTTCCGCGCCTCAACGCCTTTTCCTACTGGGTCTATCTGGCGGCGGGCCTGTTCCTGTATGCGAGCTTCCTGGTGGGCTCCGCGCCGAACGACGGATGGTTCAACTACGCGCCCTATTCGTCGCATCAGTTCAACCCCGGCCCCAATATGGACTTTTATGCGCTGGGGATGGTCTTCCTCGGCATCTCGACCACCGTGGGCGCGGCGAACTTCCTCGTCACGGTGATGCGCCTGCGCGCGCCCGGCATGTCGATCAACCGCATCCCGATCATGGTCTGGGGAACGACGACAATTTCCGTCGGCAATCTGCTTGCCGTGCCGGCCGTCAGCCTGGCCTTTTTCCTGCTGTGGCTGGACCGGCAGTTCGGCACCCATTTCTTCAGCGCGGCCGAGGGCGGGCAGCCGCTTCTGTGGCAACATCTGTTCTGGCTGTTCGCCCATCCCTGGGTTTACGTCGTCGTACTGCCGGCCATGGGCATGGTCTCGGACGGCCTGCCCGTCTTCTGCCGGCGGCCGCTCGTCGCCTATTCGCTCGTCGTCCTCGGAACGATAACGACCATGGTGCTAGGCTTCGGCGTCTGGGTGCACCATATGTTCGCCACCGGCATGCCGTTCCTGGCGCTTTCCTTCTTCAGCGGCGCCTCCTTCATCATCACCATACCGAGCGCCGTCGCCGTGTTCGCCTGGGTGGCGACGATCTGGGCCGGGCGGCCGGTCATAACGACGGCCTTCCTCTATTTCGCGTCCTTCATACCGATGTTCGTGATCGGCGGCGTTTCAGGCGTGATGACCGCTGCCGTTCCGGCCGATCTGCAACTGACCGACACCTATTTCGTCGTCGCCCATATCCATTACGTCCTGATCGGCATCAATGTCTTCGGCGTGCTGGGCGGGCTTTACTTCTGGTTCCCGAAGATGACCGGCCGCATGCTCGACGAGCGGCTCGGGCGCTGGAACTTCTGGACCGTCTTCTTCGGCTTCAACCTCGCCTTTCTGCCGATGCACTGGACAGGGCTGATGGGCATGCCGCGCCGCGTCTATACTTATCCCGCGGATGTCGGCTGGACGACGCTCAATTTGATCACCACGATCGGCGCCTTCATCCTTGCCATTGGCATTTTCCTGCTCCTGGTCAATGTGGTGAAAAGCCTGAAAAACGGCGCGGTCGCGGGCGACAATCCCTGGGATGCGCCGACGCTCGAATGGGCGACGACATCGCCGCCGCCGCCCTATAATTTCCCGGTCATCCCCGTCATAGCGAGCCGGCATCCTCTATGGGAGGACAGATTGCAGGAAGGCACCGGCCATTCCTCGATCGCGCGGGGCATCGTCCTCGACAGCGGCAAGGAGGCGATCGCCACGACGGTGATCGACGCCGAACCTGACCTCATCATCAAGATGCCCGAGGACGATCCGTGGCCGTTTATCGTCACGCTCGCCATGGCGCTCGGCTTCGTCGGCCTTCTGCTCAACTGGTGGTGGATGGCGGCGGTGGGGGGCGTGGCGACCTTCGTCGGCATCTTCATATGGCTTTGGCCGCGGGCGGATCTGGCGCAAAGAGTGGAGCCGGCCAATGAGTGACGTGAGCGGAACCGTCCGTGAAAGGCTGACGATCGGCCGGCTCGGCGAAGGCAATATCCGCCGGCGGGCGTCGGGATGGTGGGGCATCATGACGCTGATCGCCACCGAAGCCTTTCTCTTTGTCTATCTTCTCTTCAGTTACTACTATTTCGCGGTCCAGCACGGCCGGGCATGGCTTCCCGACGAGCTTCCGGAGTTCCGGCTGTCGGCGCCCGACACCGCCATCCTCCTCCTCAGCAGCGTCGCGATCTGGTTCGGAGAACGGGGGCTTCGACAGGGCTCGCGGCTTCGCCTCCTTCTCGGCCTGGCGGTCGGCCTCGTTCTCGGCATCGCCTTCGTCGTCATCCAGTACATGGAATGGATGAGCAAGCCGTTCGGCATCTCCTCCACATCCTACGGGTCGCTCTATTTCACCATCACCGGCTTCCATATGGCGCATGTCGTTGCGGGCATCTTCATCCTGGCGTCGCTGACCTTGTGGTCGGCGCTTGGCTCTTTCGACCGGACCCGATCATCCACCGTCCATATCGGCGTCATCTACTGGCATTTTGTCGACGCCGTCTGGCTGTTCATCTTCTTCACCATCTACGTCACCCCGAGACTCGGTTTGGGCTGAGCCATGGCAAGGAATTCCCAAGATACTTCTTTCGACATCGGCCATCCGGCGCCGGATCGCGGCCGCGTGCGCAATTCCGTGCTTTTCTTCGGCCTTGCGGCCGGCGCCTTCGCCTGGAGTGTGGAACTGGCCGCAACGGCAAGCCTCGGCGGCGCGGCCTGTGTGACCGGCGATGGCCCTAAATTCGGTTTCACCAGCGCCGGCTGGGCGACCATCACCCTTACCGTCATCAATCTCGTGGCGCTGCTCATCGCCTTCGGCGCGTTGGCGATCTCCTGGCGCAACATGAAACGCGCGAGCGCGCTGGAGGGCATGGATGTCGGGGGCGTGCTCGATGCGGGCGAGGGGCGCACCCGCTTCATTTCCGTGTGGGGCATCTTCGCCGGCATCCTCTTCATTCTGGCGATCGGCTTCAACACGGTTGCGGTCTTCTGGAGCGGATTATGCGGCGCCTGACGAAAAGCATCCTACTGGTCTCCCTACTTTCCGCCGCGGGCGTCGCGCTCTCCTCATGCAAGGACGAGGGCAAGAAGACCGCGCCCTTCCAGACCGCCAGCGCGCGAGAGGGCGTCACGGTCATCAAAGAGGCCGGCTGCGGCTCTTGCCACACCATCCCCGGCATCGAAAACGCCGACGGCCTGGTCGGCCCGCCTCTCGATCATATGGGACACAGGATTTTCATCGCGGGAGTGCTGCGCAATACGCCGGATAATATGGTGGCGTGGCTGCGCGATCCGCAGAGGATCGTGCCCGGCAATGCGATGCCGGTCATGGGCCTGAGCGAAAAGCAGGCGCAGGCGGTGACGGACTATCTCTATTCCTTGCATTGAGCATGATCCGGAAAAGTGGACGCCGGTTTCCGATAAGATCCTGCTCAATCAGGGCATGACTCGATCGTCAGTCCGCGATCATCCGGTAGAGAAGCACCGTGCCGCCAATCAGATAGGGCAGGCCGCCGCCGACAGCCATCAGCGCGCCGCCGAGCTGCTGATCCTCCAGCGGACTCAATCCAAAGGACCCCTGGCAAACCGCCGGCGAATAGATCAGGTGAGGCGCGAGGGCGAGCAGCATGCCGAGCATCACCATATGGGTGAAAGTCAGGAGCAGCGTCAACGCGCCGGCCCCGGCGGCGGCGCGCGAAGCGCCTGAAAAGGCGACGCCCCAGACGATCATTCCCGCAAGAAGGAAGCTTAATTGCTGCGCCGCGAACATGCGTTCGTCGAGCGCCGCCGCCTCATGCAGCAGCGGGGCGTGCCAGCCCCAGACGACGATGAATTCGACGAGCGAGGCCGTACAGCCGAGCAGAACCGGGCGGCGCGGCTCGCCTATCCCGCCGCCGCAACGGGCGATGCCGATCGCGATAAGCGGCGCGGCCACCAGGCTGACGCCGAGATGCAGGATCATATGCCAGGAAAAGGCATGGCGGCTGACGGCGGGGAGGGGACCGAGCCAGAGCGCGGCGAGCACCAGGAGCCCAAGGAAAAGCGGCCAGGCCGCCGCGAGATTGACCTGGCGCGCCGCAACGGGAGTGCCGGCGGCCGGCATCTCAACTGCCGATCCAGGCGAGCAGATCGAGAAAGACGATCGCCAGCATTATCGCGGCCGCCACGGCGAGGATCGGCGCGCCACTGCCATGGTGCGAATGTGCGATTTGCTCCGCCACGGGTGGTGCGGCGTCGAGCACGGGGCTGGTTATAGCTGGAGATAACCCCCCGCTCCGTCGCGTGGAGCCTGTCCTCGGGCCGGCTAAAGGCCGGACCCGCGGGCGCGCCACCTCTCTCCTACTTTCGTGGGGTAGAGGAAGGGCGCCAAGCTTCACGGCCGGCGGTTCCTCTCCCCGGCCGAGCGGGGGAGAGGTGGTCAGCGAAGCTGATCGGAGTGGGGGTCGAATCTCACACACGACGGTCCTTCATCGTCTTCCCATGGCGGCCCAGAAATCGAGCGCCGTTGCGGCCAGCACGAAGACCATTGTCGCCTTGCCGCCGATCCGGCGGCGATTGCGGCGACGGAGCGCGGGAATGAGCGTCGCCACGTCGAGAAGGTCTCCCGCGCACCGGGTCCACATCATGTGCTCCGGCCGGCGGGAAAACAGGATGAGCATCCCGGCGGCGATTTCGCGCAAGCCATAGGCCTGCAGCAGGACCTTGGGTCCCGGCGCGCCGGCCCATCTTTTGATGGCGCGGGGCGCGACGAGTTCCACGGCTCCCAGCGCCAGCGAAAACCAGCCCAGGCAATTCGCCAGCCGGCCCAATTCATGCGAGGACCGGGGTAGGGATTTTTCCATCGGCATCGAGCGCTTCCTTTCACCCTCCTCGTCCTGCAACCTGGCTCGCATCATGGGCGCTATTTCATCTCCTTCGACCAGGGCGGAACGATGCCGGCGCCGATCTGCTCGGCTATCGTCGCTTCCTGCCCCTTGCATTTGGCGTGGCCGTAGCCGGAAGCGCTGATCTTGTCGGGCATGATGTCGTAGATGATGGCGTCATTGTTCTTGGAGGACACGCCGGCCGGGACATGATCGAGGCCGAGCGCATGGCGGACGCGCCAGGCGACGTTATGATCGGCGCAGGAGCTGTCGCCGCTCACGCCGATGGCGCCGACCTTCTTCTTCTGTCCGTCATAAAGCGCCAGCCCGCCGCCGAAGACGACCACGCCGCCCAGGACATGGCCGACGAACGGGTCGGACGCCGTGCCGTAGCTTTCCGGCTTGCCGGCATAGAGAACCGCCGGATTGACCGGATTGGTCGCGCTCAGCCCGTAGAGATAGCCGCCGGGCTGCGCGCCGGCATAGAGATTGGCGGTGGAGATCGCGAATTTGTCGAGGCTGAGCGCATTGGCGGTGCTCGCCTTTTCCGCGGCGATGGCGCGGCTGCCGAGCCATTGGTCGGAAGCCTTGGCGCCGCTGAAGGTCACGGCGCAGACGACGCCGTTCGGATCGACGGCCGCCGCCCACTCATTGTTGTCGAAGCCGCCATTGCCGGGCCCTCCGCTCGGCTTGACGCTTTCTTTCAGCACCTTCGTCAGCTGATCATGATTGACGGGACATTGCGCGGCTGCGGCGGGACGGGTCCCGATGAGCACGATGAATGACAGCGCTGCTGAAGCAACAACGAGATAGCTTGATTGGGGCATGGGTCTCCTCCCGGCAGGAAGCGCGGGACTGTGGACATAGGGCAATGCTGCGTAACCGGGATTGCCGCAATATGTTCCTGCTGGAGCAATTTCAGCAAAAGTGTGCAGCGGCCTGCGTTCGGAATGGCGTGAAAACGAAAGGGCGCAACCCGCGGCGATCAAACTTCCGCCGCTGTCCGGACAGCGCCAACGCGCCGGTAGACCAATGAGGCCTGCGGTCCTGCCGATGCCGCGCTTACCGCGGCGGCCATAAGCTGATGATGCGGCGATTTCCGACAGGCCGGATCGGCGGCGGCCGCGTCGCCGGCGAGGGCCATGGCCTGGCAGCGGCAGCCGCCCCAGTCGATCTCCCGGCGCTCGCATGTCCGGCAGGGCGCCTTCATCCATTCCGTCCCGCGAAAGGCGTTGAAAGCTGGAGAGTCCGTCCAGATGTCGGCGAGCCGGCGCGTTTCGGTCGTGTCGAATTCGAGCCCCGGAATGGTGCGCGCCGCGTGGCAGGGCAAGACGGCGCCGTCGGGTGCGACCACGAAGGCGTCGCGCGCCCAGCCGCCCATGCAGGGCTTGGGGTAGTCGGCGAAATAATCGGGCGTGACGAAATCGATGTTGAGGACGCCAATAAGCTTCGCGCGGGCATCCTCCACGATTTCGATCTGGCGCTCGACGGAGGCGCGATCCGGCATCAACTGGTCGCGATTGAGAAGCGCCCAGCCCGCATATTGCACATTGGCGATCTCGAGTCTTTCCGCGCCAAGCGCAAGCGCGAGCTCGATGAAGGCCGGAACCTGCTCGATGTTGTGGCGGTGGACGGGGGCGTTGACGGTCAGCGCCAGGCCCGCTTCGCGAACGCGCCGGGCGGTTTCGAGCTTCCGCTCGTGGCCGCCGCGATATTTTCCGATGCGCTCGGTCGTGGTCGGATGTGCGCCCTGGAAACTGATCTGGACATGGTCGAGGCCCGCTTTTGCCAAGGCCTCGATGCGCGCTTCGGGAAGGGCGACGCCCGCGGTGATGAGATTGGTATAGACGCCGCGCGCCGAAAGCGCCGCGACAAAGGCTTCGAGGTCGGGCCGCAGCGTCGGCTCGCCGCCTGAAAGATGCACCTGCAGCACGCCGAGATCGGCGGCCTGCTCGAAAAGGTCGAGCCAAAAGCCGGTCGGCATCTCTCGATCGGCCTTCAGTAACTCCAGCGGATTGGAGCAGTAAGGACATTGCAGCGGGCAGCGATGCGTCAACTCCGCCAGCATTGCGATGGGCGGCAGAAGCTTGTCCGTCACAGCCGCACCAGAAGCTCGTCCGCCAAATGCTGAACGAATTCCATGACGTCCTTCTCGATGTCGTCCCTGCCGGCGCTGTAGAGGCCGGCGAGGGCTCGGGCCATTTCTGCGACCGCGGTGCGGCCGTCGCAGCGGCTGATAATGTCACGGCTGACATCGTCGGGCCAATAGACGCGCTCCGGCGAAAGCATCGCCCAGGCCTGCCGCACCGGATCGAATTGCAGCCGCACATGGCGGCTGAGCGCAGGGACCGACCGGGTCGAGACGAGCGCGCGTTGCGGTCTGGCCGTCATGTCAGTGCTCCGGGATAAAGGCGCCCGGCGGAATGGCTTCTCCCGCGCCATAGGCGTGGTCCAGCGCATCGAGCATGGCCCAGAGGATATCACATTTGTGAACGAGCGCGTCGACGACGGCCTGCTGACGCTCGGCCGTGTCGGCGTGCTCCAACACATAGGCCAGCGCGAAATCGGAATCGCGCGAGGCCTGTTCCGGCCGGCGCTCGAAATAGACGAGCGTGTCCCTGGTGATGTAGTCATATTTCGCCAGCATCGCCGGCACGCGCTCGGCGATGATGACGGGCGAGAAAAGTTCCGTCAGCGACGAGGCCACGGCTTCAAGAAAGGACCGCTCGGCGCAGAAGGAGAGATAGGCGCCGACCGCGAAACGCGTCGCGGGAAGGGCGAGCCGCTCGCTCTTCACCACCTCCGCGTCGAGGCCAAGCGAGGTGGCGAGGTGGAGCCAGCGGGCGATGCCGCCGTTCCAGCCGTCGCTTCCGTCATGCTCCTCGATGCGGCTTCTCCAAGCGGCCCGGAAGGCGGGATCGGAGGATCGCGCGATGATGATGGCGTCCTTGCGGGGGATCGCCGCTTGGTAGCAATAGCGGTTGAGCGCCCAAGCCTGGAGTTCGCCTTTGGAGAGTTCGCCCGCGGTCATCCGCCGGTGGTAGGGATGGCGATTGTGATAGCGCTCCGCACCGATGCGGCGCAAAAGCCCTTCCAGCGCTTCAGGTGAAAGCGTCTGGCCGATCGCGGCGCCGACGTCGCTCAAAACGCCACCTCCATCCCGTCCTCCGCCACTTCCCAGCCGGCGGCCTCGACTGCGCGCCGTTCGGCGGAATTCCCGTCGAGGATCGGATTGGTGTTGTTGATATGGACGAGAATGCGCCGGGCGATCGCCACATCCTCGAGGCGGGCAAGCGTTCCCCCCGCGCCCGAGAGCGCCGAATGGCCCATGCGCGCGGCGGTCTTTTCGCCGACGCCGGCCAAGATCATCTCGTCATCGGTATAGAAGGTGCCGTCGAAGAGGACGCCCGCCGCGCCGTCGAGCCGCTTCGTCAGTTCGTCCGTGATGGCGGCGCAGGCCGGAATATAAAAGAAGGACTTTCTGTCCTCCGGAGAGAGGATGCGGATGCCGATCGTCTCGCCCTCGTCATGGGCGGGTGCTTCGGATGAAGCGTCTTCCAGATAGAGAGGGCCCTTGCCTGCTACGATGAAGGGTTCGATCCTGACGCCGGCGCCCCGCTCTTCGGCGTCCGCGATTTCGACCGCCTCGTCGGGGATCAACTCGCGGCGCGGAACGATCGCGGGAACGAGGACATTGAAAATGGGATTTTCGGCCAGGATGCCGAGAATTTCGGCGGTCGCGTAAAGCGCGAAGGGCTGGCGCTCGCGCAGGCTCAAGAGGCCGGCGACATGATCGACGTCGGCATTGGTCAGCACCACGGCGCAAACCGGTGAGGAGCGCGGCGGCGCATCGGCAGCCGGCTGCAATGCACACGTCGCCGCGATCTGCTGGCGAATATCAGGCGAGGCGTTGAAGAGAACCCATCTCAGCCCGTCCGCCGAGACGGCGAGACTCGATTGGGTGCGCGGCGGGAAACCCGCCTTTCCGGACCTGACGGCCCGGCTGAACGTGAAATTGCAATTCCACTGGGGGAAACCGCCTCCCGCAGCCGATCCGATGATTTTCATGAGCATGGAGGAGGTCTGGATGGCTCCGCGGGTTCGAACTTGCCTTGAACGAAAAAGCGCCCGCGCGGTTGAGGGCGCGGGCGCGCTACGCGGTCATTTCCGGGGAGGTATTTCGGCAGGCAGGTAACGCGAAATCTCCATGCCCGCGGCGACTTGGCACAGGCTGGGCTTTTTCCAGGTCTTCTTCATTTTCTTCTCCTCGAACCGGCGCCTCCGGGCCGCGGTCATGTCGTTACCCGGAACCCACCAGCCGTTGCTAACGCCGCGCGGCGGCGTTTGTTCCACGCCTTTTTGGGGCCTTCGGCTTCGGCGTGGAGCTATGCCGCCTGCTTGTTGATGCCGCTTTCCGCGAGCTTCGTCAGTTCGGCGTCGGTCTGCTCTTCTTCCTTGAGCGTGGCGTCGAAAAGCTCGGCCGCATCCTTCATGCCGAGATCCTTCGCCCACCGCTTCAAGGTGCCGTACCGGGTCATCTCATAATGCTCGACGGCCTGCGCGGCGGAGATCAGGCCGGCATCGAGGGCTTCGGTGCCCTTGAATTCCTCCATGATTTCCTCGCCTTCGGAGATGATGCCCTCGATGGCCTCGCAGGTCTTGCCCTGCGGGCGCTTGCCCATGATCTCGAAAACCTGCTGCAGGCGTTCGACATGGCCTTCGGTCTGGTCCTTGTGCTTCTGGAACGCGGCCTTGGCCTTGTCGGACGAGGCCGCCCGCGCCATTTTCGGCAGCGCCTTAAGAATTTTCTTCTCCGCGTAGTAGATGTCTTTCAGCGTGTCGTGGAACAGGTCTTCGAGCGTCTTTTGCTTCGCCATCCGTCTCTCCATTGTGGCGCCACCCTGGTGCCCTCCAAGCCTCCGGCCGGCCATTTGGTTCCATGCTGCTGACGCTTTTCAGCATTCAGAGGCCGAGGGAGGCCTTGTAGAGCCTGATCTGGTTCTCCCGGCCGATCTGGTCGGTAAGTTCCTCCCAATTGGCCGCGATGGCGTCGGCGCCGTCCTGCGCGCTGATCTTGCCGGCATAGATGTTGGCGAGGCCGTCCTCGGCCAGCGCGTAATATTGGAAGAGGCCGGGGATGCGCGGTTCGATCGCGGCATTGGGATGGTTGCAGGACGCCGACTGCGCTTCGAGATAGGCCTTGGCGAAGGCTTCGTCATAGCCGGCGGCCGTCCATTCCGAAACCCCGTACTGGCTGTTGCGGTAGGCGTGATAGCCGGTCGGATAAACGGCGGTCCATAGCGCCAGGTCCTTGCCGCCGAGATGCGCCGCCGCGCTCCATGCCGCCTTGTGCTTTCGGGAATCGCCATCGACCCGCGCCGTCACATAGATGCCCCAGCCGATATAGGCGATGTTCGGGGAATGGTTCGGGCCGCCCGGCAGCTTTTCCCAGCTTCCCGTCCGCGAATTGTAAACATCCTCGGAGCCCGGCAGGATCGAAAAGCCGACCTTGCCGCCGGCGGCCGTCTCCTTGTCCGTCGCGCTCGCCTGCCCGACATCGCCCCACCAGGCCAGCATCGACCCCGCGCCGCCCAGGAACTGCGCGAAGCCGGCCTGGTTCGGATCGGCGTTGATCTGGTTCTGCGGCTCGTAAGGCAGGACGTCGAGAACGTCCTGGATGGCGCGCACGAAGGCGGGGTTGTTGATGCGGGGTTTCATCGTGTCGATGTCGAACAGCCAGGCCTTGTCGCCGGGATGCTTGGCATAGGCGCTCGCCCGGCTGGCGAGGAAATAGAAGGCGAAACCGCCCCACGGCGCGCAGATGTCGAGATAGCCATGGGCCGGCGAACCCCCCAATGTCTGGCCGGCCAGGAACTTGGTGACGGCCTGGACTTCCCGCCATGTCTTCGGCGCGGCCCATGCGCTGTCATTGCCTGCCGCCTTCCACGCCTTGGCCAGAGCATCGTCGGCGAAACAGTCCCTGCGAAAGTTGAAGATATGGCAGTCCCCATCGATCGCGACGCGATAGGTTTTGCCGTTCCAGCCGCCGACGGGCGGCTTGAAGCAGGCGGCATAGTCGTCGATGTCGATCTGCTTCCCCACCCAGTCCGGCATTTCGGAAAGGAGGCCTTTGGCGCAGACATCGCCCTCGAAAGGCGCGCCCATTTCGAGCATGTCGAAGTCGGGCGCGCCATTGGCGATGGCCCGCTGCAGCCGCGGGTAATAGTCGGCTTGCGCAAGATTGATCCAGTTGATGGCTGCGCCGGTGTAGTCCTCCCACGGCTTCAGAAAGCCGCGAAGAAGCGGGTTGTGCGAGCCCTGCCCGGTAAGCCCCAGAAAGGTGAGTTGGATGCCTCTGAACGCATCCTTGTGGATATGCGCCCTCGTGCCGCCGAGACATAGTCCGCCGACCTTCCGCCAATCCGCGTCTGCCGGCGAACTCCTGCCGAGGCCCGGAATTTTCACGATCGCGGAACGGAGCGCCTTTTCATCGGCTGAGAGGGCGGCCCCGCTGTCCGCCAGAGCCGTGCGGGAGACGCCGCCCGCGGCGAGGGCGGCCGCCAGGCCCAATCCGCGTTTCAGGACGTTCCGCCGCGTGGGCGGAAAGGCAGGCGGGTCGTCCCGCCGTTTCACCGGCAGGCTCTTTTCGTCGGGAGCCTTGCGAAAGACGTCGTTCCCCACATGGCAGCGGTCTCGATCGGTTCGGGATGAAAGTCGGCAGAGCGAGAATGCGAAGGCCTCGCGATTGTTCCATCGAAACCGCTCGGGCGGTTGGCGGCCTTCCGGCCGGAATGTTTGCCCTCCGCCAAGGAACCCTCGCCATGGGGGATGGTTAGGCAGGCAAGATGGCGGGGTCCAACAGTCCATTCCTGCGCAAGGCGAGTCGTGATGAAACCCAAGAAGATCAAGCAGATTGCAGCCCGGGAGACGGATGCCTTCCTCAAGCGTGCGTCGATCACCTATCTCGAATGCTGCATAAGCCTGATGCTGACCCATCTGGCGCGCGAGGATGTCGCCTCGATCCTGGAAAAGGAAGCCGTCATGATCAGGGAACTGGACTGAGAGGCGAGAACCGGCCGGGATCTCCGAATTTCAGCGCACGCTAGTTGTGAATTACCCCCTCACCGTTTCGTTTTGCTCGGCGCCTCTCCCCCACATTCGTAGGGGAGAGGATAGACTGCCGCAAGTCTGGTAGCCGGATGAGGGGCATCGGCTGGGGATCACGTCGTCGACGTGTTTTCTCCCAGGCCTCCAGCGCCCCAATTCCGCTGCTTCACCCGGATGTTGTTCTGGACATTGCTGACGCCCGAGACCGATTCGGCGATGTCCTCGGCGCGCCTCTTGTCGCTGCGGTCGTCGACATTGCCCGAGAGGGTGACTTCGCCGCCGCTCACTTCCACCTCGATCTCGGTGGCGTCGAGCATCCAGTCGTCGGTCAGCCGGTCGTTGATGTCTTCCTCTATGCGCTCGTCCGAACGCGTGTAGTTCTTGGGGCCGCGGCCGCGATGCTGGTCCTGCCGCCGCCGGCGCGCCGCGTCCTCGTCGCCGAACCAGGACGACACCTCGTCGCCGGCCCGGTCCCAGAAATCACGGCCGCCTTGCGCATAGCCGCGCCCGTAACCGCCATAGGGGCGGCTGCTTTCGCCGTAACGGCCGCCGCTCGATTCAGGATAGTAGCCGTAGTCGTTCACGCCGTACCGGCCCTCGCCGACGGATCCGCTTCTGAAGGAGCGGCCCTGGTTGCGGCCGTAATAATTTCCTTCACCGAAGCCGCCATACCAGTCGTTCCCATAGTCCGGGTCCTGGTAGCCGATTTCGCTCCAATAGTCCCTGTCGCGGGAGCCGGCCGCATAGCCGCCGCCCTGCCTTTGCCCACGATCCGACATATGGCGGCGATACTCGCTGCCCATCGGGCCGCGCGAGCGCTCCGCGTCATCCCGGTGATCGGTGAAATCGCGGCCATAACGCGTGTTTCGTTCCTGTGCCATGTCCTTTCTCCTTTTTCGGCTTGCGTCGGCACCCAACCGGTCCTGCATGCGAATGTTCCGGTGTCCGGCGAATTCCTCCCCGCCTGAGCGCGCGTCTTCATGTTTGCGCCGGCTCGCGCGGAACATCGCCGCCGGTGACCAGTTGGAAACGATCCGCTCCGCCGCTGGGCAGGGGAATTTTTCAGCAATCAGGGACTATCAGCCAATGGCTCTCGACACTCGCAAAGACGCGCCAAAGCCGCCGCTGCCGCGCCAGCAGCAGGATATGCCGGGCTCGACCGATCAAATGCGGCCGAAGCCTGATCATGGCGAGGACAGCTACCGTGGAAGCGGCAGGCTGAAGGACATGGCCGCCATCATCACCGGCGCCGATTCCGGCATCGGCCGCGCCGTCGCGATCGCCTTCGCGAGAGAGGGCGCGGATGTGCTGGTGGCCTATTACAGCGAGGACGATGACGCGCGCGAAACGGCGCGCTGGATCGAAGAGGCGGGGCGCAAAGCCATTCTCGTGCCGGGCGACATCAAGGACCCCGGCCATTGCAAGGGCCTGGTCGACCGCGCCCTCAAGGAGTTCGGCAAGCTGAACATATTGGTCAACAACGCCGCCCATCAGGCGAGCTTCCAGTCCATTGAGGACATCAGCGACGAGGAGTGGGACGTCACCTTCCATACCAACGTCCACGCTATGTTTTACCTGTGCAAGGCGGCTATCCCCCACATGAAGCCGGGCGGCGCCATCGTCAATACGAGCTCCATCAACGCCAAGGACCCTTCGCCGCACCTCCTCGCCTATGCGACGACGAAGGGCGCGATCGCGAACTTCACCGCGGGACTGGCGCAGCTGGTCGCTGAGAAGGGCATTCGCGTCAACGCGGTCGCGCCGGGGCCGATCTGGACGCCGCTCATCCCCTCGACGATGCCGGCGGAGCATGTCGAGCAATTCGGCAAGAACACGCCGCTCGGTCGCCCCGGCCAACCGGCGGAGCTCGCCCCCGCCTATGTGCTGCTGGCCTCGCCCGAGGCGAGCTACATGACGGGCGCGCTCGTTCCGGTAACAGGCGGTAGGCCGATGCTGTAGCTCGGCTGCGGTAAGCGCCGCGGATGTTTCCTCGTCCCCTGGAAGGCCGCTACGCCGCGATGGTGGCCGTCGCCTTGCTTGCGCTCGTCCCCTATATCGTGACGACGACCGCCGATCTCTATTACCGGGATCAGATCGCGCATGAACTCGGAGCGGGCAAGGCCTCGCTCGGCGTGATCGCGGCGATCGCGACCGCCTGCTACGCTTTCGGGGCGCTGCTCGGCGGCGATCTGATCAACAGGTTCTCCCAGCGGAAACTCTTTCTCGTCTGCGAGGCTGGTTTCGTCGCCGGCAGCCTGCTTGCGGCGCTTGCCTGGGGGCCGTGGTCCTATGGCGTCGGGCGCGTCCTGACGGGGCTTGCGACCGGGCTGCTCCTGATCATCTCGGTGCCGCCCCTCATCCGTCGTTTTCCCGCATCGCGCCTCGCCCTTACGGCGGTCTTCATCAATATCGGCTTCTTCGGCGCCGTCACCGTCGGTCCCCTCATCGGCGGGCTTGTCGCGGAATTCCATCGCTGGCGTCTGTTCTTCTTTATCCTGGCCGGTTTCGCGGCGGCAGGCTGGCTGCTGGCGCTGGTCACTCTTCCCGACCAGGAGCCGCCAAATCGGGGACTGCCCTTCGACGCGGCTGGCCTGGCGCTCGGCCTGATCGCAACCGTCCTGCCTTTCTGGGCCGCCGGCGGACTCGCGCGCACGGGTTTCGGCTCCGTCTTTTTCATCGTTCCGATGGTCGTGGGGCTGGCGGCGTTTCTGGCGCTTCTGATCACCGAGTACCGGAAGAAGGACGCGCTCTCGCCGGTAAAGATGATGTGGACCACCTTTCCGGTCGTCGGCACGCTCGCCGCCATGGTCGGGGGCGGGGCTTCGGTCACGTTCCTGGCATTGGCAGGAGAACTTCTTCTCAAAGTCGGAAACAACACGCGCCTCGGCGCCGGCACAATGTTTTGGCCGCAAATGGTCGCCGTCTTCGTGGGGGCGGCGCTCCTCGGCCTGCTCCTTGCCTCGCGCTATCTGCCCGTGTTGATTATCGCCGGGATGGTGGCGCTCATCGGCGGCGGTGTGCTGCTGACCCTCTACGATCCTCAGGGCTCTTCCGCCCTGCTTTTGACGGCAAACGGGCTTTTGGGGTTGGGCGCCGGCGCGACCGTCTCTCCGGGGCTTTATCTCGCCGGCTTCGCGTTGCCTTCCAACATGGTCGGCCGCATTTTCGCGCTGGTCGAACTGGTGCGCTCCATGGCGGATTTCATCCTGGCGCCGGTCATGCAGGAGGTGGCGCGGCTCGCTTCGGGCGGAAAATCGCTGAACGCGGCCGGTATAGATGTGGCGCTATGGATCACCATCTGGGGCACGATAGGGCTGACCATATTCGGAGTGGCGCTCTATCTGGCGGCCCGCCCGCGCCTGCCTCGCCCCGATCTCGATGCGTGGCTCGATGGTAAGGGGACGGCTGTCGTCTCTCCGCCGCTTGGGGGGGCGGTGCGAGGAAATGGTTAGCGCAAGGTCTGGCGTTTACCGAGTGGCGAGCCTCGAAGGACGCACCGACGATGGGCGCATTTACTCGCGCGGCTTCTTCTTCGCCGTTCCGATAGGTTTGCCGTCGGGAGCGGTATCGAAGGTCGCGT
Source organism: Rhizobiaceae bacterium (assembly GCA_051960255.1). Lineage (GTDB taxonomy): Bacteria > Pseudomonadota > Alphaproteobacteria > Rhizobiales > Rhizobiaceae > Mesorhizobium_L. Next base: position 22,815 of record JBQCEL010000059.1, read on the forward strand.
CCTCGGAGCCGGTGATGACCTCGGGCGCGGCGCTCGCCACGCCGTCGTTCTTCCGGCCCTTCTGGGACTGGACGAACTGGCCCTCCGAATCCTCGCGCACTTTGTGGGCTGCTTTGTCCTGGTCTTTGCCGGTCATTTCAAGCTCCGTTCGGATGCAGAACGACCTTGATGCATCCGCCTTCCTTGTCGCGGAATTTCTCGTAGAGTTTCGGGCCGTCCTCGAGGCCGGCGACATCGGTGATGACGAAAGCGGGGTCGATCGTGCCGTCCTCGATCTTTTGCAACAGCGGCGCGAGGTAGCGCTGCGTGTGGGTCTGACCCATCCTGAAGGTCAGGCCCTTGTTCATGGCCGCGCCGAAGGGGATGTGGTCGACGAGACCGATATAGACGCCGGGCACGGAGATCGTGCCGCCCTTGCGGCAGCAATAGATCATCTCGCGCAGAACATGCGGCCGGTCGGTGCCGAGAAAGGCGGAGGCCTTCACCTTGTCGAGCATCGAATCCCAGCTCGCCGAAGGTGCGGCTTCCGTGCCGACGCAATCGATGCAGGAATCGGGGCCGCGCCCGTCCGTCATCTCCATCAGCGCGTCATAGACCTTGACCTTGCCGAAATCGATCGTTTCCGCGCGCCCTTTCGCCTCGGCGAGTTCCAGCCGTTCGGGGACGGTGTCGATGGCGATCACACGGCCCGCGCCCAGCATCCAGGCGCTCTGGATGGCGAACTGGCCGACCGGGCCGCAGCCCCATATGGCGACCGTATCTCCCGGTTCGATATTGGCGTTCTCCGCCGCCATATAGCCGGTGGGGAAAATGTCGGACAGAAAGAGCGCCTGCTCGTCGGCCATCCCGTCCGGAACCTTGATCGGCCCGACATCAGCATAGGGAACGCGCATATATTGCGCCTGTCCGCCCCAGAAGCCGCCGAGCGCATGCGAATAGCCGAACAGGCCCGCCGGCGATTGGCCCATGAGCTCCGCCGCCACCTTGGCGTTGGGGTTGGAGCGGTCGCAAAGCGAGAAGAGGCCTTTCTTGCAGAAATAGCACTCGCCGCAGGAGATATCGAAGGGAACAACGACGCGGTCGCCGATCTTGAACTTCGTATGGCCCTTGCCGACCTCCACCACCTCGCCCATCGCCTCGTGGCCGAGAACGTCGCCGGATACCATGGTCGGCATATAGCCGTCATAGAGGTGAAGATCGGAGCCGCAGATGGCGCATGACGTGACCTTGATCACCACGTCGCGGTCGTCCTCGATGCGGGGGTCTTCCACGGTGTCGCAGCGAATGTCGCTCTTGCCGTGCCAGCACAAAGCTTTCATGGGGGGCTCTCCCGGCTCTCAGGTCGCGGACCTTGGTGAATGCCTTTTGGATCGGTTCAGCCCAACTGAAGCGGGCCGCCGATGTTCCCGCGCTCGAGGCGCCGGCAGTGACAAGCCGGGAACATATGCGGGGGGCGGCGGTTCGAGGGCTGGCGAGTCTGCTTCGTGCCCCCTCTCTAGGGCTCGCCTCATTCGGCTGGCCGGCCACGCGCCGGTCAGCTCTTTGCATGTCCGTTCCTGGACTTACGGGGGACGCGGCATATGGGCGCAAAGGAGAGCAGGAAAGTCATGAATCGCACCCCATGCTCTTGAGAAAAGAAGCGGCAGCGCTACAGTCTCAATCATTGGTTTAGCGATTGGCATTGGTTTAGCGATTGGCTGCGTCGCAGCGGAAATCTGTCAGCCTCGGAGAGGGGTCATGACTCGAATCGAAAGCGCGTTCCGCCGGGTCCGCCATCATTCCGGCCCGAGCCGCGCGCCCCTGTTTCCATCTCATCATCTGACCCGGGAGATGTCGTGATGTTCGAGCCCGTTCTCCTGTCGCGGCTGCAATGGGCCTGGGTCATCGCCTGGCATATCCTGCTGCCGGCCTTCACCGTCGGCCTCGCCTCCTATATCGCCGTCCTCGAAGGGCTCTATTTCTTCACCGGAAAAGAGATCTGGTTCCGGACCTCCGGATTCTGGACCAAGATATTCGCCGTCTCCTTCGGCATGGGCGTGGTCTCCGGCATCATCATGCCCTTCCAGTTCGGCACCAACTGGAGCCGCTTCACCGACGCGACGGCGGACGTGCTCTCGCCGATGATGGCCTATGAAGGGCTGATGGCGTTCTTCCTGGAAGCGTCGTTCCTCGGCGTCCTGCTTTTCGGCCGCCGTCTGGTGCCGCGCTGGGCGCACTTCCTCGCCGCGGTGATGGTCGCGACAGGCACCTTGATGTCGTCCTTCTGGATCCTGGCGACCAACAGCTGGATGCAGACGCCGGCCGGCTACAAGATCGTCAACGGCCGCTTCGAGCCGGCCGACTGGCTCGCCATCGTCTTCAATCCCTCTTTTCCCTACCGCCTCGCCCATAACGTCACGGCCTTCTACATCACCACCGCCTTCGTGGTGATGGGCGTCGGCTGCTATCTCCTGCGGCGCAACCGGTCGCCGGAAGAGGCGCGCCTCATGGTGCGCATGGCGCTCGATCTCCTCATCATCCTGGTGCCGTTGCAGATTTTTCTCGGCGATCTGCATGGCCGCAACACGCTCGATTACCAGCCGGCGAAGCTTGCCGCGATCGAAGGCCGCTACGACACCGTCCAGCCGGTGCCGCTGACGCTGTTCGGCATTCCCGATGACAAGGACGCCGTGATGAAGGACGCGATCGACATTCCCGTCCTCGGCAGCCTTATCCTCACCCATAGCTGGAACGGCAAGATCAGGGGGCTGAAGGAATGGCCGGCCGACGAGCGGCCGCCCGTCGCGCCGCCCTTCTATTGCTTCCGCATCATGGTCGGGATCGCCATCCTCATGCTCGTCATCGTCGTCGTCGGGCAGGTGCTGCTGCGAACCGGGCGGCTCTTCCGCTCCTCGTGGTTCCTGCGCCTTTGCCAATGGACGACGCCGATCGGCTTCATGGCCGTCATCGCCGGCTGGATCACGACCGAGGTCGGACGCCAGCCATGGACGGTCTATGGCCTTCTGAGGACGGCGGATTCCGTTTCGCCGTCGCTGACAGCCACCGATGTGGCGATTTCGCTCGCCTTCTACATGGTGGTTTACCTGATCATGTTCCCGACCGGCATCGCCTTCATGGCGGGCCTGGTGCGCGGCGGTCCGCAAGGGCCGGAAACGGAGCCGTCGCATATCGAAAGCGGCCGGCCGGAGGAGCCTTTCGAGGCGGCCTCGCGGCAGCCCTATTCGCATCAGCAGGAGTAGGGAAATGGCGCTCGATCTCGTTCCGCTCTGGACCGTGCTGCTGGCGCTCGCGGTCTTCTACTACGTCATCTTCGACGGCTTCGATCTCGGCGTCGGCATCCTCTACGGCTTCGCGCCGGATCACGGCAGCCGAGGCATCGTCATGAACTCCATCGCGCCGGTCTGGGACGGCAACGAGACATGGCTGGTGTTCGGCGGCCTCGGCCTGCTCGCCGCCTTCCCGCTCGCCTTCGCCATCATCATTCCGGCGGTCTATTTCCCGATCCTGATCATGCTGCTGTCGCTGGTGTTCCGTGGCGTCGCCTTCGAGTTCCGCTTCAAGCGGCCGGCGCTGCGCCGCTTCTGGGACAACGCCTTCTCGGCCGGCTCGGCGCTCGCGACCTTCGCGCAAGGCGTCGTTCTCGGCAGCTTCATCCAGGGCTTTCAGGTGGACGGGCGGCACTTCACCGGAACCTCCTTCGACTGGGTGACGCCGTTCGCGCTCTTGACCGGCGTGGCGCTGATGTTCGGCTACGGCCTGCTCGGCGCCGGCTGGCTCATTCTCAAGACCGAAGGCGAGCTGCAGGACTGGGCGCGGAGCGCCGGCCGCGTCTGTCTTGCCGGCGTGGTGATCGCCATCATCGCGGTCAGCGTCTGGACGCCGCTCGCCTATCCGAATATCGAGGCGCGCTGGTTCTCCTGGCCCAATATCGCGTTTCTCGCGCCCGTGCCGATCATCACCGCGCTCATCATCATCGGCGAATGGTTCGCGCTCGGCCGGGCGCATGAGATGACGCCGTTTTTCGGCGCCGTCGGCCTCTTCCTGATGTCTTTCCTCGGCATCGCGATCAGCCTGTGGCCGATGATCGTGCCCTATCACTATACGCTCTGGCAGGCCGCCTCATCGGAAAGCACGCAGGCCTTCCTGCTGATCGGCACGCTCTTCCTGCTGCCCGTCATCCTCTTTTACACCGGCTGGTCCTATTGGGTGTTCCGCGGCAAGGTCCGCGCCGGCAGCGGCTATCATTAGGAGTGTGGCCGCATCTTTGGTGAGATTTGGGTGGCCTCTTACCCCCACCCCTAACCCCTCCCAACAAGGGGGAGGGAGACGCCCACACCGCTCTTCCAGGTGCAATCAAAGGGATTTGACGCTCTGCGGAAACGCGGCATCATTCCCCTCCCCCTTGTGGGGAGGGGTTAGGGGTGGGGGTATTTCCGTATCCGACGCGCTCCCATAGGCGGGCAATTTGGCTGTGCCACTACCTTCGCCGGTTCGCCACGAATTCGGCTGCTTCCCTGAGCGATGCGGCGGCCGCGCCGAACGGTTCCAGCGCGGCGCGGGCCTCGGATGTCAACAAAGCAAGCCGTTTCCGCGCCGCCTCGACGCCAAGCAGGCCGATCAGCGTCGCCTTGCCCGCCTCGGCGTCCTTGTGGACGGCCTTGCCGAGCAAGGCCGCCTCCCCGTCGATATCGAGAAGATCGTCGGCGATCTGGAACGCCTCGCCGATGAGCGCGCCGTAACGCCGGAGCGCGACGCTGCGCTCGTCATCGACAGCGGCCAGGATCGCGCCCGCCGACGCGGCGAAGCGGATGAGCGCGCCCGTTTTCATCCCCTGCAGCCTGCGGATATGGGCTTCATCGAACGCCTGTTCGCCTTGTCCGAAACGGCCTTCCGCAGCCAGGTCGAGCATCTGGCCGCCGACCATTCCCTGAGGCCCTGCGGCAAGCGCGAGAGAGGCGATGAGCTTCACCCTCACCGCCGGGTCGGTCGAGGTCTCGGGGCGGGACAGGACGTCGAAGGCGAAGGTCAAAAGCCCGTCGCCGGCCAGGATCGCCGTCGCCTCGTCAAAGCGGCGATGAACTGTCGGCCGGCCGCGCCGCAATTCATCGTCGTCCATCGCCGGCAGATCGTCATGCACGAGCGAATAGCAATGCACGCATTCGAGCGCCGCGCCCGCCATCAGGGCGTTTTGACGGGGCACGTCGAAAAGCGCCGCCGTCTCGACGACGAGGAAGGGCCGGAAGCGCTTGCCCTGGCCGAGACTGGCATAGCGCATCGCGTCCAGCAGGCGCGGCGGTGTGGCTGTTTCGCCGCGTGGATTTTCGTCGAGGAGCCGGGAGAGCAGCGCATCGATTTCGGCCGCGACTTCCGGCAGCCGCGCGGCGAAGCTTCGCGTCCTTGCCGCTTGGTCCGGCTGAACGCCGCTCGTCACAATGTTCATTGTCCCTTCCTAAGCCTGCTTCAAATGATGCGTCTTCACAAATAGCCAGCCTTCCTGAACCAGGAGATCGCGTCTTCTATCCCCCGTTCATAGGGGCGGGCGCGGTAGCCGAGTTCGCGCTCCGCCTTGGCGCTGGAAAAAAACATGTAATTGCGCGACATCCGCAAACCGTCGCGGGTGACGAAAGGCGTGCGCCCGGTGCGGCGCGCGGCGGCTTCCGCCAGAACTGCGACGGGGAAGACAAGCGAACGCGGGATACGGAAGCGCGGCGGCGACCGGCCGGTCAATTTCGCGATTGCCGCGAGGATGTCGCGCAACATCCTGTCCTGCCCGCCGAGGATATAGCGTTCGCCGATGCGCCCCCTTTCCATCGCGGCGAGATGACCCTCGGCGACATCGTCGACATGCACCATGTTGAGGCCCGTCTCGACAAAACAGGGCATCCGGCCGGCGGCGGCTTCGATGATGATCCTGCCGGTCGGCGTCGGCTTGACGTCCCACGCTCCGACCGGCGTCGCCGGATTGACGATGATAGCGGGCAGGCCCTTTGCCGCCATCGAGCGCACCAGCGTCTCGGCCATGATCTTGCTGCGCTTGTAGCCGCCGACGGCAAGACGCGCGTCGAGAGAGCGCGTCTCGTCCGCCGGTTGCCGGTCGCGGTTGCAGGCGAGCGTCGCGACGCTGCTGGTATAGACCACCCGTTCCACTCCGGCGCGCATCGCTTCTTCCATGATGGTCCGGGTGCCGCCGACATTGGTCTCGAAAAGCTCGTTGGGATCGGGAGACCAGAGCCGGTAATCGGCTGCGGCGTGATAGACCCGGCGGACGTTGCGCATCGCCGTGTGCACGGATGAGGCGTCGCGGATATCGCCACGCACCAGTTCCACGTACCGCTCCAGATCGGGGGAAAGGCGGCTTCCCGGCCGCACCAGCGCGCGCACCGGCGACCCTCCGCGCGCGAGCTTGCGCAGCAGCGCCGAACCAACAAAGCCGCTGCCCCCCGTCACCAGAATCCGGCCGCCTTCAGGCATGGTCTACCCACCCCGCAAAAATGCCCAGGAAAGGCTTCGGATCAACGCTCCACGCGAACGATCGTTCCATCGCCGCGGCGCGGGAACCTTCTCCCTGCTGGAGCGTTCAACGGTTTTGGGCCTTCGCATTTCCCCGCCTCCCGCAAGGACGGATCATGATTCTCGCCGTTGGTTGCGTCACGTTGGCAATCTGGATGTACATGGTCGCGGCGCGGGGCGGTTTCTGGCGGGTTTCGCCGCGCGCGGAGTTCGATCCGTCTTTCCAACCGGCCGCGTGGCCCGTCGTCGCCGTCGTCATCCCTGCTCGCGACGAGGCCGAAACGGTCGGCCGTACCGTCGCCTCTCTGCTCGCACAGGACTATCCCGGCGAACTGAACATCGTCTTGGTCGACGATTGCAGCCGCGACGCCACGGCCGAGATCGCCCGCCAAGCCGCCGCAGCGGCGCCGTCGCGTCTGATGCTGCTTCGCGGCCGGCCATTGCCGCCCGGCTGGACCGGCAAGATGTGGGCGCTGAAACAGGGCGTGGACGCGGCGCTGCATGACACCCGGCCGAAATATCTGCTTTTCACCGACGCCGACATCGTCCATGGCGAAAGTTCCCTGCGGGATCTCGTCTGCCGCGCGGAACGCGACAACCATATGCTGGTTTCCGTGATGGCCGAGCTTTGCTGCAAGAGCTTTGCGGAGCGCTGCATGGTCCCCGCCTTCATTTTCTTTTTCCAGATGCTCTATCCCTTTCGCTGGGTCAGCCGCGCCGACCATGCGACCGCCGCCGCAGCGGGCGGATGCATGCTCGTCAACGCCGAGGCGCTTCAGGCGGCCGGCGGCATTGAGGCGATTCGGAGCGAGGTGATCGACGATTGCGCGCTGGCGCGAAAATTGAAACGCGTCGGGCCGATCTGGCTCGGCTTCAGCCGGTATGTCCGCAGCATCCGCTCCTATGGCGGCTTCGCGCCGATCCGTGAGATGGTGACGCGCTCGGCCTATGCCGAACTGCGCTTTTCGCCGCTTCGTCTTTGCCTTGCCGTCCTCGGGATGACGATCGTCTTCCTGTTGCCGCCGCTGATTGCCATCCTGTCGGGCGGCAGGGCGGTCGCGGCCGATCTGGCCTGCCTGCTGATGCTGCTCGCGTTCCAGCCGATCCTGCGCTTTTACAGACTTTCGCCGCTCTGGGCGCTGGTTCTGCCGGCGATCGCCGCGCTTTACACCGTCTGGACGGTGCAATCGGCGCTGCAACACCGGAGCGGGCGCGGCGGTTTCTGGAAAGGGCGCGTCCAGGCGCCCGTGGGAGGCGAGCCCGGTGGGAGGTGAGCAATGACCATGGCGGCGGCGGAACTGCGCTCCGGCAAGACGAGCAAGGGCGAGAATTTTCCGGTCGCGTCACGCCTGCTGGAGCAGAGGCATCGCAAACCGATCCTCGCCTTTTACGATTTCGTTCGCACGGCCGACGATGTCGCCGACCATGCGAGCCTTGCGGCCGGCGAAAAGATCGCCCTTCTCGACCGGCTTGAAGCCTCGCTTCTCGGAGAAAGCGCGACGGAGCCCGAAGGCGTGGCCCTGCGCGAGGCCCTGGAGGAACGCGGTCTCGACGCGGGGCATGCGCGGGACCTTCTGGCCGCCTTCCGCCTCGACGTGGAAAAATCCCGCTATCGCGACTGGAACGAGCTGATCGACTATTGCCGCTATTCGGCCATGCCGGTCGGCCGCTTCGTCCTCGACGTGCATGGCGAGGAGAAGGCGCTCTGGCCCCGCTCGGACGCGCTCTGCGCCGCGCTGCAGATCATCAACCATCTGCAGGACTGCGGCGTCGACTACCACAATATCGATCGGGTCTATCTGCCCGCCGACATGCTCGCGGCCGATGGCGCGACCGTCGAGATGCTGGGCGCGAGGCAGGCGTCGCCGCCATTGCGGGCCGTGATCGACGCCATATGCGAGCGGGTCGGCGTGCTTCTCGAACAAAGCCGACCCCTTTCGGATGGCGTCCGCAGCCCGAGGCTGGCGCTCGAGATCGCGGTCATACAGCGCTTGGCCGAAAGGCTTACCGGCATTCTGCGGACGCATGATCCCCTTTCCGAAAGAGTTCATCTCGGCATTGCCGAGATGGCAGGCTACGCAATGCTGGGAATGGTCAGGGCCGGGTCGCGCTACATCGCGGGTAGTTCAACCGCGGCGGCGCTCCGCCCTGTGCTGCGATCGTTCAACGGCCAGGGAAGCAAGCAAGTGGCGCAGCCGGCCGCGGCTTCTGGAAGTTCCTTCTATGCAGCGATGCGGATCCTGCCGGCCGAGCGCAGGCAAGCCGTCTTCGAGATTTACTCCTTCTGCCACGCCGTCGATGACATCGCCGACGAACCCTGCGGCTGCCGGCAGGAGCGGCTTGACCGCCTGGCGCGCTGGCGCGCCGACATTGACGGCCTTTTCGCAGGTGTTCCGGCCGATGGCCGTCTCGCGAACCTCGCCGAGGCGATCGGGCATTTCGGGTTGAGGCGCGAGGATTTCCACGCCGTTATCGACGGAATGGCGATGGACGTCGTGGAAGACATCCATGCCCCGTCATGGGAAACGCTCGATGTCTATTGCGATCGCGTCGCCTGCGCGGTCGGACGCCTGTGCGTGCGCGTCTTCGGCATGGAAGAGGAGGAGGGCGTCTCGCTCGCCGATCATCTCGGCAAGGCGCTGCAACTGACCAACATATTGCGCGATCTCGACGAGGACGCCTCCATGGGCCGGCTTTACCTGCCGCGCGAGACGCTTTTCAGGGAGGGTATAAGAACGACGGAGCCGGGCGCGGTTCTGGCGCATCCCTCTCTTTCGCGCGTGTGCGAAGACGTCGCCGCCGTGGCGCTGACGCATTATGTCAAGGCCGATGCGCTGATGGACAGGATGCCCCGCGCCAAGGCACGCGCGCCGGCGGTGATGAGCGCCGTCTATCGCTCCGTCCTCGAGCGGATGCAGCAGCGCGGCTGGGAAAAGCCGCGCAACAGGGTCCGCATCAGCCGCGCCCAGATCGCCCGGATCGTGCTCGGCACGCTTGTCCGATGACGTCGCGCAGATTCCATGTGGTCGGCGCCGGGCTCGCCGGGCTGGCCGCCGCGACCCGTCTTGCCGAGGCCGGTTGCGCGGTCTCCCTCTACGAGGCGGCGCCGCAGGCGGGAGGACGCTGCCGGTCCTATTTCGATCCCGTCCTCGGCCGGACGATCGACAATGGCAATCATCTCATCCTGTCAGGAAACCGCGCGACGCTCGCCTTCCTCAGGAGGATAGGCGCGCAAGACCGTGTTTCGGGGCCGTCCTCGGCGGAATTCTTCTTCGTCGATCATGCCTCCGGCGAACGCTGGAAGCTGCGCATCGGCGACGGCGCGATCCCGTGGTGGATTTTGAGCCATGGCCGGCGCGTGCCCGGCACGAAAGCTCTGGACTACCTGGCGCTGCCGCGCCTTTTGCGGGCGCCGCCGGACGCGACGATCGGCGAAGCGCTTTCCTGCTCGGGCGCGCTCTACGATCGCCTTCTCGGGCCGGTGCTCCTCGCCATCATGAACAACGACCCGCCGGTTTCCACCGCCGCTCTCGCTTCCGCCGCCATCCGCGAGACGCTGGCGCGCGGGGGGCGTTATTGCCGTCCGCTGATCGCCCATGACGGCCTCGGCGCGGCCTTTGTCGATCCGGCGCTCGCCTATCTCAAGGCGCGGGGCGCCGCGGTCTCCCTTGGCAAGAGCCTGCGCAGGCTGCGCTTCTCCGACGGACGCGTTTCGGCGCTGGATTTCGGCGGCACGGGAGAAGAGATCGGGGCGAACGACGCGGTGGTGCTCGCCGTCCCGGCTCAAGCGGCGGGACGGCTGGCGCCGAATCTCGCCCCGCCGTCGGAATTTCGCGCCATCGCCAATTTGCACTTCCTGGTCGAGGGAGACGTCCCGCTGCCGCCGATCACCGGCGTAATCCACGCGACGACGCAATGGATTTTCGCCTTTCCCGGACGGATTTCCGTCACCATCAGCAATGCCGACGCGCTGATGGATATTCCGCGCAAGCGCCTGGCGGAAATGGTGTGGGAGGAGGTCGCCGCCATCGCGCGGCTGCCGGAGCGCCTGCCGCGCTGGCAAATCGTCTCCGAGCGGCGCGCGACCTTCGCCACGGTTCCGGAGCAGGAGCATCTGCGGGCGCGAGCGGAAACCGGATGGCGCAATCTTTTTCTTGCCGGCGACTGGACCGCGACAGGCCTGCCGCCGACCATCGAGGGCGCGATCCGCTCCGGCGAAAAGGCGGCCAGTCTGGCGATAGGGAAGGGGTGAATAGCGAATGCTGGATCGAACGACGCAAGGGACCGACCGTTTGGCGGAGACGCGCTTGACGGAGGGAATAGAGCGCGCCGCCGCGCGGTTGCGGTCGGAACAGAGAGCGGACGGCCACTGGCTCTACGAACTCGAAGCCGACGCGACGATCCCGGCGGAATATGTGCTCTTCGTGCATGCCCTCGGCGAAGATCCCGATCTGGAGCTGGAGCGGAAGATCGGCGCCTATCTCCGCCGCATCCAGGCCGACCATGGCGGCTGGCCATTGTTTTACGGCGGCGCTTCCGACATGAGCGCCAGCGTCAAGGCCTATTTCGCGCTGAAGATGATCGGCGACGATCCCTCCTCCGAGCATATGATGCGCGCGCGGGAGGCGATCCTGGCGCATGGCGGCGCGGAAAAGGCGAACGTCTTCACGCGCATCCTGCTGGCGCTCTACGGCATCACGCCGTGGCGGGCCGTGCCGCGGATGCCGGTCGAGATCATGCTTCTGCCGCGCTGGTCCCCCTTCAGCCTCGACAAGATTTCCTATTGGGCGCGCACGGTGATCGTGCCGCTCCTGGTGCTGCAGGCGCTGAAGCCCCGCGCGGTGAACCCGCGCGGCGTCGGCATCGACGAGCTTTTTCTTCGCTCTCCGGCGAAGATGCGGCCGCTCGGCCGCTCGCCGCACCAGAGCCGCGCCTGGTCGGAATTTTTCCGCGCCGCGGACGTCCTGTTGCGCCTGACCCAGCCGCTCTCGCCGAGGGCGTTGCGCCGACGCGCCATGGCCGCGGCTATCGATTTCGTTGGGGAAAGGCTGAATGGCGAGGACGGGCTTGGCGCCATCTTTCCGGCGATGGTGAACGCCGTCCTGATGTATGACGCGCTGGGCTACGCACCCGATCATCCGGACCGCGCAATCGCGCGCCGGGCGGTGGAGAAACTGCTTCTCGTCAAGCAGGACGAGGCGTATTGCCAGCCCTGCCTGTCGCCCGTTTGGGATACGGTGCTGGCCGCAAGCGCCCTGATCGAGGCGGGAGGCGACGCCGATCTCGATGCCGCCGGCAAGGGGCTGGCCTGGCTTCGCCCGCTTCAGGAACTCGAGATTGCCGGCGACTGGGCCGTCTCCCGGCCGGGCGTGCGGCCGGGCGGTTGGGCCTTTCAATATGCCAATCCGCATTATCCCGATCTCGACGACACGGCGGTGATCGTCATGGCGATGGAGCGCTGGCAGCAGGCCCGCCGCGGCTTTCATTTCGACGGGGCGGTGCGCCGCGCGCGCGAATGGATAGAGGGGCTGCAAAGCAGCGACGGCGGCTGGGCGGCGTTCGACGCCGACAATTGCTACGATTATCTCAACAACATCCCCTTCGCCGACCATGGCGCGCTGCTCGACCCGCCGACGCCCGACCTGACGGGCCGCTGCGTTTCGATGCTGGCGGCGCTCGGAGAAACGGTGGAGAGTTCGGCCGCGATGCGACGGGGCGTCGATTATCTCCTGCGCAACCAGCGCAAGGACGGTTCATGGTTCGGCCGCTGGGGCATCAACTATGTCTACGGCACATGGTCGGCGCTCTCGGCGCTCCAGGCCGCCGGCATGGGATCCGACGCGCCAGTCATGCGGCAGGCCGCGAGCTGGCTCATCGCGATCCAGAACCGGGATGGCGGCTGGGGCGAGGATGGCGACAGCTACAGGCTCGACTATGACGGCCATAGGCCAGTCCCGAGTACGCCGTCACAGACCGCCTGGGCGCTGCTGGCGCTGCTGGCGGCGGGCGAGGCCAATCACGCAGCCGTGGATCGCGGCGTCCGATTCCTGCTCGACAGGCAGCAGCCGGGCGGGCTCTGGAGCGAGCCTTATTACACCGGCACCGGCTTCCCCCGCGTCTTTTATCTCCGCTATCACGGCTACCCCCGCTATTTCCCGCTCTGGGCCCTCGCCCGCTACCGGAATTTGAGGGGTGCGGGAGCTTGAGGCGGGCAAGTTATGTGCAAAAGAATACACCCCCTCCGGTCCTTCGGACCACCTCCCCCTCAAAGGGGGAGGAAAGCGGCGGCGTCTTTCCCTCCCCTTGCAGGGGAGGGTGCCGAGTGAAGCGAGGCGGGTGGGGTCGGAATACCCCCAAGCGGCGCATGAGCGACCCTTCCCACGTTCTGGTCGCCTGCGGCCTCGCCTTTGAAGGCCGGATCGCGCGCGGCTCCGACCCGCGCGCGCCAACGCCGCGCGTCTGTTGCGGCATGCTGCAAGAACGGCTCGCAGCGGCAATTGGCCCCGATTGCGCCGGCATCATCAGTTTCGGCATAGCGGGCGGGCTCGACCCGAAACTTCCCGCTGGTGCGCTCGTCATTGCCTCTTCCGTCATCGCTCCCGACTGCGTCTGGCCCGCGGATGAAAAATGGGCGAGCCGTTTGCTCGGCCATTGTCCGGGCGCGGTCCAGGGGGCGATCCTCGGCGCGGACGCGCCGCTCCAGACCCCCTCTGCCAAGCAAAACGTCTTCCGGCGAACCGGCGCCCGTGCCGTCGATATGGAATCCCATGTCGCGGCGGCCCTTGCCGCCAAACGGGACCTGCCCTTTGCGGCGCTCCGCGCCATCGCCGATCCGGCGGACCGCGCCGTGCCGGGGGCGGCGCTCCTCGGCATGCGGCCGGACGGAACGCTCGCGCCTTTGGCGGTTATGAAGATGCTGATGCGTGAGCCGGCTGAACTGCCGGCGCTCTTTCGTCTGGCGCTGGATACGTTCGGAGCCGGACGCGCTTTATCCGGCGCGCGCCGCCGGCTTCACGGCGGTTTCGGCCTCGATCTCGGCTAGCTTCTTCTGCACATGGGTGGCGAAAGGATATTGCGCCGGCCGCTGGCCGTCGAGGGGAATTTCGGGCGCGAGCGGCCCCTCCGTGTCTATCCCGCGCAAGGTGACGGCGAGCGCCTTCAGCGGATGCCGGACGGTGTCCATGACTGCCGTCGCCTCATAGCCGCTATGCACCATGCAATCGGCGCATTTCTCGTAATTGCCGGTCCCGTAGGCGTCCCAATCCGTCTCCTCCATCAACTCGCGGAACGAGCGCGCATAGCCCTCGCCGAGGAGATAACAAGGCCGCTGCCAGCCGAAGACGTTGCGCGTCGGATTGCCCCAGGGCGTGCAGCGGTAGTCCTGATTGCCCGCCAAAAAATCCAGGAACAGCGTCGACTGGCTGAACGACCAGTTGCGGCCGCCGCGCCCCTTGCGGAAAATTGCGCGGAACAGTTCCTTCGTCTTTTTCCTGTTCAGGAAATGCTGCTGGTCGGGCGCCCTTTCATAGGCGTAGCCCGGAGAGACGGTCATGCCGTCGATGCCGATATCGGCGAGATTGTCGAAGAAATCGGCGGCGCGGTCCGCATCGGCATTGTCGAAGAGCGTGCAATTGATGTTGACGCGGAAGCCCGCTTCCTTGGCTTTGCGGATTGCGGAGAGCGCCCTGTCATAGACGCCCGGCTGGCAGACCGAACGGTCATGCATATCCTTGTCGCCGTCGAGATGCACCGACCAGACGAAATAGCGGCTCGGGCGATAGAGCGGCAGCTTCTTTTCCATCAAAAGCGCGTTGGTGCACAGATAGACGAATTTGCGCCGCGCGATAATGCCTTCGACGATCTCAGGCAATTCCTTGTGCAGCAAGGGTTCTCCGCCCGCGATCGAAACCACCGGCGCGCCACATTCGTCGACGGCCTTGAGACTGTCCTCGACCGACAGGCGCTGGTTCAGGATCTTGTCGGGATAATCGATCTTGCCGCAGCCGGCGCAGGCGAGATTGCAACGGAACAGCGGCTCCAGCATCAGCACCAGCGGATAGCGCTTGCGGCCCAGCAAATGCTGTTTGGCGACATAGGAGCCGACGCGAAACTTCTGAAGCAGGGGAATGGACATTTTTCTGTGCCTGAACTGGATTATGCGCTTTGCCGGGCGGCTTGCCTAGACGCGTGCGCTTTGCCTGGCGGAGGGGCGCCGGCGGCGATCGGCGTCGAGAAGGTCGACGGGAAGCTTGAACTGGATGTTTTCCGTCCTACCGGAGAGCGAGGAGATCTCCACCGGCCCGAAGGAGGCGAGCCTGTCGATCACGTCTTCAACCAGCGCTTCAGGCGCGGAGGCTCCGGCCGTGACGCCGACCGTTTCAGCGTCACGCACCCATGCGGGATCGACTTCGGAGCCATCGGCGACGAGATAGCTCGGAACGCCCGCTGTCTCGCCGATTTCGCGCAGCCGGTTGGAGTTCGAGCTGTTCTTCGCGCCGACGACGAGCAGCACGTCGGCAATGCCGCAAAGCTCGCGCGCGGCGCTCTGGCGGTTCTGCGTCGCATAGCAGATGTCGCGGATGTCCGGGCCGACGATGTCGCTGAAGCGCTCTTTCAGCGCCTCGATGATGATGCGCGTATCGTCGACGCTGAGCGTCGTCTGGCTGACATAAGCGACCGGCGCATCGTCGGGGAGGTCGAGGGCGACGACATCGGCTTCCGTCTCGACGATGTGGACGGCGCCGGGAATCCTGCCGCGCGTCCCTTCGACCTCGGGATGGCCGGCATGGCCGATGAGGACGAGATGGCGGCCCTCGCGAAAGAAGCGGTTGCCCTGATTGTGCACCTTGCTGACCAGCGGGCAGGTGGCGTCGATGACGAGAAGATCGCGCTGCCGGGCCTCGTCCTCTATTTTGAGCGCGACGCCATGGGCGCTGAAGATGGTGACGGCGCCCCGGGGAACCTCCTGCAAATCCTCGACGAAAACGGCGCCCTTCGCCCGCAAGCTGTCCACGACGTGCCTGTTATGGACGATCTCGTGGCGCACATAGACGGGCGGCCCGAACTTCGACAGCGCGCGTTCGACGATCTCGATGGCGCGCACGACGCCGGCGCAGAAGCCACGCGGCTGGGCGAGAACGATCTTCATTTCACCGATCCGATCTCATGGCCATAGGTTGCCTCCCGCGCCGGGCTTTCCGGCGCGCCGTTGCCGGCGCTCTTCTCGCGTCCATGGCGCGCGCTCGCCGGCTCGTTGCGGCTGGAGACGATGCGGACGCGGTGCGCGGCGGTGCGCGACACGGTCTGGCTCCAGACGCGGGCTATCCGTGCGACGATCGCCTCATGGTCGAGACCGGCGGCGGCGTACATCGCCTCCGGCGCATCCTGGTCGATGAACCGGTCGGGAAGCACCATCGAACGAAACACGAGGCCCCTGTCCAGAACGCCATGCTCGGAGAGCGCTTGCACCACATGGGCGGCAAACCCGCCGACCGCGCCCTCCTCGATGGTGAAGAGGCAGCGATGGCCGCGGGCGAGCCGGACGAGCAGGTTCACGTCGATAGGCTTGGCGAAGCGGGCGTCCGCCACCGTCACGGAAATGCCGAGACCGTCAAGTTCCTCGGCGGCCTTGAGACAGGCTTTCAGCCTTCCGCCAAGCGAAAGGATCGCGACGTCCGTGCCGTCCCGCACGATGCGGCCCTTGCCGATCTCGAGCGGCACGCCGAATTCGGGAAGCGGCACGCCGATGCCTTCTCCGCGCGGATAGCGGAAGGCGCTCGGCCGGTCGTCGATGGCCGCGGCGGTCGCCACCATATGGACGAGTTCGGCTTCGTCGCCCGCCGCCATGAGGATCATTCCCGGCAGGCAGCCGAGATAGGCGAGGTCGAAGGAGCCGGCATGGGTCGGGCCGTCGGCGCCGACCAGCCCGGCGCGATCGATGGCGAAACGGACGGGCAGGCGTTGCAGGGCGACGTCGTGCACGATCTGGTCATAGGCGCGCTGGAGGAAAGTCGAATAGATCGCCGCAAAGGGTTTTAGCCCGTCGGCCGCCAGCCCCGCCGCGAAGGTCACGGCGTGCTGCTCTGCTATGCCGACGTCGAAGACGCGATCGGGAAAGGCCTTGCCGAACAGATCGAGGCCCGTGCCGGCCGGCATCGCCGCGGTGATCGCCACGATGTCGGGATCGCGCGCGGCCTCCCTGACGAGAGCTTCGGCGAAGACTTTCGTATAGCTCGGCGCGGCCGCCTGCGCCTTGACCGGCGCGCCCGTCGCCACGTCGAACTTGCCGACCGCGTGGCCCTTGTCCGGCGATTGCTCCGCCGGGGCGTAGCCCTTTCCCTTTTCGGTGATCACATGCACCAGCACGGGCCCGTCGCGGCGGTCGCGGACGTCGCGCAGGACCGGCAGAAGCTGGCCGAGATCATGGCCGTCAATCGGCCCGACATAGTGGAAGCCCAATTCCTCGAACAGGGTCGGGACATCCGCCGTGGCGTCCTGTGCGGGGGCTTCGGCTCCCGTCTTCCCGCGCATGGCGGCGGAGAGCCGCGAGAGATAGGACGACATCGCTCCGACCGGGGGAGCTATCGACATCTGGTTGTCGTTCAGGATGACGATCAGCCGCGATTTCAGCGCGCCGGCATTGTTGATCGCCTCGAACGCCATGCCGCCGGACATGGCGCCGTCGCCGACGACGCAGATGACGTTGTGATCCTCGCCATGGGCGTCGCGGGCGACGGCCATTCCAAGCCCCGCCGACATGGCCGTCGAGGCGTGCGCGGCGCCGAACGGGTCATATTCGCTTTCGTTGCGCCTGGTGAAACCCGACAGCCCGCCGCCCTGCCTGATTGTGCGGATGCGGCTGCGGCGGCCCGTCAGGATCTTGTGGGGATAGCATTGATGGCTCACGTCCCACAGGAGACGGTCGCGCGGCGTTTCGAAAACGTAATGCAAGGCGACGGTCAGTTCGACGACGCCAAGTCCGGCGCCCAGATGGCCTCCCGCCGACGCGACTGCTTCTATGGTTTCGCTTCTCAATTCGGAGGCCAATTGCGGAAGTTGATTTTCCTCCAGCCTGCGTAAATCAGCAGGGGTTCGGACGCCTGCCAGCAATTCAAAAACCATGTTGGTGCCCCAGCGGATAGACGGCGAAAGGCCGCGTGTATGACGCGCTTCAAAACAACCAAACGCTCCACCGCGCACTTTGTTCAGCAGACGACAAAAAATTTCCGGGCGCGGCCGTCCCGGAATAGCCGCGAATAGCCGCTGCCTCTCGCCTTGGCCGATTCCGGCGCGAGGAGCGGCCACTTATGGTGGAACCTTTGGTTTGTTGCGCGATTTATCGCCAACGGAGGCTCCGCGGACGCCGCGAACCTCGTCGCAGAGGCGCCGGCGCCTTTCCGTGCAAAGCCGGGCGGGGACGCCGCTTCTCCCGTGGACCCGGCAGCCGCAAGCAACCGACCAAAGAACAAGGGCTGGCGTGTACCTGATCCTCTCCCTTTTCTGGCTCGCCGTCGTGGCATATTTGCTGGCCAGGGCCTTCCGCCAACGCGGCGCGCTCGGGCGGCTTTCCAGGGCCTTTCCGGAAAATGCGCCCTCGGTTTTCGTCATCGTGCCGGCCCGCAACGAAGGCCACAACATCTTGCCCTGCCTCAAGTCCCTGCTTTCCCAGCGCTATGAAGGGCGCTTCGGCGTCGTCGTGGTCGACGATGATTCGGCCGACGACACGGCCGCGAAGGTTCGCTCTCTTGCCGCAGCGGACAACCGCCTGTCGCTGATCAGGGCTCCCGCCCTGCCGCCGGGCTGGGTCGGCAAGGTCAATGCCTGCTGCGCCGGGGTCGCCGCCGTGCCGGCCGGCGTCGAATGGCTTTGCTTCATGGACGCCGACATGCGCGCCGACCCGCCATTGATAGCCAGCGCGGTGGCTGCGGCCGTTCGCGAGAAGCTGGACTTCCTCACGCTCGCGCCGCGCCACGAATTGGGAAGCTTCGCCGAGCGGCTGATGCTGCCCTGCGGCCTCTATCTCCTCGGCTTCTCGCAGGACCTCAACCAGGTCCAGTCGAAGGATTGCGACGACGCCGTCGCCACCGGGCAATTCATGCTGCTTCGGCGGGAGGCCTATGACGCAGCCGGCGGGCATGCCGCTGTGTCCGGCGCCATCTCCGAGGACGTCGAACTCGCGCGCCTGTTCAAGCGGCAAGGATACCATGTCATCATGATGGACGGCAGCGCGCTTTTAAGCACCCGCATGTACACGGGATGGCGAACGCTGTGGCCCGGCATCGCGAAGAATTTGAGCGACATGCTTGGCGGACCCGCGCGGACCATCCTCAAGGCCGCATTGGCGCTGGTGCTGGCCTGGGCGGTGCTCGTCATTCCCGTGATTGACATAACAGCCTGCGCCAACAATTCGCACGATGCATGCGTCGCCGTCGCGCCGGCCCTGCTCGGCTCGGCGGCGGCGGTCGCGCTCCACGTCTTCGGCGCGGCGCATTTCGGCATCCCGACATGGTACGGGCTCCTTTTTCCCGTCGGCTATGGAGCGGGCGCGGTGCTGGCCCTCGACAGCGTGTGGTCGAAATGGCTGGGGCGGCGGCGCTGGAAGGGCCGGATCTACAAATGACGAAGGATCCGCCGGAAGAAGGCCCGGAAAGGACGCGCTGGCTGAGCGCCATACACGGCCACATCCGCAACATATCGGTCGGAACGAGCCTCGGCGTAGTCATCGGGCTCGTCGTTTTCTTCTATCTCGTCCGCAGCGTTCTTTTCCCTTTCGTCCTCGCGGGCATCGTTGCCTATGTCGCCACCCCGGCGATCGATTATGCGGCCCGGCGATGGCATCTGCCGCGATGGCTGCCGGCGCTTGTCGTGCTGTTCGCGCTGGTGCTTCTGATGGCAATCATCGTCTATCTGGGTGGCCCGCCTCTTTACGATGAGGCGAAGAGCATCGGCGGCGATCTCAAGGGATCGATTTCCGGTCTCCTCCACAACATCTTCCAGAATCGCTCCTTCACGCTCTTCGGCCACCAGCTCAATGCCGACAAGGCCGCGGACGCGATCAGCAAGGAACTCCAGCAATGGATGGGCAATGACGTGGTGACAGTCGCGTCTTTCGCCTTCATCGGCTTTTTCGGCTTCATTCTCGCCTGGGTCCTGCTCGGCTATTTCCTGTTCGACGCGCATCGCATCGGCAACGGCCTGCAATGGCTGGTGCCGCCGCGCTACCGCCCGTTCGTCGCGCGTCTTCTCGACAGGCTCAACCCGGTCCTGCGCCGCTATTTCATCGGCATAGGCCTGATCGTGGTCTACGCTTCCTGCGCGGCCTATATCGGGCTTGGCCTGTTCCTGAAGCTCCAACACGCGGCGGTCCTCGCCATCCTCACCGGGCTCCTGGAGGTGATCCCGCTGGTCGGTCCGGCCGCGTCGGCGATCCTGGCGGGGCTGGTCGCGGTCAAGGAAGCCAAAGGGGCGGGGGCCATCATCAGCTACATCATCTACGCCATCGCGCTGAGGATCTCGATCGACGAGTTTTTCGGCCCGATCGTGCTGGGGCGCGCCGCCTATGTTCCGCCGGTGCTGGTGATCTTCTGCTTCCTCTGCGGAGGGCTGCTCTTCGGGGTGGTCGGCGTCATCCTGGCGGTGCCGGTCGCGCTCACCATCCGCGAAGCCCTCGCCACCACCTACGAGATCGATCGCAAGGAGGATTGAGCCGGCGCTATCATCGCGGAAAGGCGCGGGAAATCGCTCCATATAGGGGAACATTGCCCCTCACGCATCGTTTTAGCTCTGTAGCAATTGTTCATCGTTCGATCTCGTCTCGGGGCATCCATTTTGGCTGATTTCGCGCAAAAGTTTCTTGGTTCCGGGAGCATGCTCTCGACGGTCATCTACTCGCTCGACGCGCGCCTGCGCCAAAGGGAGCAGGTCTATGAATATACTTCCAATCCGGACTGCATGCTTCGCATCTCGCGCACGGCTGCCGAATGCGATGTGGCGCTGCCCGATGGCGTGGAACTGCATGCAGGCGATCCCGTCATCGAGCTGCATTTCTGGAACGAGCAGTTTCCAAGGATGCCTGGAGGCAGGCCGACCGTCGCCTGGGCGAAGCAGGCGCGGCGCGCCTTCCAGATCTCGCTGGAGGAACTCGCGATTCATCTCAGCGAAAATCGCGAACTGGACGATGTCCGCGCCCTGGTCGGCGCGTGGCGGACCGGCACGTTCGGGCAAGGGAAAAAGCTCCTGGAACTGACGGCGGCGGAAGGGTTCCACCATATCGAGGAAGGCCCGATGGCGCCCGTCGGCGCCTTCCGGCGGCTGGGCGAGAACATCCTCTTCCTGTTCCTGGTGCTGGCGGCCAATCCCTCGTCCGCCCGTTTCAGCCTGCTCCTTTGCGACAGGACTCTGATCTATATCTCGCGCAAGGAACTGCTGCGCCGGCATCTGCCGCCAGAGCAATTCCAGCAAAAGCGCGGCGCGGTTTCGCGTCCGGAATTGCGCCAAGACATGGGCAACCCGCAACCGGATGGAGGGTGACGTCATGGGCGTCCTTCTCGACGCCATCGCCTTGCTGAGCCTTGCGACGGCGGGAATCGGGATCGCCTACCTCGTCTTCAGCGCCGTGGCGGTCCTGCGGTTCAGGGGCTATGGAATCGCCCCCGCGCCCTTTCCACCAAGGGCGCAGCCGCCGGATATGAGTGAGGGTCGAATTCCACATGCGAACGCCCTCTCAAACGAGAGAGAAGATCACAGGGTCTCCATCCTCGTTCCTCTTTGCGGCGCGGAGCCCGGGCTGAAGCGCCGGCTCGAACGTCTCTGCGAGCAGGATTACGCCTTTCCCCTGCAGATTATCTGCGGCGTTGCGGACAGGCGCGACGAAGCCGTCGAAACGGTGCGCGCGCTCATACGTGAAAAACCGGATGCGGATCTTCGGCTCTGCGTGGATCCGCGCGTATATGGCCGCAACGCCAAGGTCTCGAACCTGATCAATATGGTCGAGCGCGCCGATCACGACATCATCTTTCTCATCGACAGCGATATCGATGCGCCACGCGATCTCGTCGGCAGGCTGACCGCACTTCTGCGCCAGCCGGGCGTCGGCGCCGCCACCTGCTTCTATTACGGATCGCCCGAGGGCGGCGTCTGGGCGCGCCTCTCGGCGGCCGGGATCACGTCGCACTTCCTCCCCAACGCGGTCGTGGGCCTGTCGCTGAAACTCGCCAGCCCATGTTTCGGCGCGACGATCGCGCTGACGCGGGGGATGCTGTGGCGGATCGGCGGACTGGAGCCTTTCGCCGATCAGCTATGGGACGACTACGCGCTTGGGGAGGCCGTGCGAGGAACGGGAAGCGAGGTCGTGATCGCGCCCTTAGCCCTGCCGCATTGCTGCGCCGAAGACTCGGCGAGGGAATTGCTTTCGCGCGAGTTGCGTTCCGCCCGCACGATCAGATGCATCGCTCCGCTCGGCTATTTCGGCAACCTCTTCACCCATCCGCTCGGCTTCGCGATCATCGCGCTCGCAGCCGGATGGCCCGCCCCCGGCCTCGCCGCCGCGGTCCTGGCGATTGCCGCCCGCGCCTGGCTTTGCCGTTCGCTCAACCGCCGCTTCGGCGCCGTGGCCGTGCCCCTCTGGCTACAGCCATTGCGCGATGTCCTCGCCTTCGCCGTCTATATCGGCGCGGTTTTCGGCAAAAAAATCGTTTGGCGCGGGAAAGCCTATCGCGTCGCTCCGGACGGCACGCTCATGCCGGTTAGAAGCCGCAACGAAGAGTTTTCGCACGGCGTCGGAGGGCGTTTCCCAGCGTCGTGACGGCCAGGACATGATAAAACCGCCCTTCCGGGACGCGTGAACAATCGCGCCGCGAAACCTGTTATGGACGAAAGAATGCGATGTGACAGGCTGGACGGTTTGATCATCAACGCCGATGATTTCGGGCTCGCGCCGGAGGTCAACGAAGCGGTGGAGGCCGCGCACGAAGAAGGTGTCCTCACCTCCGCCAGCCTGATGGTGGCCGGCGTCGCCGCCGGCCAGGCCATCGCGCTTGCCAAACGCATGCCCACCCTCCGGGTAGGCCTGCATCTGGTGCTCGCGGAGGGCGCGCCCGCGCTGCCGGCGGAAGAGCTTTCCGAACTTATCGACGACAGTGGCGGTTTGCGCCCGGAGATGGTGAACACGGCATTGAGGATAGCGTTCAGCGAAAAGGCGCGGCGGCAGCTTCGCCGCGAGATCGAGGCCCAGTTCGAAGCCTTTCGGAAGTCCGGCCTGCCGCTCGACCACGTCAACGCCCACAAGCATTTCCATCTCCACCCGATCATCGCCAGCGAAATCATCGGGATCGGACAGCGCCATGGAATGGCGGCGCTTCGGGTTCCGAACGAGCCCGCGCGTGGTCTCAGCGCCATGGCCGGCTCCTGGCAGGCGCGCCTTCTGACGCCTTATCTGGCGCTTCTCCGCCGCAAGGCCGTGAAAAATGGCCTATCCACGCCGGACGCGGTCTTCGGCTGGAAGTGGTCCGGCGCGATGACGGCGGAGCGGATGAAATCGATCCTCGCCGATTTGCCGCCGGGTAACGTGGAAATCTACACCCACCCCGCGACCGCCGATATCTTTCCGGGAAGCGCGGCCGGCTATGGTTACACCGGCGAGCTTGCCGCGCTGACCGACCCGGGCGTCATCGCCATGGTGAAAAAGCTGAAGCGGCGTCTGGGCGGCTATGCGGACATGGGGGGATTGGAGAGAGCGGGAACCGCCCTCCTGGCGGGGCCGTGATGGCCGAGCGCCCCCGCGGAAATGAATTCGCCAGGCTCGGGCTCGTCCGCGGCACGGCGCTCGTCACCGCCGTCGTCGCCGTTTTCGGCGTGGCGTTCGCGGTCATATGGGTCGCCTCCACCGGCCTGATAACGATCGGCGCCGGCATTCTCCTCGGCGCGCTCCTTGACGCCGCAGCGCGCGGGCTGGGTTATCTCGTCAACTGGAGGCGGCATCTTCGCCTCGTCATCGTCTTCCTCCTGCTCGCGATCTTCATCGTTTTCGCGCTCTACTGGGGCGGCAGCATCCTCGCCCAGGAGGCGACGCATTTCATGTCCGCGATGAAGGATTTGACGAAGCAGGCGATGGACATGATGCGCAGCGGAAAATTGGGTCCGGCCTTCCAGAACGTCAATCTCGCGGAGTTGCTGCCAAGCGGCTCGATGATCTACGGGAGCGCCGAATCGGCGACGGCCGCCTTCGTTCGCGTCGTCACGATCGCAGCCGCGATATTATTCCTCGGCGCGTTCTTCGCCTGGGAGCCGAGCGTCTATAAAGCCATCGTGCTCAGCCTCGTGCCGCAGGAAAGAAGGAACCGGATCGACGAGGTGCTGGACCTTGCCGGCGACGCGCTGCGCGAATGGCTGATCGGGCAGAGCATCAGCATGGCGGCGATCTTCCTGTTCTGCCTGTTCGCGCTCACGCTGGTCGGCATGCCCTATTCCATATTGCTCGCCGTGCAGGCCGGTCTCCTGACCTTCGTGCCGACGCTCGGGCCGTTCGTGGCCGGCGTCATCATCATCCTAGCAGGCCTGTCGCAGAGCTTTCCCATGGCCTTCGCCGGCCTGGTCACCTACATCCTGGTCCAGTTCATCGAAACCCATCTCGTGACGCCGCTGGCGCAGGAACAGACGGTCCGCTTCCCGCCGGCGAGCACGCTGTCGCTGCAGGTCGTGGCCGCCTTCCTCTTCGGCCTGATGGGCATCGCCTTCGCGGTGCCGATTTCGGCCGCCGTCCGCGTCTTCATCGAGGAACTCTATGTCAAGGATCAGTTGGGCGGCCCGTGGCAGGAGGGGGATCACGAATCCTGGATCGGCGACTGGATGCGATCGTTCAGATACTGGATACGCGGCAAATGGTTTCGCCGCGCGATCCGCGAAGTCGTGGACAAGGTCGAGGGGAACGATTCCGAGCCGGAAAATTCAGCCGACACGGACGAAAAGGCCGGCAGAACCCCGCGTCACCTCAAATAGAACACCATGGCGATGGCGCTCAGCCCGAGGGCCATCCACATGACATAGTCGGTGACGAGGCCGCTATGGAGGATGTGCAGCACGCGGAACGGCAGCGTCTCCAGCCGCGCGGCGAAGCGAGCGAAGCGGCCGACCGGCCTGAGGCGCAGGATCGACAGCAAGGCGAGGGCGACGGCCAGACCCGGCGTGAGGAAGGCCGACGGCGTCAGCGCGTCCGGCGGCGCTCCGTTCATTACCGCCGGATGCATGTTGGACGCCGTCAACAGGTTTCGGGCGGCGCGCCGCAGGAACGGCTCCAGCAGATTTGCCGGCAGGAGCGCCAGAACCAGCAGAAGACAGCAAGGCAGCAGCATCAGCCACAGGGGCCGGTCGGATTTTTCCCGTTCGCGCTCCGTCGGCGCGCTCCGTTCGGGACCGGGCGCGCCGCTGCAACCGAGAAAGATACGCGCCGCCGCGCGCAACAGCGCGCCGCCGGTCAATGCCGACGACAACACCGCCGCGATGCTCTCCGCGCGCCAGCCGAGCGCGTTATCGATCACGTCGCCTGCGCGGTAGAGCAGGCCGACCGGCGCGTTCGCCAGCAGAAGCGCGCCGACGCCCATCGCCAGGCCGGCCGGCCACAGCGCGCGGCCGCGGCCGTAGAGCGCGATCTCGTCACAGGAATTGAAGCGTGCGAGCAGGATGCCGGCGATCATGAACAGCGCCCCCTTTATCAGCCCGTGGCCGCCTATATAGAGGAGCATTCCGGCTTCCCCTTCGGGCGTCAGCGTCGCCACGCCGACCAGCACGATGCCGAGATGGGCGATCGTCGAGAACGCCAGGAGGCGCTTCAGGTGACGCTGCGCCCAGGCGGTCAGGCCGCCAAGGATCGCCGTGACGATGCCGAACCAGGGCAGGCCGTCATGGACGAACGCAATGACGGCGCGGTCGAGCGGGAAGATGCCGATGACGATCTTGAAGAGGCCGAAACAGCCGGCGCTGACCATGGCGCCGGAAAAGATGACCGACACGGGCGAGGGCGCCACGGCGTGGGCGTCGGAGAGCCAGAAATGAAAGGGAACGATCGCCGCCTTGGTCAGCAGCGCAAAGGCGAGCAGGCAGAACCCGCCGGCGGCGAGAGCGCCGCCATGACCGACGAGCGCCTGCGCCATCAGCGCGAAATCGAGCGTGCCCGTGCGGGCGTAGAGGATGCCGATCCCCATCAGCATCGAGAAGCTTGCGAGCGTGTTGGTGACGATGAAATTGAGCGCGCCCTCAAGCGAGCTTTCACGCAGCGGATAGGCCGTCAGCGCGAAGGCGGCGATGCTCATCAGTTCGAACCAGACGAACAGATTGAAGAGGTCGCGCGTCATGCAGAAGCCGATCATGGCGGCGAGGAAGAGCAGCATCAGCACCTGGAAATGCGCATGGACCTTGTCGAAGTAGCCCCAGGAGAAGACAAAGGAAGCGGCGAAGAGGAGCGCGTAGAGAGCGGAAACGGCGGCGCTCGGCGCATCGGCGACAAAGGATATGCCGAGCCTGACATCCGGCCGGCCGGCCGATGCCGGGGTCCAGCCGGCGAACCAATGGATGAGAGGCTGATCGAGCCCGCGCCATGCGAGCCAGCCGCAAAAGAGGGCAAGGAGGAGCGAGACGACCGTCGCCGCCAAATCGGCGCTGCGCGGCGGCAGCCAGTGCGACAGCATCAAAAGCGCCGCCGCCGCTCCGAGCGGCAGGAGCGCGGCGAGGGGCAGGAGAGAGGCAGGGTCGGTCATCAGGCGTTCGGGCGCAGCGGCCGCAGCCTCTGCGGGTCGACCGAGCCGCTCAGCTTCTGCACCTGGACGACGATCGCCAGAAGCAGCGCCGTCACCGTCGCGCCGATGACGATGTCGGTCAGGACCAGGGCCTGGACGACGGGATCGACGGCTGGCGTCCCCGGCGGATGATCATAGAAGATCGGCGGTCCGGCGTTCCAGTGGAACCCGACCGCCAGCAGCAGGACGTAGGTCGCGGACTGGCAGACCGACAGGCAGCCGACGAGATGGACATAGTGGCGCGAGGTGACGACGCCATAGATGCCCACGGCGAGGAGCCAGGCGGCGACGCACCACGGCAGGACGCTCATCCGCCTTCTCCGGGCTCCGTCTCCGTTTCCGGCGCGCGCGTCTCCTCCATGAATTCGAGCAGGATCAGCGTGAAGCCGCCGGCGACCGCGCATGCCACCGCCGCGTTGACGACGACCATCGTTCCGCCGGCATAGAGGTCGCGAAAAGTCCCGAGCGGCAGGATGTTCTGGAAGGCCGCCTTTCCGAACGCCAGCGGGATCAGGCCGACGAGCACGAACAGGAGCGCGCCCGCGCCTTCCAGGACGGACAGCACCCTGCCTCGCACGATCGAGCGCCAGTGGGCGTATCCTTCGCCGAGATAGAGGAGCAGCAGGGCAGAGGCGATGACGACGCCGCCCTGAAAGCCGCCGCCGGGCGTCACCAGCCCGTGCAGGGCGACATAGACGCCGAAGAAGAAAAGCAGCGTGGCGGCGAAACGGCAGACGAGGATCGTCGCGTCGGATCTCTGCGCGATGGCCCGGCCGGGCAGCCTGATGGCGCTCCCGCTCGTCTCCTCGCCGCGCGCGCCGCGCAACAGCACGACGGTCCCCGTGACGGCGCATAAAAGCATGCTTTCCTCGCCGAGCGTGTCGAGGCCGCGAAGATCGAAATTGACGGCCGCCACCATGTTGGAGACGTGGCGCGCCGCGGGAACGACGGCGTTGACGGCCGCGCCGTAGGGCGAGACATGTTCGCCGAAGGAGGGCATCGCGACGATGACGGACCAGGCCGCGGGAAGGAGCGCGACAGTGGAAACGGCAAGCCCCGCGGCGCGCCAGCGGG
>JBQCEL010000060.1:0-29325 GCA_051960255.1 Rhizobiaceae bacterium
CGGTTCCAGACGCTAGGTCGCCATGCCGCGTCCCGTCACATGGCTTGCCATTCCCATACAGATGTGGACCCTGTCCGTCCATGCCGCTCCACATCGTCCACCACCCGGATTACGACGCGCGTTTCCCCGCGCATCACCGCTTTCCCATGGGGAAATACAGCAGGCTTGTCGGGCATCTGGAGCGGTTGGGCATCCTGGCCCGAAGTGTTTTGCACGTTGCGGAACATGCGCCATTCAAATGGCTCGCCCGCGCGCACGACCCTCACTATGTGGAGCAGATCACCAGCGCCGCCGTTCCTCCACACATCGAGCGCGAGATCGGCTTTACCGTCAGCGAGGCGGTATCGCACCGCTCCAGGCTCTCCTGCGGCGGTACTGTCGCGGCGGCGCGGCTCGCGCTCCAGTACGGGATTGCGTGCAATATGGCGGGCGGGAGCCATCACGCGCGCCCTGGCGGCGGGGCCGGCTTCTGTACGCTCAACGATGTCGGCGTGGCGGCGCTGGAACTGCTTTCCGCCGGCGACGTGCAGAAAATCCTCGTCGTCGATCTCGACGTCCATCAGGGCGACGGAACCGCCGAGATGTTCTTCGACGATCCGCGCGTCTTTACCTTTTCCATGCATGGCGAAAGAAATTATCCGGTGCGCAAGGCCATCTCCGACCTCGATATCGGCCTGCCCGACCGCCAGGGCGATCAGGCCTATCTGGAACGGCTGAGCGCTGTCCTGCCGATCCTTCTTTCGCGCGCCAGACCGGATCTGGTCTTCTTCAATGCCGGCGTCGATCCGCATCAGGCCGATCGGCTTGGCCGGCTGTCGCTCTCCGATGACGGATTGAGAGAGAGGGAAAGACGGGTAATCGATTTCTTCCGCAGCCGCGGCATATCGGTCTGCGGCGTCCTTGGAGGGGGCTATTCCAGGGATGTGGACGAACTGGCAGCGCGCCATTCCATCCTGTTCGAAATCGCCGAGGAATTCGCCTGATCGGGCGAATTCCGTCCGCCATCATCGGCGGTAGCTCAGCACGCGAAGCACGAGGAAGAGCGGCACGACAATCGCCGCGCCGAGGAGAAGATAGGCCGCGAAACGATCGACCGCACGGAAGCCCATGTTCCAGAGATGCAGGAAGAAATCCCTGATTTCAAAAAGAACGTCATAGGGCGTCCAGCCGAAGGCATTCATCATCACGCCGACGAGAAACGATACGATCACGAGCTTGAGGAGCACGCGAAGCGGCGTATCGCCGAGAAAACGCGTAAGAGCACCGCTCAATCGATCATCTCCCTCATTTCCATTTTCGGATCATGCTCTGAACGCCCGCGAGATACGCATTCGGAAGGAATGGATCAAGAGCGTAATCTTTTCGGCTGAGATGGCAGCGCCGTTTTGAGGCGATGGCCCACCGAACGTATGAGCATGGCGCGCAATCGAGCATCATGTCTCCACCATGCGGGTGATAAAAGGACAAATTCCGCAATTTGGCGAGGCTTGCCGCGCTTGAAAAGCGTGGACGGGGACGCGGGCGCCAAATAGCGTAAAGCTCGTCGGCAACTTCGCCCGTGACGCCATGGAGAAGAGCCTTCTCAAATATATCTGGATGCACACCAGGGCCCTGCAGGCATGGATTTTCGTCGTCATCCTGATCTCCATGCCGCTTTATTTCTATTCGCTCAACCTGCCCAAGCAGATCATCAATGTTCCAATCCAAGGCAAAGGTTTTCACTCCGCTACCGACACGCAGCTGTTCCTGCGTATTGCGCTGCCCTTTGTCGAAGACTCGGGTGGAAACCGGGTCGTCCTCTTCCACGGTTTCGAACTGACCCGCCTGCCGTTCCTGCTCGTCCTCTGCGTCGTCTACACCGGGCTAATAGTCCTGAACGGCTGGTTCAAGCTTTACATCAACACTTACAAGGGAATTACCGGCGAACGCGTCCTGCGGCGCCTGCGCTATGAGATGATCGACCGAGTGCTGCGGTTTCCCGTGTCCCATGCCCGACAGGTGAAGCCTTCCGAAATCTCCGGCATCATCAAGGACGAGGTCGATCCGCTCTCGGATTTCATAGGGGATTCCTATTCGGCGCCGTTGTTCCTTGCCGGCCAGGCGCTTACAGCGCTGATTTTCCTTTTCATGCAGAATTCCTTTTTCGGCCTGCTGACGCTTGCCGTCATCGGCCTGCAGGTCTGGCTCATTCCGAGGCTAAGGCGAAGGTTGCTCGATCTCGGGCGAGAGAGACAGCTGACGGCGCGCGAAATGGCGGGACGGATCGGCGAGATTCTGCAAGGCATCGATGACGTACATCTGAACGACACCTCCAACTTCATCCGTGCGGATTTCTCCTACCGGCTGGGAGAGATATTCTTCATCCGGCTCGACCTCTTCAAGCGCAAATTCTCCGTCAAGTTCCTGAACAACCTCCTGATGCAATTGCTGTCGGTGCTGTTCTATCTGATCGGCGGCTATTTCGTGATCACCGGCAGGCTCGACATCGGGGCGCTCGTCGCCTCGATCGCCGCCTACAAGGATTTGCCGACGCCCGTCAAAGGATTGATCGACTGGGATCAGCAACGTCTGATGGCGCAGGTCCGCTACGCCCATGCCATCGAGGAGTTCAGCCGCGACGATCTGATTCCGGAGCAGTTGCAAACACTCGAAGCGAGCGATGTCGGCATCGAAAAGGGCTTCGAATTCCAGAATGTCGCCTACCGAGAGCCGGGAGCGGCATCAGAACTCCTGGAAAACATAACGATGCATATCGGTCCCGACGAAAGAGTGGCCGTTATAGCCGAACCGCCCGAAAGCGGGGCCAGGCTGCTCGAAATCCTGGCTCGCCTTGCCAGCCCAACACAGGGGCGCATCCTGCTCGACGATTGCGATATGAAGGACCTCCCCGAGGCTGTTGCGGGTAGGAAGATCGGCTATGCCGACAGCACGGCGTTCCTGCCGGTCGGCACTGTGGAAGAGATTCTCCTCGAGGTTTTCCGGAACCGCCCAGGCGCTACGCCCGGCGAACAGCCCCTCGGACGGGCAACGGCCGCGCAACGTTTGCTCGAAGCGCGGAAGTCCGGCAACTCCGAGTTCGACCCGTTCGCGGATTGGATGGATCCCAGCCGCGTTTCGATCGCCGGCGAGGAAGACTTGTCGGGCCACATGCAGGCGGTGATGCGGATGGCGGGATTGAGCGGGGACATCCGCGATATCGGACTCGCCAGCCACCTCCAGCCCGGCGCCCTCGAAAGCATGCGGCCGTTGATCGGCAGGGCGCGTATCCTGTTGCGCGACAAGCTTGCCGCCGCGGGACTGGAAACTCTGGTCGAGCCTTTCGATCCCGCCCGATACAACATGCAGGCTTCGATCGCGGAAAATATCCTTTTCGGCATGCCCGTCGATCCGGCCTTCGCGCCGCAGGCCCTCGCACGCAATCCGATCGTCAAGGGCGTGTTGCAGGAAACCGGACTTCGAGATCCGCTACTGGCGTTGGGGCTCGACATCGCCGGAACCTTCGTTGAAATGTTCGCCGGCCTGCCCTCGACAAGCGCTCTTTTCGGCCAGGCCGACGGGATGACGCCCGAACAGGTCGCAAAACTCCGCACCATCCTCGATCTGGTCGAGCAGGCTGGCCTCGAAACTCTGTCCGAGGACGACGAGGAGACGCTTATCAGTTTGTCGATGGATTATATCGAGCCCCGCGACCGCTTTGGCCTGCTGGGGGAAGAGATCAAGGAGAAAGTTCTGGAAGCTCGTAAAGGGCTTCACAAACGGCTTCAGGGCCAGCCGGAAGAAAAGGTCGTCTTCAACGATTTCGACGCCTACAACCCGTCGCTTACGATCGCGGACAATATCCTCTTTGGCCGCATCGAGACCAATCTGGTCGGCGGGAGGGCGCGCATCATGGCGGAATTGGCCTCGGTCCTGTCGGAACTCGGCGTTGCCGGCCTTCCTTTCGAGGCGGGCCTCGCCTTTGCGATCGGAAACGGCGGACGCGGCCTGTCGGAAACGCAGAGGCAGAAGCTGCGGCTCGCACGCGCCTTGATGAAGAAGCCCGACTTCCTCATCCTTAACCGCGCGTTGGCGACATTGCCCGGCGGCGAGCAGCGCGCCATTCTCGAAGCGATCCTGGCGGGAGCGAAAACCGCGCACGGCGGCAAGCCCGGCATATTCTGCGCACCCGCCGATCCCGAACATGCGATGCTATTCAGCCGCGCCCTATTGTTGCGGCACGGCCGTATCGTCGCGGATGGGGCGCCGGAAGCGCTTGCCGAAACGCATCCCGACTTTGGACTTGCTAGATATTGATGGACCATTCAATGGCTTCGTGCCGATATTCGTGGAGTGCAAGATGACGTCGCTCGATCAGGAAGTGATCCTCCTGCGCAACGTCCCGTTCTTCTCCAAGGTCGAAACCGGCAAGCTCAAGCTCCTTGCCTACTCCTCCGAGAGACTAGGCTTCGAGGATGGCGAAGTCGTTTTCCGGCAGGGCTCCGCGGAAGGAGACGCCTATTTCATTCTCGAAGGATCGGTCGACGTCGTGACGGAGAGGAATGGCCGCGAGGTCAGGGTGGCGCAACTGCCGCAGCATGCCTTGTTCGGCGAAATCTCCGCCTTGTGCGATATTCCCCGCACGGCCACCGTCCGGGCGAAGGGCAACCTGCTCGCGCTTCGGATACCCAAGGAAAGCTTCCTCAACCTGATCGCGGAATATCCGGCAGTAGCAATGCACATTATCCGCATTTTGGCGCGCCGCGTCGCCGACACGACGAGCGACCTCGCCGCTGCGCTCGAGGCGCGCGACCGCGGCTGAACAAGTAACGTCAGCCTCCACCCATGTACCAAAGCACCACGAAAAGCATTGCCGCATAGGTGAGCTGGTGCATGAACTGGTCGGCCCCGTGCGCGGCCCAGTAAGACCGTTTGGCAGGATCGGAAGGATAGGCCAGGGACCATCGCGCTTTGACATAGTCGATCAGGTAGTGCGCGGCCGCCTCCGCCACGATCAGCAATGCGATCAGGAAGGCAGGAACTTCCGCCGTCATCAACACCAGCAGCGATCCGACCGCGTGGATGGCGACGTGAACGTAGCCGCCGGGCTTGGCGAAACTCGTCTTGCCCATGATCATCCAGCGCGGCTGCAGCAGATAGTCGGCCGCGAAATGCTTTGCCTGCAATCCGACCAGAATGAGAAAGGCGAAGATATCCATGACTCCATCATAGATATTTTGGCGAGGGCAAGAAATGGCCGGCAAGAGCGGACCCCGCGTGATGACAGGGAGGCTGGAGAGGTGTAGTCTCAAGCGGGTGGCTGTTCGTCCGGTTCGGAGACAGCGCATGAGCGAAGCGGCAGACCTCATCAACATCCTGCGCCAATCAGCGGATGAAAAGGTGGTTGACGCCATCGAATCGCTCATCAGCGATGCGCCGGACCGTCAGCTTTGCCGTATCAACGTTCTGGCTTTCGCCGAGAAACACGGCTTCGACGAGGAAAAGACCATAGCAGCCTTCCTCCATGCAGCCTCGCTCGGCCTGTTCGACATCTCCTGGAATGTCCTCTGCCCCGGTTGCGGCGGGGTGCTCGATACCAACGCCACACTCAAGACGTTGCAGAGAAGCCACTATTTCTGCACGCTTTGCGCGGCCGGTTACGAACCGACCCTCGACGAAATGGTCGAGGTCACCTTCACCGTGAGAGCCCGCATTAGAAGGATCGGCGCCCACGATCCCGAGGAACTGCCGCCCGCCGAGTATTTCCGCCAGATCTTTTGGGGATCGGGAGTCGAGCTTCCGGAAGAGGACTTCGCCTCGCGCATCGAGGATTTCGTCATCGATACGGTCGAGCTGCCCGGCGGTGAAAAGGCAATCCTTTCGACCCAGATCCCGGAAGGGTCGATCATCATCTTCGAACCGGTAACGCATGCGGTCCAGTTCCTGGACGTGAAAGGCGAGACGAGCCGCGACCGGCAGAACCTCACCATCATCATCGACCGGGACCATCCGCACAGTCAGACACTGGAGATGCGCCCCGGCCCGATCCGCATTTCCTTCGAGAACAGGACGAACGCGCGCACATTGCCTTCCGTCTGCATCGCGGGCGAGGCGCTGCATCAAATGCTGGGCACGCGTCGGCCGTTCCTGACGGCCAAGCGCCTTCTCAGCAACCAGACCTTCCGCGATCTTTATCGCACCGATACGCTCGACATCGACCAGCGCCTGAAGATCACCAGCCTCACATTTCTCTTCACGGACCTCCGCGGCTCGACCGCTCTTTACGAGCGGGTGGGCGACCTCCTCGCCTTCGAGATTGTGCGAACCCATTTCCGAGTGTTGAACGAGATTGTCGCGGCGGAAGCGGGAGCGGTTGTCAAAACGATTGGCGACGCGGTCATGGCGACGTTCCCGACGCCCGACAGGGCCGTAGCTGCCGCGCTCAGGATGCGCGAGGCGATGCGTGATTTGAACGAGCAGCGGGGTAGCGAGGAACTTCTCCTGAAGATCGGCATCCACGAGGGTCCCTGCATCGCGGTATCGATGAATGAAAGGCAGGACTATTTCGGCCAAACGGTCAACATCGCCTCAAGGG
Organism: Rhizobiaceae bacterium; assembly: GCA_051960255.1. Lineage (GTDB taxonomy): Bacteria > Pseudomonadota > Alphaproteobacteria > Rhizobiales > Rhizobiaceae > Mesorhizobium_L. The sequence continues at coordinate 6,572 of JBQCEL010000060.1, forward strand.
TGCAGGGCCTCGCCACGTCGCAGTCGATCTTCGTGACCGATCCGGTGATCGCTGATGCCCGCGCGGCCGAAATTCTCAATGCGGCGAAGCTCACGCCGGTTTCCCAAGGTGCGATGCTGCGGGGGGTGACGAGCGAAATGCCGCTTTACGTCATTCCCTGATCCGGCCGGCGACGCTTTGGAGCCTCCGGCAGCATACCGCGAATCTGTTGATGGTCCCCATCCGTGCCGAGGCGATTGAGCATAAAGCGGCGACTTTCTGCGGTTCTCGCCCTCGACATGGTCGGCTATTCGCGCCTGATGGGCACGAACGAGCAGGAAACCCTGGCGACCTTCCGCCGGCACAGAAGAGCGATATTAACGCCCCGGGCCGCCCAATATCACGGCAGGATCGTCAAATTGACCGGCGACGGCGCCCTGATGGAGTTCGCCAGCGTCGTCGATGCGATCTCCTTTGCGGTCGAGGTGCAATTGGCGATGCGGCTCGAAAACGCCGGCTTTCCAGAGGCCAGGCGGATACTCTATCGCGTCGGGATCAATATCGGCGATATCGTCCTCGACGACGGAGACATCTATGGCGACGGAGTGAATGTCGCCGCACGCATCGAGGAGCTTGCCGATCCCGGCGGAATCTATCTTTCCGCTCAGGCTTTTGAACAGGCCCGGGGAAAACTCGATCTTTCCTTCGAGGCGCTCGGCGAAAGGCGGCTCAAGAACATCGCCGAGCCCTTGAACGTCTATCGTGTCCGGCTCGACGAGAAGGCGTCCTCGCTGGCAACGCCGATCCTTGCACGAAGACCCGCGGCCCGCGCATCGCGAAGGATGCTGATGACCGGCGCCGCTGCGGTGATGCTTCTCCTCGCATGCGCAGGGCTTGCCCTGTGGCTGCTCCAGCCATGGGGAAGGGCGCCGGCGCCGCGAGCGGATGTGGAAAGATTCGCCCGTGCCTTGCCCGACAAGCCATCGATAGCCGTTCTGCCCTTCGTCAATGTCAGCGGCGACGCCGAACGCGACCGCCTGGCGGAAGGTCTGACGGATGACCTCATTACCGACCTTTCTAAGGTGTCCGATCTTTTCGTGATCGCGCGCCATTCGGTTTTCGCGCTTCGCGACAGCAATGGAAGGGTGCAGGAAGCGGCGGCAGAGCTTGGCGTCAACTTCGTTCTGGAGGGAATGCTGCAGAAAGACGGAGCGCGCCTGAAAGTGGGCGTCAAGCTGGTCGATGCGTTGCGCGGCCTGTCGATATGGACCCAGCGATACGATCGTGACTACGCGGATATTTTTGCCGTGCGCGACGATATTGTCAGCAACATCATTTCCGCGCTTTCGGTTAACGTGAACGACAAGGAGCGCGGTCAGCTCGCTCAAATCCCGACCGACAATCTCGAGGCCTACGACTATTACCTCCGGGCCGAGCATGAGGGATTTCTCTACAGCGACGTCGACACCTATCGCCAGACCCTCTCCTTCTATCAGAAAGCTATCGATCTCGACCCGCGCTTCGCCGATGCTTATGCCGGAATCGCGCGCGTCGCCATCGACGTCCTCCGCAACGATTACAATCTGATCTGGTCGGCCGCTGTGGCCCGCAAGATCGCCTATGACGCGGCCGGCCGGGCACTGGTTCTCAATCCCGATAATGCCCGCGCCCGAACCGTGCTTGCCCTGCTGCAGCTCATCGACGGGCGCAACGCGGAAGCGATTGATTCCGCCAATCGCGCGGTCCTTGTCCAGCCAAATGACGCGGAGGCAGTCGCGAATCTTGCGTTGGTGCTCGTCCAGACGGGAAGCCGTGACCAGGCGATGATCACGATTGAAAAAGCGCTGCGGCTCAATCCATCGCCGCCGCCAAACTTTCAGTTGCTGGCGGGCGTCGTCTTCTATCTGGCGCGCGATGGCGAACGGGCGGTTTCCCTCCTGGAAGCGGCGGCTGACAAATTGCCCAACGTCGAGCCGGCGCGCGAATATCTGGCGGCCGCCTATGCCCGGCGAAACGACAAACAGCGGGGCCGGCAGGAGGCAGCGGCGCTGCTGAAGCTGTTTCCCGAAACAAACCTGACCTACTATAGCTATCTCTACGACTATTGGCGCGATGACGACCGCCGCTATCACCTCCAGGCTTTGCACGCGGTCGGCATTCCGGAATGGCCCTTCGGCTTCGAGGGGCAGGAGAAGGACAGGATCGGCGGCGCTGCGCTACAGGAACTCATCAGCGGCAAAAGTTGGGCCGGCCGGCACAAGAACGGCGTCGCCTTCGTTCAGTATTTCGACAAGAACGGCAACACGGCCTATCGCAGCGCCAACACCAACATCACGGGTACGGTCGAGATTCAGGGCGACCGTCTTTGTGAAAAATTCGAAGGCTATTTCATGGACCGCCTTGCCTGCGGATATGTCTATCGCGCCTCCGGCGGAAATGGCGAGACGCAATATGTCCATGTCACGCCGCAGGCGCTCGAATTGTTTTCTCCCGAGAAGGACAAATAGGCATCGCCACAGCGCGCCGGCCCGGGATGGGGCCTTATTGCCAATCCTTCTTGGCGTCCGCCGACATCAGGGTCCGCTTAACCTCCGGCCAGTATTTCCGCGCGTTGATCACCTTGGAATGGTTCTTTTCCAATCCGGCCGCCGTACCCGGATCGTAGCTCAGATAAAGCTTGCCATCGATGATGCGCCAGGCCTTGGGATCAATATTCGTGGTAATCGTTCCCGCCGATACGCCGTCGGCGCAATAGCCGCCATATTGCGGCGCGTACTTGACCGGCTCGCGCTTGAAAAGCTCGCGGTTTTCCGCGCTGGAAAAATACCAGTTCGCGCCCAGCCAGCGATAGGCGAATTTGTCCGAGCCTTTCACGGCCTTGTGTTCCGCGAAATAGGCGACCGTATCGTAGCCTTTGATGGCGACGTCGCCAAAATAGCCCGTATTGACGACATCCTCGGCAGCCGCTGAACGCCCCGCGGCCAGCATCAGGATAACGGCCACGCCGGCCGCCATCCCTCCTTTCCAAACATAGGTCTTCATGAATTTCTCCATTCCGGCGCGACCGGACATAACAACTTCATTGTCGTTTCAGGCATTCCTTGTAGAGCCGCTCGCCGACGATCTCCGGCCCTTGACACACGGCGCCCGCTTTCATCAGCAATCCGGCCGCATCCCAATATCCGCGCCAGCCCGCTTGGGAGAGCGGTGTGTAGCCGTTCCGCTCCTTGGCTTCGATGTCGGCCCCCTTCCCCAAAAGGAAGGCGACGACGTCCACACGGTCCTCTTCAGCCGCCGCGTGCAATGGCGTCATGTTGTAGAAATTGCGCCTGTCGTTGACCGCCGCTCCGTTCGCGACGAGCAATCTCACGACTTCCAGATTCCCCCCATAGGCCGCGGCATGAAGAGCGGTCAGTCCATGTTTGTTGCGTACGCCTATTTCCGCGCCATGTTGCAGAAGCATCATGACGATGTCCGCACGCCCGGCGAGCGCAGCAACGATGAGGGGCGGATCGCCTGCATCGTCCGGCGCGGCAATGGCGGCGCCGTGGTCAAGCATCTGCCGGACCTGTTCGGCATTCCCGCTTCTGATCGCATTATCCAGGGAAGCAGCAGATGCCGCGCCCAGCCCGAGGAGCAGCGCGACGAGAGATACCCAAAGACATCTCATGTGAACGACTCCGCCCCCCACCGCAAGGCATTCACGGGCGGAAAAATCCTAGAGGCACCTTATCACGGACGGGCCTGACCGGAAAGAGCGGCAAGGCTCCCGAAGGTTGGCGAAAAAGATCGGAACATCGGAAGCAAAACAAGGTTGGGCCCAACACGTCGGACACCACACGAAAAGCGGACACCCAGACAAATCAGGAATCACAAGGCCCGGAGGACGTCGATGTTCTATCATGCAAAGGAATTGCAATTTAACGCACGGGTTTCCAAACCCGACCCGAAGTTCGCCGCACTCCTGCTTGAGCAGTTCGGCGGCGGCAATGGCGAACTGAAAGCCGCGATGCAATACTTCGTGCAGGCGTTCGCCGCGCGCAAGCCCTATCCAGAGAAATACGATCTCCTCATGGATATCGCGACGGAGGAATTCAGCCATCTCGAAATCGTCGGCGCGACCATCACCATGCTGCTCGAGGGCATCAATGGCGAATTGAAGGACGCCGCCGCAGCCAATCCGATCACCAGCCTCAATGGGAAGAGCGCCAAGGAAAGCCTGATCCACGAGGCGCTGACAAATCCGCAGTTTCTTGTTCTTTCCGGCGGCGGACCGACAGTCACCGACAGTCAGGGTACGCCTTGGTCAGGCGCCTACGTCAACGCCAACGGCGACCTCACGGTCGATCTGAGGTCGGATATCGCTGCGGAAAGCCGAGCCAAGATCGTCTACGAATATCTCTTGAAATTCACCGACGATCCGTATGTGCACGAGACGCTCCGCTTCCTTATGACGCGCGAGATCGCGCATTTCCAGATGTTCTCGGCGGCGCTCGACACGATCGAGCCGAACTTCCCTCCCGGCGTGCTGCAAGGCGATCCGCGCTTCACGCATGCCTATTTCAACATGTCCAACGGCGCTGACGCGCGCGGTCCCTGGAACGAAGGCCAGGGGCCCTGGGGCGACGGAGAGGAATGGGAATATATCGACGATCCATACCAGCATGTCGTCGACACGATGGGCGAGATCGAGCATGAGCCCGTCGGGGTGCTGCAGAGCGAAGCGGATGTTAAGGAACTGGACAAGCAACTGTCGAAGCTGCGCAGCGAGGAAGTGAAGAGCACGACCAAGAGCAAGGGCAAAGGCGCGCAATGGTCTTCCTATCCGCAGGAGGATCTGATGAGCCCGCCGAGCATTCAACAAAAGTGAGCGACCAATCGTCGGCACTGATGCAACAGGGAGCGGCGGGGCCAACACCCGCCGCCCCTTTGCATGTCACCTATTATACCGATCCGCTGTGCTGCTGGTCGTGGGCCCTGGAGCCGGAATGGTCGCGCCTGCGCCGCGCCCTTGTCGGCCGCATGGCGTGGCGTCAGCGCATGGGCGGGATGATAAAGCGTTGGGATCGCTTTGATGACCCGCTCAACGCCATCCACAGGCCGGCGCAGATGGGGCCGCTCTGGATGCAAGCCGAACGGCAAACGGGCGTGCGGATCGAGAACCGCGTGTGGACAGAGGACCCGCCGGATTCGTCATGGCCGGCCTGCCTGGCTTTCAAGGCGGCGGAGTTGCAATCTCCCTTCGCCGGAGACCTCTATTTGAAGCGCATGCGACATAAGCTCTTTGTGGAGAGCCGCAACATCGCGCGCCGCGAAATTCTCTCGGAAATCGCCGCCGAATGCGCTTCCCTGTCGGACGGACGATTCGACGCAGCGCGGTGGGAGCGCGCCATGGACGGCGATGAGGCAAAGCGCGCCTTCCAAAAGGACGTAGCCGATGCGCATCTGAGAGGGATCGGCCGCTTTCCCACGCTCATTATCAAGCGGCCGGGCGGCTCCGAAAGGGTTTTGACCGGCTGGCGGCCCTATGAGAAGCTGATTGAGGAAGTTTTCGTTCTGGTGCCGGAATTCCGCTCGTCTGTGGGCTCCCCTCAGACAGAGTCAGCGTAGCTCGGGTCGCCATCGCGAGAAGACGAAGGCGCAGTGGCAGCGGATGACCAGTTGGAGCGGGTGAAGGGAATCGAACCCTCGTATGCAGCTTGGGAAGCTGCTGTTCTACCATTGAACTACACCCGCGGCGGCGTCATTAATCCATGAGCCGTGCTGCTCCTGTCAAGCGAAGAATGCGGCTATTTCTACCCGGCGGACTCGTCCGAGGCTTTGCCGACGGTGTCTGCCATTGTCGCGCCACGCTGCCCCATAGGCAGCGGCTCGCCGGTCGTGGAATCGCGTGCCGTCTGGTGCTCGAGTTCGGCGTTCAGTTCCGCACCAAGAAGCATGATGATCGCCGAAATCCATATCCACATCAGAAAGCCAATCGCTGCGCCCAACGTTCCATAGGTCGCGTTGTAATTGGCAAAGTGGGCGAGATAGAACGAAAATGCCCAAGAAGCGATGAGCCAGGCAACCGTCGCGAAGGCGGCGCCCCAACTGACCCAGCGCCATTTCGCCCGCTCGCGGCTCGGGCCGTAGCGATAAAGAAGAATGATCGCCACAACAGCCAAGAGAAGTGCGGGCACCCAGCGGAGCAGGTCGACCAGCATCTTTTCCTTCGGATCCAGCTGCAAAAACGACAGGACAGCGGGAATGACGCCGATGACAAGAATGAAACAGATGCCGACGAGAATGCCGCCGAAGGTAAAGGCGAAGGAGACGAGGGTGAGCCTGATGAAGCTCCGTTTCTCCATTTCGCCATAGGCAACGTTTAGACCCTCGAAAAGACCCTTGACCCCGCCATCGGCGCTCCAGAGAGCAATCAGGAGGCCGACAACAAATCCAACGCTGAGCGCTCCGTTCGCCTGGCTGGAAAGTGCGTGAAGCTGATTGCGGATCAGATCGAAACCGTCGGCAGGCAGCACTTCGCCTAGAAACGCGATATGCTGCTCGATCGTCTTCGGATCGGCGATGAAGCCATAGAGCGAGACGAATGCAGCAAGCGCCGGAAAGACCGCGAGGAGCACATAAAACGTGGTTCCCGCCGCTACCAGGAGAATGCGATCCTCGCCGATCTGGGTCCAGAGCCGCCACCCCACATCGAGCAGGCCGCGAGGGGGGATTTGGGAAGGTGTTTCCGCCTCCCGGCCGCGGCCCGTCTGGCGCGCACGCTCCGCGTCGATTCCCCCTTGTGTACGCCCCTTTCTGACACGCTGTATCATCCCTGTTCCCTCGCGTTCGAAGGCCGAACGTTTCTGGGGCGCATTCGATCCATTGCATGCGCGGGCGAGCAATCCGCCAGTGGGAGTAGCCGGTTTGCCAAGCGCACCGGCAAATCGGCAACGTGCCTTCGCCGCCTAGCGGAAATGCTTGGAAAGCTTCAGGCCCTGAGCCTGATAGTTGGAGCCGAGTCCGCTTCCGTAAAGCGTCTCCGGGCTGGCCAGCATGTACTCATAGACAAGCCGGCCAACAATCTGCCCGTGCTCCAGAATGAAGGGCACTTCATGGCTCCTCACTTCGAGCACCGCGCGGCTGCCTGTCCCGCCCGCCGCGGAATGGCCGAAGCCCGGATCAAAGAAACCGGCATAATGGACGCGGAATTCGCCTACCAGCGGGTCGAATGGCGTCATCTCCGCCGCATAGCCGGGGGGTACGTGCACCGCTTCCTGGCTGACGAGGATGTAGAATTCGTCCGGATCGAGGATCAGTTCGCGTGCGCCGCGCGCGTGCAGCGGCTCCCAGAAATCGAGAACGTCATTGGCGGCGCGACGATCCACGTCGACCAGACCGGTATGGTGCTTACCGCGATAACCAACCAATCCGCGACGATCGCCGGAAAGATCGATGGAGAGTGCTATGCCGCCGCCAGTTATGTTCGCGGCGTCCGCCGCAACGAGTTTCTCCTTCGCATGCAAGGCGGCAAGCTCGGTTCCGGACAGCGTCGCGCTTCCTTTGCGGAAGCGGATCTGCGACAGGCGCGATCCCGTCCGCACGATGATCGGGAAAGTGCGCGGGCTTATCTCAATATAGAGCGGGCCCGAATAGCCGGCGGGAATCTTGTCGAACTCCTGCCCGCGGTCGCTCATCACGCGGGTGAAGATGTCGAGCCGCCCCGTCGAACTCTTCGGGTTGGCGGACGCGGCAACGTCGTGCGGCAGGTCCAGCGCCTCGAGCAGCGGTGCGACATAGACGCACCCCGTTTCGAGGACGGCGCCGGCGGTAAGATCGATCTCGTGCAGTTTCAGCCGGTCGAGCTTCTCCGCGACCGTGCTTTCCGGGCCAGGCAGGAAGCTTGCCCTGACGCGCCAGGCTTTCGCGCCAAGCCTCAAATCGAGGCTTGCCGGCTGGATCTGGTCCGCATCGAGCGCGCGGGGCGCGGAAAGGCTGCCGCCCGCAAAAAGCGCGGCGATTTCCCGATCCGGCAAGATTCCCGACTGACGCACGCTCTTGACCTACGCGCTCACTCAAACCAAGCCTCATCGTTTAGCGAAGTCCGCGATTGACGCAAGCCGATGCGAGGACTAAAGCAGGTTTTATCCCGTGGTGATTTGGCCGGTCGGCTTGCAGCCACGTTAAACAAGTCGCTAAGGGGCCACTGAGGGACCGGTACGCGATTTGGCTTCGCGGCCGGTTTTTTTATTGGCTTTTTGTTGGACAGAGGCGACGAAGATGACGACACAGAACTGGAAACCCCGGACCGCAGCGGTGCATGCGGGCACGCTTAGATCGGCATTCGGGGAAACTTCCGAAGCAATCTATCTCACGCAAGGCTTCGTCTATGACACGGCGGAAGCCGCCGAAGCCCGCTTCAAGGGCGAGGAACCCGGCTTCATCTATTCGCGCTACGCCAATCCCACCGTCGACATGTTCGAGAAGCGCATGTGCGCCATAGAGGGCGCGGAAGACGCACGCTCGACCGCATCCGGGATGGCGGCCGTCGCCACCGCCCTCCTCTGCTCGCTGAAAAAGGGCGACCATGTGGTCGCCGCGCGCGCGCTGTTCGGCTCGTGCCGCTGGATCATCGAGACTCTGATGCCGAAATACGGCATCGAGTCCACGCTTGTGGACGGCAGAAAAATGGAAGAATGGGAAAAGGCGGTTCGGCCGAACACCAAGCTCTTCTTCCTCGAAAGCCCGACCAATCCGACGCTGGAAGTCGCCGACATCAAGGCCGTCGCCGCGCTGGCCAATTCAATCGGCGCGCGCCTCGTCGTCGATAATGTCTTTGCGACGCCGCTTTTCCAGAAGCCGCTCGAACTCGGCGCGCATGTCGTCGTCTACTCCGCCACGAAGCACATAGACGGCCAGGGCCGTTGCCTTGGCGGAATCGTGCTTTCCGACAAGGCGTGGATCAGCGAGCATCTGCACGATTATTTCCGCCATACCGGCCCAGGCATGTCGCCCTTCAACGCCTGGACGCTCTTGAAAGGCCTGGAGACGCTTCCTGTTCGCGTGCGCCAGCAGACCGAAAGCGCGGGCAGGATCGCTGACTTTCTCGCCGGCAAGAGCGCCATCTCCCGCGTCATCTATCCGGGACGCGCCGACCACCCGCAAGCCGATATCATCGGAAAGCAGATGAAGGGCGGATCGACAATGATCTGTCTCGACCTCAAGGAGGGGAAAAAGGCGGCCTTCGCCTTCCAGAACGCGCTGAGGATCGTCCGTATCTCGAACAATCTGGGCGACGCCAAAAGCCTGATCACCCATCCGGGCACCACGACGCACAAGAACCTGACGGACGAGACGCGGGCGCAGCTCGGCATCAACCCCGGCACGCTCAGGCTTTCCGTCGGCCTCGAGGACGCGGACGATCTGATGAACGATATCGAAAATGCGCTGAGGGCCGCCGCATAGGCGGCTCCGGCCGATTGCGAATATTGACCGAAGGGCGCGGCTGCGCGAATCTTCCCCAAGCGAAAGGAAGCCGCGCCATGTATCGCGCTACGACGGAGGGGATCGAGGTTCAGGTCGAACCGTTCTACATGTCCGACCGGTCCGAGCCGGAAGACAATCATTATGTCTGGTCGTACCGGATCACGATCTCCAACAATTCCGATAGCTTCGTCCAGCTGATGTCGCGCTATTGGCACATCACGGACGGCGTCGGAAATGTGGAGGAGGTGCGCGGACCGGGCGTAGTCGGGGAACAGCCGGAACTCAATCCGGGCGACAGCTTCCAGTACACCTCTGGCTGCCCGCTTTCGACGCCGTCAGGCATCATGGTCGGACATTATACGCTGAGGCAGGCGGACGGGCGTCTCTTCGAAGTCGCCATACCGGCCTTCTCCCTCGATATTCCTGGCGAGGCGCGCACGGTCAACTGAGGCGCCCCGCCTGATGAAACAGATCAGCTTTTGGCGAGGAATTCGTCGGGGTCGAATTCATATTCCTTCGAACAGAACTCGCAATTGACGCGAATGGCGCCGTTCTCGACGCTTTCCTCCACCTCCTCGGCCGAAAATCCATCCAGGATCGCGCAGATCTTCTCGCGCGAACAGGAGCAGTCGTCGAGTACCGGCACGCCCTCATAGACACGGACACCGTGCTCGTGGAACAATCGGAAGAGCAACCGCTCCGCGCCGACCGTGGGATCGACCAGTTCCGATGCCTCGACAGTCGCCATGAGGGCCTGCGTCTCCTTCCAGGCGGCATCGGTCCGGTCCTCGACCTCGATGGCGGAAGCCGGATCGTCACCGCCGGGAAGATCGGGAAGGCGTTGCCGCTCCGAGGCCGCCGGCAGGAACTGCGCCAGCACGCCGCCGGCGCGCCAGCGTTCCTCGGCGCCGCTTTCCCCGCGCGAGATCATCCGTCCGACCGCCAGTCGCACCTCCGTCGGGATCTGCTCGGACTGGCGGAAATAGACGCGCGCCGCATCTTCGAGCGAGGTCCTGTCAAGCTGCACAATGCCCTGGTAGCGCTGGGTGTATTCACCCTGATCGATCGTCAGCGCCAGAACGCCCTTGCCGAGAAGATCGGCGGGGGTCGCACTACCGGCCGCAACCGCCTCTTCAAGGCGGCCACGGTCGAAACGTGCATAGGCGCGCAGCGACTGCGGCGTCGAAAAATCGGCCACCAGCATGTCCACCGGCCCGTCGGAGCGCGTCTGCAGGATGAATTTTCCATCGAACTTCAGTGATGTACCGATCAGCACCGTCAGCACCGCGGCTTCGGCGAGAAGCCGCGCCACCGGCTCGGGGTAGTCGTGACGGTTCAGAATCTGGTCAAGCGCGGCGCCGAGTTGCACGGCGCGACCGCGTATATCGAGCGGCCCCACCTCAAAAGGGACGACGTGGTCGTCGCCCGCATGGCCGAATTCGCCAAGCTTTCTTTCCTGTTCAGCCATGACGCAATCCTTTCGCACCGTCCGCGTTCAGGCGGACGCGCCTTTCCTGAAAAGATGAAGGTGATAGCCAGTAGATAAGAAGGCGAAACCGGGCGATCAAGCGCCGAGGCACCAGGCCAGCACCGCCTTCTGCGCGTGGAGCCGGTTCTCGGCTTCATCGAAAACCACCGAATGCGGTCCGTCGATGACCTCGTCCGTCACCTCCTCGCCGCGATGGGCCGGCAGGCAATGCATGAAAAGAGCGTCGGATGCCGCGTGCTTCATCAGGCGCTCGTTCACCTGGTAGGGCATGAAGATGTTGTGGCCGCGCGCCCGATGTTCCTGGCCCATCGAAACCCATGTGTCGGTGACCACGCAATCCGCGCCGGCCACGGCATCCTCCGGCGAGCGCATGATCTCGATGCGGCCGCCATTCGCCTTGGACCAGTCCACATAGCGGGGACTCGGCTCACTGCCCTCCGGCACGGCGACGTTCAACCGGAAGCCGAATCGCGCCGAAGCCTCCAGCAGGGAATGGAGCACATTGTTGCCGTCGCCGGACCAGGCAAAAAGCCTGTCCTTTACGCTGCCGCGATGCTCCTCATAGGTCATGACGTCGGCCATAATCTGGCAGGGATGCGTGTCGTCCGTCAGCCCGTTGATCACGGGGACCGTCGCATATTCGCTCATTTCAAGAAGACGGTCATGCGAGGTCGTGCGCATCATGATGATATCGACATAACGCGACAGGACCTTTGCGGTATCGGCGATGGTCTCGCTGCGGCCAAGCTGCATCTCCGCGCCGGTCAGCATGATCGTCTCGCCGCCAAGCTGGCGCATGGCCACGTCGAAGGACACGCGCGTTCGCGTCGACGGCTTGTCGAAGATCATCGCCAACACCTTGCCGGCGAAAGGCGCTTCCCTCTCGCCCGCCTTGATCATGGCCTTGCGCCGGCCGGCATCGTCGAGGATTGCGCGCAAATCTCCGGCGGACACCGTCGAGAGATCGGTGAAATGGCGCGGAACGCCAGACTTGCCGGTTGAGACGGTCATCCGTGGCCGCCCTTTTTTCCGGCAAGCTCGGACGCGCTTTCGTGAATCCGGTCGGCCGCCAGCCTTATCTCCTCATCCGTCACGGTGAGAGGAGGGAGCAGCCGGATGACATTCTCGCCGGCGGTGACGGCGAGGAAATGAGAGTCACGGAATTTCTGGTTGATCGCGGTGTTCGTCATGCGGCATTTGAGGCCGAGCATCAGCCCAAGTCCCCTGATCTCCTCGAACACCGCCGGATATTCGTCGACCACCGCCGCAAGCGATTGCTTGAGCGCCAGCCCCTTGCGCGCGACATCCTCCAGAAAACCATCCTCAAGAACGACATCGAGCACCGCATTGCCAACGGCCATGGCAAGCGGATTGCCTCCGAACGTCGTGCCATGCACGCCCGCGGTCATGCCCGAAGCCGCTTCTTCCGTCGCCAGGCAAGCGCCGACAGGGAAGCCGCCACCGATCCCCTTGGCGATCGCCATGATGTCCGGCTTCGCACCCGACCATTCATAGGCGAAGAGCTTGCCGGTGCGGCCGATGCCGCATTGGACCTCATCAAAGATGAGAAGCAGATTGTTATTGTCGCAAAGCTTGCGCAGATCGCGCAGGAATTGTGCCGGCGCCGGGCGGATGCCGCCCTCGCCTTGGATCGGCTCGATCAAAATGGCCGCCGTTTCCGGCCCGACCGCCTTCTTCGCCGCGTCGATGTCGTCGAAAGGCACCTGATCGAAGCCCTCGACCTTGGGGCCGAAACCTTCGAGATATTTCTTCTGGCCGCCGGCCGCGATCGTGGCCAGCGTGCGGCCATGGAACGCACCCTCGAAGGTCAGTATCCTAAACTTCTCCGGGCGGCCATTGACATAGTGGTAGCGGCGCGCGGTCTTGATGGCGCATTCCAGCGCCTCGGCGCCCGAATTGGTGAAAAAGACCCTGTCCGCGAAGCTGTTTTCGACAAGTCTCCGGGCGAGCCTTTCCTGGTCCGGAATCTCGTAGAGGTTCGACACGTGCCATAGCTTGCCAGCCTGCTCGGTGAGCGCGGCGACGAGATGGGGGTGGCTATGGCCGAGCGAATTGACGGCGATGCCGCCGGCGAAATCGAGATATCGCTCGCCGTCGGCCGTGTAGAGCCAGGTGCCCTCTCCGCGCTCGAAAGCCAGAGGGGCGCGTGCGAATGTCCCGTAAATCGCCGTATCGCTCATCAGCATCATCTCCCGACAGACCGTCTGCGTCTGCAAGAAGCAGAAATCCGGTCCGGAGACCGGCCGCAAAAACCAAAAAAGCCGCCCCCGAGGACGGCCTGTGTGCCCTGTATCCGTTTTTTCGCCGGTTCTGTCAATGCGAAGCTCTATGCCGTCTTCGCAACCGGCCATCAAGAATACGGATACAGATGAGAGATGTTTCCGTCGCCGTCGGCCACACGTTGCATAAGAATCACACTGGCTGAAAAGAATTCCGCACAACCAACGGGCAAGTTGGGGAAAACCCCAAAAAGCGATTCACAGCCGCCGCCGGACTCTTGTCACGGAGTCAACCCATACGGTAATTTGCAACCGAACTAGATTTCGTGCGGCGAACCTACAAACCCGATAGATGTAGTTGTCACCCTGGCGCAATGCTGGGCGGGTGGAGGGATTCGGATTCCGCAGGCAATGTGGGAGCCTGTTCGATGAACTGGACCGAAGAGCGTGTCGAACTTCTGCGGAAGCTCTGGCTGGAGGGCTTGAGCGCCAGCCAGATCGCGGCGCAGATGGGTGGCGTCAGCAGGAACGCCGTGATCGGCAAAGTGCATCGCCTGAAGCTCTCCAACCGGGGCCGCGCCGCGGTGCCGGCGCGGCAGAAGAAATCGACCCAATCCACGAGCGGAGCGAAAGCAGCGGCACGCGTCACCCATATGCGCACGGTCGCAGCGACAGTGGGCGCGACCGCGCTGCAGGTACAGTTCGAAGCCGAGCCCGTCGCAAGGCCGATGCCTCGCGTGATCGAGAATGTAGCGATGCCGGCGTCACAGGAACTCAAGCTGGTGGAGTTGACGGAGCGGACCTGCAAATGGCCGAGCGGCGATCCCCTTACCGAGGATTTCAGCTTCTGCGGCAACGACTCCAAGGAAAACAGCCCCTATTGCTCCTATCATGCACGCATCGCCTTCCAGCCACCTGCGGATCGGCGGCGCAGCCGATAAAGCAGGCTCAGGCTTTTTGCGTCTTTCGAGGCTTGACCTTCAGGCTCGCGCCTCAGGATGGGTATCGTGAGCGACATCGGTCCTCACCTGGAGGTGCTCCGCGAAGCGAAGCCTTGAAGGGCCACCCCGGTACGAATGGCTCACAACGCTAGGAATTTGAAGGCCCCTCGACGCTTGCCACTACCTTGTGGCTTTCATCCTCCTTCGGCCGATCGACCGGCATCTGCTCGCCCGTGATGATGTAATAAAGCGTCTCCGCGATATTGGTGGCATGGTCGCCAATGCGCTCGATGTTCTTGGCGCAGAAGAGAAGATGGGTGCACGGGGTGATGCTGCGCGGGTCCTCCATCATATAGGTCAGGAGTTCGCGGAAGAGCGACGTGTACATGGCGTCGATCTGGTCGTCGCGATTGCGGACCATGCCGATGCGCTCGACCGAACGCGACGCATAGGCGTCGAGGACGTCCTTCAATTGCATCAGCGCCAATTCCGCCAGCGCCTCTATGCCGCGGAAAAGGCTTATCGGCTGTCGCGTTGCGGTCGCGGCGACGACCCGCTTCGCGATATTCTTGCCGAGATCGCCGACCCTTTCGAGATCGGCGGAGATGCGGATCGCGCCGATGACTTCTCGCAAATCGTCGGCCATGGGCTGACGCCGCGCGATGATCGAGATCGCCTTGTCATCGATCTCGCGCTGTGCCGTGTCGAGGAGCAGGTCATCCTCGATGACCTTCTTCGCCAGGCCGCTGTCCGATCCTACAAGCGCCCTCACGGACTGCTCGACCATGCGTTCGGCGTGGCCGGCCATGGAGGCGATCCGGTTCGTCAGGAATTTCAGGTCCTCATCGAAGGCGTGTTGCGTGTGCATGCTCATCTACCAGTCCTGCCGAATTGGCCGTCACCTGGATAACGCTGATTCCGTTCAGCTTCTTATTCTTCCCTGAATTTATTGTGACAACTAAAGCCGCAAAGCGTCCGCGTGCGAGAGAAAAGTTTCGCACAGGCTGTTTCCTCACCTGAAATCAATCCGGAGGAAAGTGGACGCTGAAACGAGCGCCCTCGCCCAATTCCGACCAGATTTCGAGTCGGGCGTTGTGACGCGTCAGTATGTGTTTGACGATGGCGAGACCCAAGCCCGTTCCCTTCTGCGCCCGGCTGCTCTCGACATCGACGCGATAAAAGCGCTCGGTGATCCGGGGGATATGCTCCTTCGGAATACCCGGTCCGAAATCCCTTACCGCCGCGATGATGCCTCCCTGCCTCCGGGTTGCGGAAACGACGACCCGCTTGCCGCTCTGGCCATATTTGCAGGCGTTCTCGACCAGATTCTCAAAAACCTGGAAAAGCTCGTCCCGGTCGCCCCGGACCATCAACGGGCCGTCGTCGGTTTCCTCCTCCATAACCAGTCCCAACTCGTTCGCCAGAGGCTTCAGCGCATCCACAACACGTTCGAGGGTGGCGGCGACGTCCACCGTCTCGCCGGGGCGCGAGTAGGTTTTCATTTCGAGACGCGACAGCGACAAAAGATCATTTATCAGGCGCGCCATGCGGCTGGTCTGCGCCTCCATGATTTCGAGGAAATGCGCGCGCGCCTTCACATCGTCCTTCGCCGGTCCGCGGAGCGTCTCTATGAAGCCGGAGATCGAAGCGAGTGGCGTCCGGAGTTCGTGACTTGCATTGGCGATGAAATCCGCGCGCATCCGGTCGATTCGACGCGCCTCGCTCTGGTCCTTGAAGACGAGAACGAAGAGACCTCCGGCTACCTGGCCGACGGGGGCCGCCGTGACGCGAAACAATCGCTCGATCGGAATCCTTTCCGCGAAATCAACCCCGTCGCCCCCCGCACCCGCTTCCACCACACGGGAAATCAGATCCTGCATCTCCGGCGTACGGAATGTCAGGCGTACCGGCGAACCCGGCCTCAAGGGGCCGAATGCGTCCGAGGCCGCAGCGTTGACGTGGACAACAGCGCCGCCTCGGTCGAAAAAGACGATCGGATCGGGGATAGCGGCAGCGAGATCAAGCGCTTGAACGTTTTCGAGAGCCGGCGCGGCGGACGATGCTTCAATGGGAGTGGCTCGCTTGCGTCCGAGCGGGATCAGCAAGCCCGCCACGCAAATTACGACAAACACCGCGATTCCGGCGGAAAGGGCCAACCATGTCGCGAGGAGCAGGGCCAGCGCTACCATGAGGAGCATCCAACGGTCCGCCGTCAGGCGCTCCGTAAAGGGCGCCGTCCACCGCCGCTTTTCCGCCCCGCCGCGTCCGTTCATGAGACTATTCGTCCGGTGTGGCGCGGGCGCGGGACATGTGCATAGAAGCAAGCCCAGCGAAGAGGCCTGGGAACGAAGGAGCCTTCATCAGCAAGTCTTGATTTCCCGCATGATCTAGAGACATACCGCAAGCGCTTTGCTTGTAGCACGATAGGGGAAATCTGAAAGCAGGTAGCCGCGCGCAAGGCCGGCGGTAATCCGCCACGTCCTGCTTTCGTTTCCCTATGCGGATCGGGATCTTTCGGCCATAGGCGACGAGGAGTCCAGCATTTGGCGAGAGACCGGATTTCCTGACGAACCGCCGACATTCGATCTCTTCGGCTTCGGCGGGCTGGACGGATCGACCGCGCCTTCCCGCCTGAAGTGAGGCGTCTTCTCCCACTGATGCGGCGCCGAATAGAGCTTCCAGACAGCCCGGAAAGCGGCGACGGACATCAGGAGCCAGTAGAATGGCGTGAGCAGGATCGTCTTCCAGAAAGCCCGCCTTTCCTTCTCTCCGAGCACTTGCCATCCAAGCACCAGAAAGGCGGCATAGCCCAACAAGATATTGCAGCAATCGAAGGCGAGCAGGAAGGCTTGCCAGCCGTCCAAGCCTGCGCCTTCTCCTATCCGCGTCAGGATGTAGGCGATCGTTCCCAAAAAGATCGGATGGCCGATTGCCGAAAGGATCATCCCCGCGAAGAGAATCTGGCAGGTCAGAAAGGAAGCCGGCCCGAGTTCGCGCCAAAGCGCCAAGGGCGCCCGCATGTGGACAAGGTAGGACTGTATCCATCCTTTGAACCATCGGGTGCGCTGCGGCAACCATGTGCCGATTGCTTCGGGCGCGTCTTCGAAAGTCGGACGGGATATCATTTCCGTGCGATAGCCGAACCGTATGAGGCGCAGACCGAGATCGGCATCCTCCGTCACATTATACGGATCCCATCCGCCGACCGCCTCCAACGCCGAGCGGCGAAAATGATTGGAGGTTCCGCCAAGAGGGAGAACCAGTTTTCGCTTTGCCAGGAAAGGGAGCAGGGCACGGAAAAGCGCCGCATATTCAAAGGCGAACATCCGCGCAATATTGCCGCGACGATAATTGGAAACGACGAGCGGCGCCTGAACACAGGCAAGCGCCTGATCAGCTGAAGCAAATTTTTGCCACGCCTCGACGAGTTGAAGGGGATGCGGCCGGTCCTCCGCGTCATAGAGGGCAATGAATTCGCCGCTCGTCATGGCAACCGCATAAGCCAGCGCCCTCGGCTTCGTTCTCAACGCGCCGGGTGGAACGCGGATGAGTTCCGCGAACGGCCTGAGGCCATGCGCTTCGATAGCACGTAAGGTTTCAGTGTCGTCGGCTTCGCAGACAAGCTTGATCTCGAGCTTGCTGCGCGGCCAGACGATGCGGCCGAGCGCAACGAACAGGTCGGGGATGATTTCTTCCTCCCTGTAGAGCGCCACGAGAACCGAATAGGTCGGAAACTGGTCCGGATGATGAGTCTTGATTTCCGGGAAAGACCGCGGCTCGAAACAGGCCGCCGCCCAAAGGCGCAACGCCACGCACAGGAAGAAGAAGGAGGAGAAGAAAAGATGGACAATGAGTTCCACTGCAAATGGAGCCGCTGCAATTGCGACGGGAAAGCCGACCAGAAGCGCGCCGGTCAGCACGCCTTGCCAACCGTTCGCGACGGTACGCGCCGAACAGCTGGAAAATTCACGAAAGAGCTCTTCTTCCGCACGTCTCATCAAGCGGCGTTCCGCACGCGTCGCCAGCGCCTGCCGCAGGCTTCCCGGAGCGACGATGCGGATGCGCGAAGCAAGCGACGGGCTGCGGCGAACCCGCTCCCTCATCGCCGCAAGATCCACCGTTACGGGCGCACACAGAACGACCATAGTGCTGGCAGCGGCTTCCATCTTGACGACGAGCGATTTGTTGCCGCCCTGGCGAAGGAGAACATCCATGTCCCGCCCGCGGAGGATCAGTTGCTCGGGGTCGACGTGTTCTTCAAATGGTAGTCCGAGCGCATCCGCCAATTCACGGTAGATCCGCGCCTCCGGCAAGAGGCCTGAGACGACCAATTCCCGCAGAATCGGCGTCCGCTGCGCTTTGGCGCGGCGCGCGAGCGCGGCCGATTGCTCCATTGTCAAGCCGAGCCGCAGGAAGAAATCGATCCAGCCGGCAAACTCGGGCGCAATCGCTTCGAACGATTTTCTCCGATTACCGGAAACTCCTGCTACAACATCGTCTTCTCCTGCGCCCTCGGGGGGAACCTGGAGGCTGAAAGGCATGAAGGCTGCTACGGTGCTGCGATCTTGCGGGGACACGGCGGGGCGGTATGCTGCCTGACCCGCTTTTCATCATGAAACGCAAGGAAAAACACTGGCCATAGCTCGCCATATGCCGAATGCAGGCAGCTATGGCAAATAGCGACAACTTCGAATTTATCCATGATGTACCCCCCGACCCAAGAATAGGGAAGCATCGCTTGGCGATCAACAAGGAAATGGAGACCGAAAGAGCCATGCATTGCTGGAGAGGATGGGGCGCGATATTCCTCGCTTTCGCGCTTCTGCTTCCGATGGCGATCGCCGCGAGGGCCGACGGGCCGGTTATTCCACATTTCTGGGACAGCCGGGAAAGGCTGGCCAAACCCGATCTTACCAATGTGAGGCGCATACGCTTCCTCACAACCGTCGATTTTCCGCCCTTCAACTTCCTCGACAAAAGTGGCCGGCTCTCAGGCTTCAATGTCGATCTCGCCCGCGCCCTCTGCTCAGAACTCAACATTCTCGACAAATGCCAGATCCAGGCGCTGCCGTGGAACGAGTTGCCCGACGCGCTCGCCAAGAGGCAGGGCGACGCGATCATCGCCGGAATTGCCGTGACGCCGCAGTCGCGGAAGACCTATGCTTTTTCACGATCCTATCTCAGATTTCCCGCGCGGCTGGCGGTCGCGCGTCAATCGATGATCGCCGAACCCATCTACAGGGAGATCATAGGCAAGCGGATCGGCGTGATCGCCGGATCGGCGCATCAGCGGATGTTCGCGGCCTATTTCCCGGGCGCCGTCGCCGCGCCCTATGACGACGCCGATGCGATGCGAACAGACCTGAAGTCGGGAAAGATCGAGGGTATCTTCGGCGACGGGATGCGGTTGGCGTTCTGGCTGTCCGGCACGGACTCCGCCGATTGCTGCCGTTTCGCCGGCGGACCCTATCTGTCGGCGCACTATCTCGGCGAAGGAATGAGCATAGCCGTCAGGCCGGACGATCAGTCCTTGCTCGCGGCGCTTAACTACGCCTTGCATGAAATCGGCGTAAAAGGCGTCTTCTCAGATATCTATCTGCGCTATTTCCCCGTCAGCTTTTATTGACGCAGCCACGATCCGCAATCGGCCCTCTATTGCAGCATCCGATGACGCGCTTTGGCGGAGCGCTCGATCGCTTCGAGGACGGAAGGCTCGATCACGAGGTTCTCGCGCAGCAATTGCAGGATGCGCAGCTCTTCCAACCGCATTTCGAGATCGACCGCCGCGACCTCGAAGGCAAGCGCGTAGGCGGTATCGTGAAGCCGCTTCGGGACAGCCGCCTTGATCGCCGAGAGTACCTGGCCCAACCCGTCTTCCTGCTGTAGAAGCTTCTGGCAATCACGTGAGACTTCCACCAGCCGTTCCTCATCGAAATCGACGAAAACGGGCCAGGTGCGAACAATATTGCCGATGCGGACAAGCTCCTCATCCGTCATGTCCCGATCCGCCGCGGACATCACGACCATGATGTAAACCAAAGCCTCGTGCACGCTGGGAGAAGACATAGACGATCCTTTGCTGGGGCGTTCGGCGCTAGGTAGTGATGCACGACCGCCGCCGCAATCGGGAACGGGCTGTTTTCGTGCTCAAAGCCCACATTGACCGCCGCGGCATTGGCGCATAGAGCATTCAGGAGACGTCGGTCGCCGGCTCGCCCCGGCCGAACGAACAAACAGGACAAGCGGAAAATGCCCGAAAGCCCGCGCGGCTCGATCGAACTCACGCCCGAAATCATTGCGGATGCCGCCGCCAGCAAGGCCTGGCCGTTCGAGGAAGCGCGCAAGCTCGTCGAGCGCTACAAGCAAAAGGGCTTCCCTGAAACCGTCCTCTTTGAAACGGGCTATGGACCTTCGGGCCTGCCGCATATCGGTACGTTCGGCGAAGTGGCGCGCACGTCGATGGTGCGGCACGCCTTTCGCGTTCTGACCGAAGATAAAGTGAAGACGAGGCTTCTTTGTTTCTCGGACGATATGGATGGGCTCCGCAAGGTGCCCGACAATGTGCCGAACAAGGGACTGCTCGCTGACAATCTTGGCAAGCCGCTGACGCGCATCCCCGACCCTTTCGGCACGCATGAGAGCTTCGGCCATCACAATAATGCGATGCTGAGGCGCTTTCTCGACACGTTCGGTTTCGATTACGAATTCGCCTCGTCCACCGACTATTACCGGTCCGGCCGATTCGACGCGACGCTGCTTTCCATGCTTGCCCGCTTCGACAAGGTCATGGAGATCATGCTCCCCTCGCTGCGCGAGGAGCGGGCGCAGACCTATTCGCCTTTTTTGCCTGTCCATCCCGAGTCGGGCATCGTCATGCAGGTGCCGATCGAGGAGCGCAATGTCGATGCCGGAACGATCGTCTGGCGCGATCCAGAGACGGGTAAACGGTACGAGACGCCCGTCACCGGCGGCCATGCCAAGCTGCAATGGAAGCCGGATTGGGCGATGCGCTGGGCGGCCCTCGGCGTCGATTACGAAATGTCAGGCAAGGATTTGATCGACTCCGTCAAACTGGCCGGGCAGATTTGCCGCGCGCTCGGCGCCCAGCCGCCGGAAGGCTTCAATTACGAGCTTTTCCTCGACGAGAAGGGCCAGAAGATTTCGAAATCAAAGGGCAACGGGCTCACCATCGACGAGTGGCTGACCTATGCGCCGACTGAAAGCCTGTCGCTCTATATGTTCCAACGGCCGAAGACGGCGAAGAAGCTCTATTTCGACGTCATCCCGAAGGCGGTCGATGAATATTATTCCTTCCTTGCGGCCTACTCACGGCAGGACTGGAAGGAACGGCTCGGCAATCCGGTCTGGCATATCCACAATGGCCGGCCTCCTGTCATCGACCTGCCCGTTTCCTTCGCCATGCTCCTCAATCTTGTCAGCGCTTCGAACGCCGAGAACAAGGCGGTGCTTTGGGGTTTCATCTCCCGCCATGTCGCCGGCGCGACGCCCGAAACGCATCCGGAACTCGACCGGCTGACCGGTTACGCGCTCCGCTATTATGATGATTTCGTGAAGCCGTCGAAAGTCTATCGCGCGCCCGATGCGGAAGAGGCACAAGCGCTGGCGGAACTGGCCGACCGACTTGAGGCGGCCCCCGCCGATGCCGGCGCGGAGGAGATACAAAACCTGTCTCTCAATGTCGCGCGCGCCATGCCGCGCTACCAGGACCACAACCGCAAGGGTCCCGATGGCGGACCCGGCGTTTCCGTCGCGTTCTTCCAGATGATCTACGAAGTGCTGCTCGGGCAGGAACGTGGTCCCCGCTTCGGCTCATTTACGGCGCTCTATGGACGGAATGAAACGGTGGCCCTGATCCGCAGGGCGCTTGCGGGAGAATTGGCCGCTGCCTGAGTCCGTTTATGGCGTTTCTTCGCTGACACCACCGCCGGTTTCGGACAGCGCCGGCGGCGGAAGCGCAGGCATCGCGGAATAGGCTTTCGGCGGGTCGCCGAACATGCCGCGTTTCGCCTCCTTCGCTTTTTCAGCGGCGTCGCGATAGCGCGGATCATCGCTTCTGGCCCAGCCATTCTCGGCCAGCCAGAGCGCCGGATCGTTATCGCCGAGCTTGCAGGATGTGGTGACGGCGCCTTTTGCCGGGGGCAAATCGCAGGTCACTGCCCGCCCGCGCAGCCAGGCGCGAAAAGCGGTGCGCGCCACAAGCCCGCAAGGCCATGTGCCCCCGCCGGAACGGGGGCAGCTTTTATCCTTGCCCACCGGATCGACGCCAGCCAATGTCACGCGATAGCCGGCGGCATCGAGCACTCCGGCGGCCTCGGCAATCGGCTGGTAGAGAAGCGTTTCCTTGCGTTCCCCCGGCTCGGCGGGCGCCGCGCTGGACTTTGCGTCGGCGCCTTGCGAGGAGGGTTTGGCAGACGCTTTGGAGGCTGATTGTCCCAATGGCGCACGCGGCGGCAGCCGTTCGAGATCGCTCGACACGATGGAGCCGCTCTCGCCCCGCTCAATGCGGCGCACCTCCTTATGCTCCAGAGTTGGGGGCGTTTGCTGTCGAGCCAGTCCCCGAGAGGATTCAGACAATAATGGCCCGAGCTTTGCCGATTTTCTCTGCTGTCCCTCGAT
>JBQCEL010000061.1:0-11575 GCA_051960255.1 Rhizobiaceae bacterium
ATCCCGACCTCAAGAGCCATTACCGGCGCCTGCGTGATGTCGGAAAGCCGCATCTCCTCGCCATCATCGCAACCGCCCGCAAGCTCGTCATCCTCGCCAATACGATCGTCGCGCGCGGAACCCCATGACCCCTCAACACCCCTGAGACAAAACATGGTTGCTCCCCGCAAGCGGGGAGAAGGACGCCTTCATCGGCGGGTCTACCAATCGGCAACGTTGCCGATTAGTTGATGTCATTGCGGCCATCGGTCATCTCTCCGTAAACGGGGAGAAGTGCCCGGAAGGGCGATGAGGGGCAACGTCCGCGATCGATTATAAAGCCCCGTCATCATATCTTCGGTTCAACCGACAGACGCGTTTTCCCTGAGAAGCCGTTCGGCTGCCGCCCTCGCTTCTTCCGTCACGGTCGCGCCGGCGAGCATGCGGGCGATCTCCTCCTGCCGCGCCGAACGCTCGAGCGCCTCAACGTCGGTTGAAACGCGATCGGCGTCGCCCGTCTTGGAAATCAGGTAGTGGATCTCCGCCCGCGCCGCCACCTGCGGGGCATGCGTGACGGAGAGCACCTGGACGCCCGCCGAAAGCCGCGCGAGCCGCTGCCCGATCGCGTCGGCGACCGCGCCGCCGACGCCCGTATCGATTTCGTCGAAGACCAGCGTCGGCGCCGAGCCGCGGTCGGCGAGCGCCACCTTCAGCGCGAGAAGAAAGCGCGAAAGCTCGCCGCCCGACGCGACTTTCATCATCGGGCCGGGACGCGTCCCGGGATTGGTGCGCACCCAGAACTCGACCTGATCGATACCGTCCTGCGCGCGGCTTTCCGGATCGCCCTCGATTTCAACGATGAACTGCGCGCGGTCGAGTTTCAGCGCCGGCAGTTCCGCCATGACGGCGCGCGTCAGCCCCTCGGCCGCGAGGCGCCGCTGCTCTGACAGCCTTTTCGCGGCCCGGTCATAGGCGTCGCGGCTTTCCGCCGCTTCCTTTCCCAGCGAGGCAAGGCGTTCCGCCCCCGCGTCGAGATCGGCCAAATCGGCGAACATCGTATCGCGAAGTTTCGCGAGATCATCGACCGCCACATTATGTTTCCGCGCCGCCGCGCGCAGCGCAAAAAGCCGCTCCTCCGTCTTTTCCAGCCGCTCGGGATCGAATTCGCTCGCCCTGATCGCGGCGTCCACCGCCGATTGCGCGGCGTCCAGCGACAGGAGCGCTTCATCGAGCGCCGCGACGACGGGATCGAGCAGGGCTGGGTTTTCGGCTGCCTTGCGTTGCAGGCGCCGGTAAAGGCCCGACAATTGCGGCAAGGGCGAACCGGCGCCGGAAAGCACCTCCTGCGCGTCCTGGATATCCGCCGCGGTCTTCTCGGCCCGCATCATCCGCGCGCGCTCTTCCGCAAGCGCCGTCTCTTCGCCGGGTTGCGGGTCGAGCTTCGACAATTCGGCGACCGATGATCTGAGATAATCCGCCTCCCGCGTGGCCGCCTCAACCCGGACGCGATGGCGGCCGAGTTCCTGTTCCGCCGCCCGCCAGCGTCGCCAGGCTTCCCCCGTCTCCGCAACGTCGGTCGAATGCAGCCCATAGGCGTCGAGCAACTGGCGATGGGCGGCGGCATCAACCAGCGCCCTCTCGGCATGCTGACCGTGAATCTCGACCAGCGCCTGCCCCAAGGCGCGCATGAGGGAAACGCTCGCCGGTTGGTCGTTGATGAAGACGCGGCTGCGACCGTCGGCGGTCTGCACGCGCCGCAGGATAATGTCGCCATCATCGTTGATTGCATTTTCGGCGAGAAGCACGCGTGCCGGATGATGCGCCGGCACGTCGAAGACGGCCGTGACCTGTCCCTGTTGCGCGCCGTGCCGCACAAGGGCGGCATCGCCTCGCCCGCCAAGCGCCAGCGACAAGGCGTCGAGCAGGATGGATTTCCCCGCCCCCGTCTCGCCGGTGAGCACCGAAAGGCCGGCCGAAAACTCAAGGTCCAGCCGCTCGATCAGGACGATATCGCGGATCGAGAGCCTTGCGAGCATAGTTGGGGCTAACTGCCAGTCCCCACGATCGCGGCCGCGGCCTTCGATATCCAGGACTGTTTGTTCTCCTTGGGCGAAAGTCCGCCCGACTTCAGGAGAGCATAGGCGTCCTTGTACCATTTACTGTCGGGATAGTTGTGGCCGAGCACCGCAGCCGCGGTCTGCGCCTCGGATTGGATGCCCATCGCCATATAGGCCTCCGTAAGGCGCTCCAAAGCCTCCTCGACTTGCCGCGTATCGGAATAATTCTCGACGACGTCGCGGAAGCGGTTGATCGCGGCGATATAGTCGCGCTTTTCGAGGTAATAGCGCCCGATCTGCATGTCCTTGCCGGCAAGCTGATCGCGTCCAAAGCGGATCTTCGTCTTGGCGTCCTCTACATAGGGCGAATCGGGCCAGCGCTGCACCAGTTCCTTCATCGCGTCGATCATCTCGCGCGTGTCTTTCTGGTCCTGGGTCACGTCACGGACCTGCCGGAAATAGCTCAGCCCGACGAGATATTGCGCGTAAGCCGCATCATCCGTCGAATTGTAAAGCGTCACGTAACGCTTCCCGGCGTTGATGGCGTCCTGATAATTGCCCTGCCGATAATTCGTGAAGGCGCTCATCAGCATCGCCTTGCGCGAATATTCGGAATAGGGATGCTCGTCCTCGACCGCCTTGAACTTGGCGCTCGCCTCCTTCATTTTGCCGGCGTTCAAGTTAGCCAGCCCCTGATTATACAGCACGTCGGGCGGGTCGTTGGGCGCGACATATTTGCTAAGATCGATGTCCTTGTCGGAATTGCAGGCGGCCAGAAAAAGCGGAAGAGCCACGGCCGAAAGCGCAATCACGCTCAAACGGGGAAATCTCTTCGCCCCAGCGTTTTTCCTGAATGCCATGGTCGATTTTTGCCCCTTCGGCGCAATCAGATCAATTTGCAAGCGCGCCGTGGTAAACCACAACGGCCCGTCCCCGGCAATGCTATCGGCACGCATTGGCGCATTTTTGTGGCGGAGTCGCCACCTAACCCACAGGCAAGCGCGCGCGGCCGCGGCGATCAAATCGCCCAGGGCGCGAAGACCGGTGCGTTGACCGCCACCATCTCCGCCCCGCGTCCGCGCGAGCGGGGATTCGTCTCGACAATCTCGAAGGCCGAAGGATCGGAAAGCAGGCCGCGCAAAGCCGTCGAATTCAATTTGTGGCCGCCCCTGTAAGACCGGAAGCAACCGATGAACCGGGCGCCTGCGAGAGCCAGATCACCCATTGCATCAAGCATTTTGTGACGGACGAACTCATTAGGATAGCGCAGTCCCTCGATATTGATGATCCGGCCGTCATCGCCGATGACGACGGAATTTTCGAGCGACGAACCAAGCGCGTACCCGGCGGCCCAGAGCCGCTCCACATCCTTCATGAAGCCGAAAGTGCGCGCCCGCGAGATTTCTTTGCGAAATACTTCGGCACTCAAATCGAGCTCCAGACGCTGCCTGCCAATGGCGGGGCTTTCGAAATCGATGTCGATCTCAAAACGCGTTCCGTCATAGGGCCTGAACTCCGCCCATGACACACCATTTTCGAAGCGAACAGGCTTAGTCACACGGATATAGCGCCGCTTGACGGGCAACAATTCGAGCCCCACCTGGTCGAAAGCTTCGACCAGCGGCGCCGCGCTGCCATCGAGAATCGGAACTTCCTGGCCGTCGATCTCGATAAGGACATTATCGATGCCGAGGCCGAAAAGCGTGGCCATCAAGTGTTCGACCGTCGCGATATGCGCTTCCGCCGGGTCGCCGAGCACGGTGCATAGATCGGTGCTGCCCACTTCCGTGGTAAGCCCCCTGATTTCCACGTTCTCGCCATCAGGCCCGGCACAATGGAAAACGACGCCTGTATCGGGATCGGCCGGCGTGAAATGAATGGAAACCGGCTTGCCGCTGTGGACGCCCACGCCCGACAGGCTGACGCGCGACTTCAACGTGGACTGGTATTCCCGGAATTCGATGCCCATGACCCGCACCAATCAATTCCGCCTTTTAACCATGCGGAATGAAGGAGATATTCTTATCGCCGGGAGGAGAAACAACCCCAAAGAATCTCTGACCCCAACTTTATTCGGGCCGGAACATAGTCGCCGCGAAATGACACACCAAATCACGGTTCTTTACCCCGTGTTACAGGAATGATTCGCGCCGCAAAAATTCAAGCGCCTGTTTTTGCTTTCTTTTTTCACAAAAGAGGGCAGAAGTCGAGACTTCTGCCCTCACTTTTCGTGCTGCTTTGTAACGCCGATCAGTTTGCCTGACGCCGAAGGAACGCGGGAATCTCGAGCTGATCGTCGTCATGCGCGGCCCGCGGCTGCTGGGCGACCCGGCCGTGATCGTCGAGTTGGCCGCGGCGGGGCGCGTAGACCTGCGGATCCTGGCTCGACAGGCGGCGCGTCTCGGGCGCTGCCTGGCGAAGCTTCGGCTCGCGCGGCTGCGCCGGCTGGAGCCTTGCCGGCTCCTCCTCGCGGCGCGAAAGGCCGTGCGTCAGGCGCTTCAACAGACCCATAGGTCCGCGGTCCTCCTGCTCGGCCGCAGGTTGGCGGCTGGCTTCGAGTTCCGCACGAACCGCCGGCGGGAAATCCTCGACGCGCGGCATGCGCGGCGCGGAAGCGGCGGGCTGTGACGGGATCGGCGCCGCAGCGGCCGGAACCGGAGCTGGCGCGACTGGGGCGGCCGTCTGCTGCGGGTGATATTCGGGAGCCGGCGGAGCCTGGAAGAGCCTGCTCTGCGGCCGGAATTCGTCCGCAGCCTGGGGAGCCGGCTGATGCGCCGCCTCCGCTGCGCGGATCGTTTCCGCGATCGGATCGACGATCGGCTTTGCTTCGACGCGCACCACCTCGGGGGCCGGCTGGGCGATCGGCGCAGCCGCACGGATCTCCGCGGCCGGACGCGGGGCGACCGGCTTGGGCGCGGCCTGGCGGACCGGAAGCGGCTGGGGCGCCATGTCGGATGCGAGCTTGTCAATGCCTGTAGCGACGACCGACACCCGGATGACGCCTTCCAGTTCCTCGTCGAAGGTCGCGCCGAGAATGATGTTGGCGTCCTGATCGACCTCCTCGCGGATGCGGGTCGCCGCCTCGTCGACCTCGAAGAGGGTGAGATCGCGGCCGCCGGTGATCGAGATCAGAAGGCCCTTGGCGCCCTTCATAGAGGTCTCGTCGAGAAGCGGATTGGCGATCGCCGCCTCCGCCGCCGCCATGGCGCGTCCCTCGCCCGAGGCCTCGCCGGTTCCCATCATCGCCTTGCCCATTTCGCGCATGACGGAGCGGACATCGGCGAAATCGAGATTGATCAGGCCTTCCTTGACCATGAGGTCCGTGATGCAGGCGACGCCTGAATAGAGCACCTGGTCCGCCATCGCGAACGCATCGGCGAAGGTCGTCTTGTCATTGGCGATGCGGAACAGGTTCTGGTTAGGGATCACGATCAGCGTATCGACGCATTTCTGCAGCTCCTCGATACCCATATCGGCGGTGCGCATGCGCCGCTGCCCCTCGAAGTGGAAAGGCTTGGTAACGACGCCGACCGTCAATATGCCTTTCTCGCGAGCGGCCCTGGCGACCACCGGCGCCGCGCCCGTGCCGGTGCCGCCGCCCATTCCGGCGGTGACAAAGCACATATGCGTGTTGGAGAGGTGATCGACGATCTCGTCGATGCACTCCTCGGCGGCGGCCCGTCCCACTTCCGGCTGCGAACCAGCGCCGAGCCCCTCGGTCACATGAGCGCCGAGCTGGATCAGCCGCTCCGATTTCGACATGGTGAGCGCCTGCGCGTCGGTATTGGCGACGACGAACTCGACGCCGCGCAGGCCCGCCGTGATCATGTTGTTGACGGCATTGCCACCTCCTCCGCCAACACCGAAAACGGTGATGCGCGGCTTCAGCTCGGTAATGTCCGGCTTCTGCAGATTGATCGTCATTGTCCTCGTCCTTTGCCTATTCTGCCGCGCAGCCGTTCCGGCGACGCTGGGACCCACCCCGTTGAACTAAAAACTATCCCGTAACCACTGACTCATGCGGTGCAGCCGGCCCCCTGTGCCGGTCATGCGCTGACTGAACGCGCCCGCCGCAAACTTACTCTCGAACGCCGCGACCTGCGGGTAGATCATCAATCCAACCGCCGCCGCGAATGCCGGTCCTTTCGCCGCTTCCGGAAGACCGGCCACGCCGAGCGGACGGCCGATCCTGACATTGCGTCCGAGAATGCGCCGCGCCGCTTCGGGCAATCCCGTCAATTGGCTGGCGCCGCCCGTCAGGACCACGCGCTTGCCGACATTGTTGCCGTAGCCGGAGCGGTTCAGCCGGTCGCGGATGATCTCGAGCGTCTCGTCGATGCGCGCGCGTATGATGCGCGTCATGACTGAGCGCGGGACCTGCACCGGAACGTCGGTTTCCTCGCCGCCGATCGGCTGGACCGAAACGATATCCCGGTCATCGACGCTCGCCGGCAACGCCGAGCCGTGCATGACCTTCAGCCGCTCGGCATCCTCGATCCGGGTCGAAAGCCCCTTCGCCATGTCGAGCGTGACATGGTTGCCGCCGATCGGCATGACGTCGGCATAGACGAACTTGCCCTCGGCGAAGATCGACATGGTGGTCGTGCCGCCTCCCATATCGATGCAGGCAGCGCCCATCTCCGCCTCGTCATGGACAAGCGTGGAGAGCCCGCTCGCATAGGGCGTCGCCACCATGCGCTCCACCGAAAGATGGCAGCGATTGACCGCGAGTTCGAGATTGCGCAGCGGCGCGGCGTCTCCTGACAGGACATGCATGTCCACGCCGAGCGCCTCGCCGATCATGCCCCTCGGATCGCGCACCCCGCGCTCCGTATCGAGCGAGAAGGCGACGGGAAGGGAATGGACAACCTGCCGCTCGGCGCGAAGCACCTGCTTGGCGCCGGCGGTCAGGACACGCTTGATGTCGGAAGCATCGACCTCGTGCCCGCCCAGATTGACGGTCGCGGAAAAGCTCTCGCTCTTGAGGCGGCCAGCCGAGACGTTGACGATCAGAGAATCGATGGTCAGCCGCGCCATACGCTCCGCCGCGTCAACCGCGAGCCGGATCGCCTGCTCGGCCCGGTCGAGATCGATGACCACGCCCGATTTCACGCCTCGCGATTTCTGGTGGCCGATGCCGAGAACCTGGATCTTGTGCGTGCGGCCGTGCAGTTGCTGGTTTTCATCGCACGGCTTGAGGCGTGCGATGATGCAGCAGATCTTGCTCGATCCGATGTCGAGCACGGTGAGCACGCCGGCGCGCCGGGATGACCCATCCTGTTGTCCGACAAGCCAGCTCATGTGTTGCGCTCCTTCTTGCGCAATTGCTTGTCGCGCTCTTTCAACGCCGCCTGCCTCTCCTTGAACGCGTCAGGGGAAAGCTGAACGACAATCCTGTCGGGCCCGCGCATGTCCACGGCGACGATGTCCCTCGACAGGAGACGATCCTTGCCATCCATCTTCTCAATGTCGGCGAGAGCCCGATCTTCATCGCCCTCGGGAAGCTTTATGGTGACCCCGTTCGAGAGGCTCAGGTCCCAGCGCCGGTCGCCGACGCGAATGTAGCCTCTCACCAGCGCCGCCAGCCGCGGATAGGCGGCCACCTTGGCGATGATCGCGCTCGCTTTCTGAGGCCCGCCGTCCCCGACGATCAGCGGCAGATGCGCAAAAGCCGGATCGGAATAGGGCGCGATGACCGCTCCGTCCTTCTGGATGAGGGACAATTGGTCGTCATGCTGCCATATCGCGAAAGGCTTCTTCTCCACGATCCGCACATTGACGGTCGAAGGATAGACCTTCTGCACCGAGACGGCCTGCACCCAAGGCAATTCGGCAATGCGCTCGCGCGCGTTTCGCGCGTTGAAGCCGATCATGGACGTCCACCCGTCGAGACCGATCTTGTCGAGCACATCGATCTCGGACGTTTCGCGATTGCCGCTGATGTGGACCTGCGCCAGGGCGAAGCCGGTGCGCGACGTGACCGCCTGAACGATCGCCGGCATATGCCCGCCCGCCCAGGAGCCATAGAGGCCTGTCGCGCCGAAAAGCACCGCCGTCGCGATCGTCGCCGAGAAGCGGGGCAACACAATCGAGCCGTCCATCAGACGTCCAAAGAAACGAACGGGGCGGCGCAGCCAGGAAGGCAGGACGCGCAGATCGCCGGAGAGGACGCCGCCACCCCAACCCGGCCTTCCCGACATCAACGAAGACACGAAGCGTCCTCCACCATCCAACTCAACAATTCGCCGAATGAATGACCCGCTTCGGCGGCAATTTCAGGCACGAGCGATGTTGGCGTCATCCCGGGCTGGGTATTGATCTCCATCCAGACGAGCTCGCCATTCTCCGAATAGCGGTCGTCGTAACGAAAGTCGGATCTGGATACGCCCCGGCAGCCAATCGCTTTGTGAGCCTTCAGGCTGAGTGTCTGTATTTTTTGGTAAATATTCGGTGAAATTTTTGCCGGGCATTCGTGTTTTGATCCGCCGCGGACATATTTCGCGTCATAATCGTAGAAGGAATGGCCAACGGGAACGATCTCGGTCACGCCGAGAGCGACATCGCCCATCACCGCGCAGGTCAGTTCGCGGCCATGGATGTAGCGCTCCACCATGACCGTGTCGCCGTATTTCCATTCCGAAGAGGTGACGATCTGCGGCGGATGCGACTGATCCTCCTGGACGATAACGACGCCGAAGCTCGACCCTTCATTGACCGGCTTGACCACGTAGGGCGGCTTCATCGGATGCTCCGAACCGATGGAGAAACGATCGAGCACCTTCCCTTCCGCGACGGGAATGCCCGCCAGGACCGCGATTTTCTTCGCCTGCTCCTTGTTCATCGCAAGCGCTGAGGCGAGCACGCCGGAATGGGTGTAGGGAATGCCGAGATATTCGAGCACGCCCTGGATCGTGCCGTCCTCGCCGAAGGGACCGTGCAGGGCGTTGAAAGCGACGTCCGGCTTGAGGTCCGCCAAAACCTTCGCGACGTCGCGGCCGACATCGATGCGCGTCACCCGGTAGCCCTCTTCCTCCAGCGCGTCCGCGCACGCCGTGCCGGAAGACAGGCTGACGGGCCGCTCGGAGGAGATCCCTCCCATCAATACGGCAACGTGCTTCTTCGACATCTGCCCTCGTCTTCCCCTCTGGCGCCGGGCGACAGCCAAGCCCGCCTCGTCGCAGGCGGAACCGACCCATTCCGCGTTTCCAATGATTTGAGTCCGAGTCCCCCGGGGCAACGACCCCCAGGTTGAAAACGCTAGACGCGTCGAACGACTCAAATCAGGAAACGCTTTCACCCCAAAGAATCAGAGAGTTGATTCCGTGGCAAGAGCGCAGGATTCGATGCGATTCACTTTTTTCGACAATGGCGCGAATTTGTCAGCCGCAAGCGCGCCTGAAGACCGCTTGAAAAACCGTGAGGCCGGGCTGCAAACGGCTCAGAGCATCTGGCCGAGGAATTCTTCCACGTCGCGTCCTTGCCTGAAGGCGCCGATCCGCTTGATCTCCCATTCGAGCCTAATGCCGGAATGTTCGAGAACGCGCGCCCTCACCGTCTCGCCGAGATATTCGAGGTCGTAGCCTGTCGCCGAACCTGTATTGATCATGAAATTGCAGTGCATCGGTGACATCTGCGCGCCGCCGATCATCAGGCCGCGGCAGCCGGCCTTGTCGATCTCCTTCCAGGCGGACGTTCCAGGCGGGTTCTTGAAGGTCGAGCCGCCCGTCTTCTCCCGGATCGGCTGCACCGTCTCGCGATGATGCTGAACGGCATCCATCTCGGCCTTGATCGCCGCCTTGTCCTCCGCGTAGCCCTCGAGCACGGCGGAGGTGAAGATCAAGTCCTTCGGAGCACCGGAATTGCGATAGGCGTAGACCATTGCCGCATTCGACAGGAGATGCAACTCGCCCTTACGGTCGATCGCCCTGACCTCGACCACGCGCGCGGCGGTTTCGACGCCGTTCGCGCCGGCGTTCATCCTGAGCGCCCCGCCGATCCCACCCGGTATGCCGTGATAGAAGTGGAATCCGCCGATCCCCACCTCGAGCGCCACCGCCGCAACGCGCTTGTCGGGGATCGCCGCGCCGACCGCGATACGCGTCTCGGAAACCGGGCGCGCTTCTCCGAACCCCTTCGCCGAAAGGCGGATGACCACGCCCCTGACGCCGTCCTCGCGAACGAGCAGGTTCGACCCGATTCCGACGATCGTGACGGGGATTTCCATAGGCAGGTTTTCCAGGAAAAGCCTGAGATCGTCCTCATCGGCCGGCTGGAACAGAAGATCAGCCAGGCCGCCGGCGCGGAACCAGGTGATCTTGTCCATCTCGGCGTCGGGCGTGATCCGCCCCCGCACGTGCGCCAACGCTCCGCCGAGGCTCGCAAGCAGGGTTTCGCCACGGGTGGTCATGGCACGGCGCCAATTCCCATACCCCCACCCCTAATCCCTCCCCACAAGGGGGAGGGAGACGCTACCCTTACCTCTTTAGCCAAAACCGTCGACGTTGGGCGCGACGCGGCGCGGCCGCAAAATCCCCCGCCCCCTTGTGGGGAGGGGTTAGGGGTGGGGGTATGGGAACGCACCGATTGGCTCAAGAACGCTCTCCCAACTCCTTCGGCAGCGCATAGGACCATTGGGTGATGTTGCCGGCGCCGAGAAAAACGACGAAGTCACCCTCCTTCGCGAGGCTCCGCACGATCGGCGCGATCTCTTCCGTGCCCTTGATGAAACGCGCGTCGCGATGGCCGCCGGTGCGTATGCGCGCAACCAGCGCTTCCGATGTCACGCCTTCGATCGGCTCCTCGCCGGCGGCATAGACCGGAGCCACCAGCACGGTGTCGGCCTCGTTGAAGCAGGCGGCGAAATCGCTGAAGAGATCGCGCAGCCGCGTATAGCGATGCGGCTGAGCGATGGCGATGATGCGCCCCTTGCAAGCATCGCGCGCGGCCCGCAGCACGGCCCGGATCTCCACCGGATGATGGCCGTAATCATCGAAGAACTGCACGCCGTTCCACGTCCCCGTCGGCGTGAAGCGCCGCTTGACGCCGCCGAAGGAAGACAGCCCCTTGCGGATATCCTCCGGCGTTAATTGCAATTCATGCGCGACGGCGATCGCCGCGGTCGCATTTGAAACATTGTGACGGCCGGGCATGGGAAGCTTCAGCCTATCGATGCGCACCACATCGCCCGATTTGCGATTGCGGATGGTGACATCGAAAAGCTGGCCGGTGCCCTCAGTGCGCCGGTTCTCGAAGCGCACATCGGCCTGCGGGTTCTCGCCATAGGTGATGACTCGGCGATCCTCGATACGGGAAACCAGCGCCTGCACCTCCGGATGGTCGATGCACATCACCCCGAAACCGTAGAAGGGGACGTTCTCGACGAAATTGCGGAAAGCCTCGCGTACCTTATCGAATGAGCCGTAATGATCGAGATGCTCCGGATCGACATTGGTGACGACGGCGATGTCGGCGGGGAGCTTGAGGAAGGTGCCGTCGCTCTCGTCGGCCTCGACCACCATCCACTCGCCCTCGCCCATGCG
>JBQCEL010000062.1:0-2282 GCA_051960255.1 Rhizobiaceae bacterium
CGGCGACGGCGCCCTCATGCACCATCGTCGTCCCCGACAGGATCGGCACGGTGAAGGCGAGGCCCCCGGCGCGATAATGCGTCTCCTCGGCGAGCGTGTGGCTGTGCCCGGTGCCGAAGACATAGACCAGACCATCGGCGCGCCCCGTCTTCTCGACCGCATCGGCGGCGCTGGCGATGGCGCCTGCATTGTGTTCGAGAAGTCTGCCGATGCGCTCGGTCAGTTCGGTGAGATAGGCAGTGGCTGTCGGTATTTCGCTCATTTTTCGTTCGTCAATTCCAGTCTGACACGCATGGTAAAGCAATCGCCCCGATAGGCCGATCGCACATATTCGAAAGGACGCCCGTCGCGATCGAAAGTGAGGCGCGTGAAGCGCAGCACCGGCGCCGTGGGCGCAATGCCGAGCGCCGCGGCGGTCGCCATGTCGGGCGTATCGGCGAGCACGCTTTCTTCCGCCTCGGTCGGGATAAGCCCGTATTTTTCGCGCAGCACCCGGTAGAGCGAATCGGTGGTGAAATCCGTCTTCTCCAACAGGCCCGGCGCCACCGCGACCGGGATCGCGGTCCGCTCGACGGCCACCGGGGCCGCATCCACGAGGCGGACGCGGACAAGACGATGAACCGGCGCATTTTCGGCAATGCCCAGCGCCGCGGCGGTTTCCTGGTCGGCCGTTCCCGTGCCGGCGTCGAGGATGATGCTGGAGACCTGCCGGCCCGTGCGACGCATCTCTTCGGTAAAGCCTGTTAGCGTGCGCAACTGCTTCTCGATGCGCGGCTCGCTGACGAAGGCGCCAAGACCGACACGCGTCTCCACCAAGCCGCGCCGCTCCAGGAGCTTGAGCGCGTGCCGGGCCGTCATCCGGCTGGCGCCGAGTTCCTCCGCGATCCGCCGCTCCGAGGGGAGTCTGTCGCCGACCTTGAGCACCCCAGCGCCGATCTGCGTTTCCAGCCGCTGCGCGATGCGCAGGTAAAGCGGGGCGTCATCGAGGGCGGAATCGGTCGGCACGCGCGGTATGATCCAATAGCGGAAGTGGTATACACCACCCTAGTCTCGCCCGGTGCCGCTGTAAAGTTGGAAAGAGTATCAGTTTCCTCGCAAGACGCGCTCGCGATGGGCCGAATAGGCCATAAAAGCAGCGTCCCAGGCCGGCTTCGTCGCGGGATCGGGAGCGTGGCGGCGCTCGATGCGCCGGGTGGAGAGGGAAGCGGCGCGGATCGAAGGGAACCAGCCGATCGCCGTGCCGGCAAGCAGCGCCGCGCCGCGCGCGCCGAATTCGGTTCCCGCCGGAACGAGAACCGTGCTGCCGAGCGCGTCGGCGATCATCTGCGTCCAAAGCCGGCTCGCGGCGCCGCCGCCCGTCAGCAGGATCTCGTTCCCGCCGCCCGGCAGGACCTCAAGCAGGTCGCGCATGGCAAGAACGACGCCCTCATAGACCGCGCGCATGAGGTGCCCCCGATGGTGGCGGGGCGTCAGGCCGTGAAAGCCGGCGCGCGCCCGCTGGTCGACGACCGGGGCGATGATGCCGCTGTCGCTGAGATAGGGCAGGAAGGTGACGCCCTCGGCGCCGATGGGGATGCCGGCGATCAACGCCTCCACGCGCTCGAAGCGGTGCGGATCATGCTCCTCCTCGCCCATGATCGTGCTGATCGCCCAGTCGAGATTGAGCGTACCGGCGACATTGACCATGGCGCGGAACCACGTCTTGCCCGGCAGGGTGAAGAGGAGGCCGAGATCGGGCGGATCGAAAACAGGCTGGTCGGAAATCACGCCGACCATGCAGGTCGTGCCGAGGATCGCCATCGTCGTTCCGCCCTCAAGCGCGCTCGCGCCGGTCACGGTCGAAGGGACGTCGCCCGCGCCGATCGCAACCGGCGGTCCCTCGCAGAGCCCGGTCGCAAGCGCCGCCTCGCGCGTCACCGTTCCGGCAAGGCTCTCCGACTCTTCCGCCTTGGGTAGCTTCGCCGAAAGGCCGGTAAGGCCGAAGAGGTCGAGCATTGCCTGACTGCGGTCGCGCATCCTGGCGTCGCCCGGCGCGACAGCGGCCTCCGTCCGGTCCGCCGAAGCCTTCCCGGTCAGCTTCATGCGCAGGAAATCCTTGTAGCTGAAGACGTGCGCCGCCCGTTCCAAGGTCTCGCTCTCATGTTCCTAGAGCCACGCCATCAGAGGCAAGGTGCAGCCCTGCTGCATGACGCAGCCGTCGGAGAGGAAGATGCGATGATAAAAATCCGGATCTGTCGCAATGCGGCGGTCGAGCATCGCCTGGGCGCGGCTGTCCTCCCAAT
>JBQCEL010000063.1:0-8678 GCA_051960255.1 Rhizobiaceae bacterium
CGTTCCAGCGGCAGATCGTCCATTAGTCCCATGCCGCCATGGATCTGGATCGCCTCGTCGGCGATGAAGGCAAGAACCTCCGTCGCTTTCAATTTCGCCATCGCCATATCCTCGTCGGTGACGGCGCCCTGATCATATTTCCACCCGGCCTCGAAGGTGAGCAGATTGGCCGCTTTCAATTCGGTCGCCATGTCGGCGAGCTTGAAGGACACGCCCTGGAACTTGCCGATCTTCTGACCGAACTGTTCGCGGGTCGCGGCATAGTCGATCGCATGCGCCAGCGCCCGTTCGGCCCGGCCGAGACAAGTCGCGGCGACCTGCAATCTTGTCGCGCCGAGCCAGGAATTCGCCACCTCGAAGCCCCGATGCGGTTCTCCCAATACCTGCGAAGCCGGAAGGCGTACATCGTCGAATTCGAGGATCGAATTGGTGTAGCCGCGATGTGAAACGTTGCGGTAGCCCTCGCGAACGGTAAAACCGGGCGTTCCCTTATCGACGAAGAAGGCGGTAATCTTTTTCTTCTTGCCGCGCGGGCCATCCTCCTCGCCTGAGGCCATGAAGACGATGGCGAAATCCGCAAGATCGGCATGGCTGATGAAATGTTTGGTGCCGTTCAGCACCCAGTCGGACCCGTCCTGCACGGCCGTCGCCTTCATGCCGCGGACATCGGAGCCGGCGCCCGGCTCGGTCATGGCGAGGCAATCCCACTTCTCGCCACGAATGCAGGGATAGAGATATCTTTCCTTCTGCTCGTCCGTGCCGGCAAGCAGGATGTTGGAAGGCCGCGCCACGCAGGTCCAATGCAGCGCATAATTGGCCCGGCCGAGTTCCTTTTCGTACAGCAGCCAGGTGAGCGTATCGAGCCCTGCCCCGCCGACTTCCGCCGGCATGTTGGCGGCATAGAGCCCGGCGGCCATCGCTTTCGCCTGAAGCTCCTCGATCAGGTCGCGGCGAAGATGCCCGGTTCGCTCGACCTCCGCTTCATGCGGATAAAGCTCGTTTTCGACGAAAGCCCGCGTCGTGTCGACGATGAGTTGCTGTTCTTCCGAGAGGCCGAAATTCATGGAGCTGCTACCCTTCACCCATTCTTTTTCGGCTTGGATGTCGCCGCCGTCTCGCCGAGCTTTTTCACATAATCCTGGTGCAACGCGCCGGCGCCCCAGCCTTCGCCATTGTTCGTCCTCGACAGCGCTTCCATGATGGCGACGAGGTTTTCGTCGCGGATCTTCTCCAACTCCCGGATCGACCATTGGCCGGACTGCTCGTCGGACTGGCCGGCGATGAGGTCTACCAGTTCGTCGTTGAACTCCGGCACGTCCATCAGTTTCGTCCATGGCCAGGTCAGGCATGGCCCGAACTGCGCCATGAAATGGCGCATGCCGGCCTCGCCGCCGGCGACGCGATAGACCTGGAACATACCCATCTGCGCCCATCTGAGCCCGAAGGAATAGCGCATGATATCATCGAGTTCCTCGACCGTGCAGATGCCGTCCTTGATCAACCAAAGCGATTCGCGCCACGCGGCCTCCAGCAGACGATCGCCGACAAAGGCCTCGATCTCCTTGCGGATGACG
Source organism: Rhizobiaceae bacterium (assembly GCA_051960255.1). Taxonomy (GTDB): domain Bacteria; phylum Pseudomonadota; class Alphaproteobacteria; order Rhizobiales; family Rhizobiaceae; genus Mesorhizobium_L. The sequence continues at coordinate 1,575 of JBQCEL010000063.1, forward strand.
ACGGGTTTCATGCCGATCGAGGCATAAGCGGCCTTTGCCTTCTCGATCATTTCAGGCGACGTTGCCTTGCCGCCGACGATCTCGACCAGCGGCAGGAGGTAGACGGGATTGTAGGGATGGGCGACGACCAGCCGCTCGGGATGCTTCATCGATGTCTGCATGTCCGACGGCAAGATGCCCGATGTCGAGGAGCCGACGAGAGCATCCGGCGCGGCATGAGCGTCGATCTCGGCCAACACCTTGTGCTTCAGGTCTAGGCGCTCCGGCACGCTTTCCTGAATGAAGTTCGCGCCCTCGACCGCCTCGGCGATCGACTTCGCGTAGGTGATCTTGCCCTCCCCGGGCAGGCCGCCGGTCGCCATCGCCTTATAGGCGCGACGGGCATTCGCCATCACCTCGCCGACCTTGCGCGACGCCTCGGCATCGGGATCGAAGATTGATACATTAATGCCGTTCAGGACGAGCCGCGCGACCCAGCCCGCGCCGATAACCCCGCCGCCGATGCATGCTGCCTTGGTGATTGTCATTGGAAATCCCTCAAAACGTCTTTCATGCCGCCAGCGGCGCGCGCTTCGTCAGCCCGAGCTTCTTGCGCACTTCTTCCGGCCCGAGCACCCGCGCGCCCATATTCTCGATAATCGTAACCGCGCGTTCGACAAGTTGCGCATTGGTGGCGAGCACGCCCTTGTCGAGCCAGAGATTGTCCTCCAGCCCGACACGCACATTGCCGCCGGCAAGCACCGCCGCCGCCGCATAGGCCATCTGATTGCGGCCGAGTGAGAACGCGGAAAACGTCCATTCCGACGGCACATTGTTGACCATCGCCATGAAGGTATTGAGATCGTCCGGCGCGCCCCACGGCACGCCCATGCAAAGCTGCACCAGCGCGTCGGGCTTCAACACGCCCTCCTTGACCAGTTCCTTGGCGAACCACAGATGACCGGTATCGAAGGCCTCGATCTCCGGCTTTACGCCGAGCTTCGTCATCAGCCCGCCCATGGCGCGCAGCATGCCGGGCGTGTTGGTCATCACATAATCGGCCTCGGCGAAGTTCATGGTTCCGCAATCGAGCGTGCAGATCTCCGGCAGGCATTGCCGCACATGCTCGACACGCTCGCTGGCGCCGGCCATGTCCGTGCCTTCCACCTTCAGCGGCAGCGGGTTTTCGACATCGCCGAAGACCATGTCGCCACCCATGCCGGCCGTCAGGTTCAACACCACATCGACATTGGCGGCGCGGATACGCTCCGTCACCTCGCGGTAGAGATGGACATCGCGCCGGGGCTTGCCGGTCTCCGGATCGCGCACATGGCAATGCACGACCGCTGCGCCTGCCTTTGCCGCCTGGACGGCGGATTCGGCGATCTGCTTCGGCGAACGCGGTACATGCGGGCTGCGATCCTGCGTACCGCCAGAGCCGGTTACGGCACAGGTAATGAAGACCTCGCGATTCATGCTGAGCGGCATCGCTCTCTCCTCTCAAGAACGGAACAAGCATGCCTCACTTGCGAGCCATTGATTTGCGATTTACGAAGTTCAGATGACGAAAAGCGAAAAACCTTCCATCTTTCAACCTGAACGCGATCCGCTCCGCGTAACGTTCCTTTTGTTCCCCGGCGCATCCATCATGTGCGTCGCGTCGGCCATCGATCCGCTTCGCGCCGCAAACCGCATCGCCGGGGAAATACTCTTCGATTGGACGATCGTTTCGATCGATGGCCGCCCGCCGGAAACCACCAGCGGACTTCCTGTCGCCGTCCATGGCCGTTTTGACGCGGGCGCGAGGACGGACATGCTTGCGGTGATTGGAGGTTTCGGCGCCCGCAGCCAGGCAAGTTCAACACAAATTGCGGCGATAAGGCGAGCGGCGCGGTCTGCGCGGACCTATGGCGGCATCGAAGCGGGAACATGGGTCATCGCCCGAACCGGCTTGCTGGAAGGGCGCGCCGCGACGACGCATTGGGAGGACATGGAGGACTTCGCCGCCGCCTTTCCGGGAACGGATGTGCGGCGCGATCGCTATGTCATCGACGGCCCCGCCTTCACGACCGGCGGAGCGTCCCCGACCTTCGATTTCATGCTGCACCTGATCCGCGCACGCCTCGGCATGGCCGTGGCGCTCGATGTGGCGAGCGTTTTCATCTACGACCAGGCGCATGCATCGAGCGACGCGCAGCCACTGGTCTCGCTCGGTCGGCTCGACGGCTACGACCCGCGCCTTGCGCAGGCGATCCGGTTGATGGAAGCCCACATCGACCGGCCGCTGACGGTCGCGGCGATTGCCAAGCGCGCCGGCGTGACGGCGCGAACGCTGGAGACGACTTTTCTAAAGTCGATCGGCGAGACGCCCGGCGCCTATTATCTCAGGCTGAGGCTGAACGCCGCCCGCCGCCTCGTCCTCGATACGCGCGAACCGATGGCGGATATCGCCGCGCGAACAGGCTTTTCCTCCGCCGCCGCCTTTTCGCGGGCTTTTTCACGCGCATTCGGAAACGCGCCGGTGAGGATGCGCAGGGACTGATATGTCCGACTCACACCCTCTCCAGCACCACCGCAATGCCCTGCCCGACGCCGATGCACATTGTGGCGAGCGCCAGCGTGCCGCGCCGATGGGCGAGTTCCAGCGCCGCCGTTCCGGCGATGCGCGCGCCCGACATGCCGAGCGGATGACCGAGCGCGATGGCGCCGCCATTCGGGTTCACGTACTCGGCATTCTCGGGAACGCCGAGTTCACGAAGCACGGCGATGCCCTGCGAGGCAAAGGCTTCGTTGAGTTCGATCACGTCGAAATCGGCAGGCGTCAGGCCGAGCCGTGCGCAAAGCTTCTTTGTCGCAGGCGCAGGCCCCATCCCCATGATTCGCGGTTCGACGCCGGCGGTCGCGCCGCCAAGAATACGCGCGATGGGGGTAAGGCCATGCCTGGCGGCGGCGGCTTCGGACGCGACGATGAGCGCCGCCGCCCCGTCATTGACGCCCGATGCATTGCCCGCCGTTACCGTGCCGCCTTCCTTCCTGAAAGGCGTCGGCAGCTTCGAAAGAACTTCGACCGTCGTGCCGGGGCGCGGATGCTCATCCTTCGAGACGACGACCGGATCGCCCTTTCGCTGCGGTATGGTGACGGGCGTGATTTCCTTCGCCAGCCGTCCGTTCTCCTGCGCGGCGACAGCCTTTTCCTGGCTGCGAGCGGCAAAGGCGTCCTGATCGGCGCGGGATATATGAAACTGCTCCGCCACGTTCTCGCCCGTCTCGGGCATGGAATCGATGCCGTATTGCTTCTTCATCAGCGGGTTGACGAAGCGCCAGCCGATCGTCGTGTCGTAGATTTCCGCATGCCGCGAAAAGGCGGCGTCGGCCTTGGGCATGACGAAAGGCGCGCGCGACATGGATTCGACACCGCCGGCGATCATGATATCGGCCTCGTCCGCCTTGATGGCGCGCGCCGCCGAAATCAGCGCATCCATGCCGGAACCGCACAGGCGATTGATCGTCGCGCCGGGCACGTCCTTCGGCAGGCCCGCCAGCAGAAGCGCCATGCGCGCGACATTGCGGTTGTCCTCGCCCGCCTGATTGGCGCAGCCATAAAGCACATCATCCACCGCACCCCAATCGACGTTCTTGTTGCGCTCCATCAGCGCCTTCATTGGGATAGCGCCGAGATCGTCGGCGCGAACGGAGGACAGCGCGCCGCCGAAACGGCCGATCGGCGTACGGATATAATCACAGATGAATGCCTCGGCCATCTCAAACCTCCGGAACGATCAGATCCTTGACGCTGCCTTCGACCACCAGCGTCGCCCCGGTCAAGCCCTGCAACTCCTCAAGGCTCATGGCCGGCAGCTTTTCCCGCAGCACGAAACGCCCTTTCACGACATCGACGACCGCCAGGCTGGTATAAACCGTCGTCACGCACCCGACGCCCGTCAGCGGCAGGCTGCATTTCTTCACGAGTTTCGGCCTACCGTCCTTGGTGACATGGTCGGTAATGACGGCGACGCGCTTGGCGCCATGGACCAGGTCCATCGCGCCGCCGACCGCCGGCACCGAGCCCGGACCGGTGCTCCAATTGGCGAGGTCGCCGTTTTCCGCCACCTCATAGGCGCCGAGGATCGCGACATCGAGATGGCCGCCACGCACCATCGCGAACGAGTCAGCATGATGGAAGAAGGACGCGCCCGGCTTGAGCGTTACCGGCTTCTTGCCGGCATTGATCAGATCCCAGTCTTCCTCTCCGCCGAGCGGAGCTTCGCCGAAACCGAGAATGCCGTTCTCGGTGTGATAGATGACCTCGCGGCCCTCGGGCTTGAACTTGGCCACCATCTCGGGAAAACCGATGCCGAGATTGACATAGGCGCCATCCGGAATGTCCTGCGCCGCGCGCCATGCGATCTGCGCATTGGTGAGCTTCGTGCTCATTGCTTCGCCCCCTCGCGCAACAGGACCTCTTCCTGCTTCGGATCAGCCACTTCGATGATCCTGTCGACGAAAATGCCCGGCGTGACGACATGCTCGGGATCGATGCCGCCCGGCTCGACCACGCGCCCTGCCTGCACGATCGTGGTGGCTGCCGCCATCGCCATCAGCGGTGCGAAGTTCCGCGCCGCCTTGTTATAGGTGAGATTGCCCTTGCGGTCGGCGCGTTCCGCCTTGATCAGCGCCACATCGGCCTTCAGCCAGCGCTCCTGCACATAATGCCGGCCGTCGAATTCGGCGACCGGTTTGCCCTCCGCGAGTTGGGTGCCGTAGCTTGTCGGCGTGTAGAAGGCGGGAATGCCGGCGCCTGCGGCGCGGATGCGCTCGGCGAGCGTGCCCTGCGGCACAAGTTCCAGCTCGATCTGACCGGCAAGATAGCGCTCGGTGAATGCCTTCGGGTCGGACGAGCGCGGGAACGAACAGATCATCTTGGCGACCATGCCGGCATCAATCATTGCGGCGATGCCGACGTCGCCATTGCCTGCATTGTTGTTGATGACCGTGAGCGATCCTGGCGATCCGGTTCTTCTGTAGCGCTCGACCAGCGCGCCGATCAGTTCGATTGGGGCCCCCGCTCCACCGAACCCGCCAATCATGACCGACGTCCCGTCCTCTATATCGGCTATGGCGGCTTCAATACTGGGGCATACCTTGTTCATCCCTCATACCCCAACGGTGGGAACCCGCGCGCCTCTTCCTCGATCGCGGCCTTCATGCCTCTTTGCAGCATGAGAGACAGCTTGCCTTTGATCGCATCGGTCCAGGGCCGATGGCCGGCCAGCACGGCTGGAAACAGCCCGGGCAGCGCCAGGAGAGTATTGGCAATGGCGCCGGCATCCCCGCCAACCTTCCCCAGTGCCGACGCAATCTCCTTCTCGCGCGGATCCCGCAGCGCATAAAGCGTGCCGGCCTCGTCCCGCCCGAGCGCGTAGCGCATCCACGCGGCCACCGCAAAAGCGAAGGCGTCGAGCGTCTGCCCGCGCTCCAGCGCCACGCTCGCCGGCTCAAGCAGGCGCTGCGGCAGTTTCTGCGTGCCGTCCATGGCGATCTGATAGGTTTCGTGCGCGATCGCCGGGTTGCGGAAACGCTCCTGCAACTCATCGGCATAGTGGGCGAGATCGACGCCCGGAACCGGATCGAGCGTCGCGGAAGCTGCCTGCATATGCCGCGCCACCAACTTGGAAAGCGCCGGATCACCCATGACGTCGCGCACATAGCGGTGGCCGGCGATGAAGCCGGAATAGGCGAGCATGGAATGCGAGCCGTTCAGCATGCGGAGCTTCATCTTCTCGTAAGGCGCGACGTCCCCAACGAAAAGCGCGCCTCCGGCCTCCCATTCAGGTCGGCCCGCGGCGAAATCATCCTCGATGATCCATTGGGTGAAGGGCTCCGTTTCGATCGCGCCCTGATCACTGCATCCGACAAGTCGCTCCACATCTTGAAATGTCTGCGTTGTGCTGGCCGGTGTGATGCGGTCGACCATGGTCGAGGGAAAGGACACGTTCCTGGCAATGAACTCCGCCAGATCGGGCGTCGTTCTGGCGGCAAAATCGGTGACAAGCCGCTTCGCGACCCTGCCGTTTGACGGGAGATTGTCGCAGGAAAGCACGGTAAAACCGGGAAGCCCGGCTTCGCGCCGCCGCCTAAGCGCCTCGACGATGAAAGCGATAGCGCCGCGCGGATGGCGCGGATCGGCAAGATCACCCGCGACCGAAGGATGGTCGGGATCGAGACCGCCGGTTTTTGGATCGAGGCCATAACCTTTTTCGGTGATCGTCAGACTGACGATCTTCGTCTCAGCCGCCCTGAGTGCCGCAAGCAACGCTTCCGGTCTTTCCGGCGCGACAATGACTTCCTTGACGCTGCCGAGGATCCGCGCCTCGACGCCATCCGCGCCTCGCGTCAGGAGCGTGTAAAGCCCGTGTTGCGGATTGAGCTGCTGGGCGACCTCGGGCGAACGCAGGCTGACGCCAGTGATCATCCAGTCGCCGCCGGCCTTGGCCAGAGCATCATCCGTATAGACCGCCTGATGGGCGCGATGGAACGCGCCGATGCCGAGATGCACGATGCCTGATGCGGCATTACGGTCATAGGTCGGGACGCGAACGGAGGGCGGGAGATCGGAGAGAGAAGAAAGGCGACCTGCCATCACACATACCGGTTGACGATGTTCTCGAGATATTCCTGGCGGCCGGATTTTGGTTGCGGCTCGATTGTGTCTTTCACCACGCGGCCGGCGATGTCCTCCAGCGTCCGCTGGCCCGACAGCATCGCCCGCCCCTCGGCAGAGTTCCAGCCGGCATAGCGTTCTTCGAGTGGAGCGGAGAGCGCCTTGTCCTCGATCATGCTGGCCGCCGCCTTGAGGCCTCTCGCGCAGCAATCCATCGCGCCGATATGAGCGACGAGCAAATCCTCGGGGTCGAGCGACTGGCGGCGCAGCTTGGCGTCGAAATTGGTGCCGCCGGTGGTGAAGCCGCCGGCCTTGAGCACCTGGTAATAGGCCAGCGCCATCTCCGGCACATTGTTGGGGAACTGGTCGGTGTCCCAGCCGGACTGGTAATCGTTGCGGTTCATGTCGATCGAGCCGAAGATGCCGAGCGCGTCGGCGAGCGCCAGTTCGTGCTCGAAGGTATG
>JBQCEL010000064.1:0-10430 GCA_051960255.1 Rhizobiaceae bacterium
CATCTCCGATGAAACCTATGCGCTCTTTCATTACGGCGGCACGCGCGCGCCCTCCTTCCTCGATGTCATGGAGGCGGAGGATCGCATCATTTTCGTCAACACCTTCTCCAAGAACTGGGCAATGACGGGCTGGCGTATCGGCTGGCTGAAAATCCATCCATCCTTGCAGCAGGCGTTCGAGAACCTCATCCAATATGCTACATCCGGCACCGCGCAATTCATGCAGCGCGGCGCCGTGGCCGCCCTGGACCACGGAGATGACTTCGTGGCGGAGCAGGTCGAGCGAGCGCGGCAGGCGCGCGATCTCATCTGCGGCCGTCTCGCCGCGACAGGCCGCGCGCACTTTCACGTCCCTGCAGGGGCGTTCTATCTGTTCTTTTCGATCGACGGCATTACCGACTCGATGGCCGCCGCATTCCGGATCGTCGACGAGGCGAATGTCGGACTTGCTCCGGGCGCAGCCTTTGGTCCGGGCGGGGAGGGGTTTTTCCGCTTATGCTTTCACCGTCGTCTCGATCAGGTGCAAGAGGCGGCGGACAGGCTCGCCACCTGGATCGAGAAACTCTGAACGTGCTCAGCCGCCCGATTTGGACACGGTGAGCGGCACGATCCTCTCGGTCTGGATGACATCGTCGTGACGCATCTTCCCGTAGGGGATGCCGAGCGCTTCCCACGTCTCCAGAAGCGCGTCGCGCAGGCCATCGATCAGCGCATCCGAATGAAGCGGCGTCGGCGTGATGCGGAGCCTTTCGGTTCCGCGCGGCACCGTCGGATAGTTGATCGGCTGGATATAGATGTCGTGACGGTCGAGAAGATGATCGCTCGCTCTCTTGCAGAGTTCCGGATCTCCGACGAGGACGGGAACGATGTGGGTCACGGAAGGCATGACCGGCAATCCCGCCGCCGAAAGCACGTCCTTGGTGCGCTGCGCCTGCCGCTGCTGGCCATCGCGCTCCGCTTGCGAGCGTTTCAGATGGCGGATCGACGCCGTCGCGGCCGCCGCGATAGCGGGGGGCAGGGCGGTGGTGAAGATGAAACCCGGCGCGTAGGAGCGAACGGCATCGATCAGGGCGCGGCTGCCGGTGATATAGCCGCCCAGCATGCCGAAGGCCTTGGCGAGTGTGCCTTCGATGACGTCGATACGGTGCGCCAGACCCTCGCGTTCGGTGATGCCGCCGCCATGGGCGCCATACATGCCGACGGCATGGACCTCGTCGATATAGGTCATGGCGTTGAATTCCTCCGCCAGATCCGCAATTGCCGCGATCGGGGCGATGTCGCCATCCATCGAATAGACCGATTCGAAGACGATCAGCTTGGCGCGGCGGGACGGGACGGCTTCCAGCAGGCTCCTGAGATGGGCGACGTCATTGTGCCGGAAAATCTTCTTCTCGGCGCCCGAACGGCGGATGCCCTCGATCATCGAGGCGTGGTTCAGTTCGTCGGAGAAGATCAGACAGTCCGGCAAAAGCCGCGCAATAGTCGAGATCCCCGCCTCGTTCGAGACGAAGCCCGACGTGAAGACCAGCCCCGCCTCCTTGCCGTGCAGATCGGCGAGTTCTCGCTCGAGCTCGACCAGCGGATGGTTGTTGCCCGAGATGTTGCGCGTGCCGCCGGCGCCGGAGCCCATCCGCCCGGCCGCGTCGCACATCGCCGCGATCACGTCCGGATGCTGGCCCATGCCGAGATAGTCGTTCGAGCACCATACCGTTAATTCGCGGGCTCCTTTGTCCGAACGCCACAGGGCGCGCGGAAAGGCGCCGGCGATGCGCTCCAGATTGGCGAATACCCGGTATCGCCTCTCGGCGTGAAGTTGCTCTATGGCTTCTTCGAAGAACCGCTGATAGTCCATTTCAGTCCCTGAGATTTTGGCCGGATCATAATCATCGCGTCCAGCGAGGTCCATGGCGAAGTAGCGGTCAAAATGCCACGCTCGACGATACCCGTTTCCTGCATATGTGGCGCGGGATTCTTGACAATAAAGGCCCGGGAAGGGCTTTCATCCATAGCAAAGCCGTTTGACGATTATGCGCAGTACGGCATATGCGACGCCGGGAACCATTCTCCGGGAAGGATAGACCGATGAAATCTGGAATCCTGATTGCGCCCTCCGTCCTTTCCGCGGATTTCTCCCGGCTGGGCGAGGAGGTCGAGGCGGTAGACCGCGCCGGGGCGGACTGGATTCATCTCGACGTGATGGACGGGCATTTCGTGCCCAATATCACTTTCGGGCCGCCGGTCATCAAGGCGATCCGGGGCCGCACGGACAAGGTCTTCGATTGCCATCTGATGATCGCCCCCGCTGACCCCTATCTGGACGCGTTCGCCAAGGCGGGCTGCGACCGCATCACGGTGCACGCCGAGGCCGGCCCGCATCTCGACCGTTCGCTGCAGCACATCAAGTCGCTCGGCAAAAAGGCTGGCGTTTCGCTTAATCCGTCGACGCCGGAAAGCACGATTGAATATGTGCTCGACAGGCTCGATCTCATCCTCCTGATGACAGTCAATCCCGGATTTGGCGGACAGGCCTTTATCCCGGCCGTTCTCGAGAAGGTCAGACGGGTGAAGGCTCTTGTCGGCGATCGGCCAATAGAAATCGAGGTGGACGGCGGCATTTCCGTCGAGACGGCGCCGCTCGTCGCTGCGGCCGGGGCGAACGTGTTGGTGGCCGGCTCTCATATCTTCAAGGGCGTTAATGAAAAGTCCTATCGAAAAAACATCGAAGACATCCGCCGTGCGGCCGAGGAAGCGGCGAAATCTTACTCAAGCGATACCATCACCTAGAGAAATGTTTCCGGCTATTCGGGTTTGCCGGTAACGGGATTGATCTTCAGTTCCACTTTGGCCTTGTCCGTCGTGTAGTAGGTTATTTCGTAATAGCCGTCGCGGCTCCAATCGATTTCGCTGATGTAGTTGAAGTGGTCGCGCTTCTCCACCTGGGCGACAATCTGCGAAATCTTCATCGCATTTGGGGGAGGCACGGCCTTGGCGTCGGATTGCGCGAAGGCCGGCGCCCCACCAAGCGCGAGAATGGCTGTTCCCACGAACAAGGTTGTTTTAATGCGCGACATGCGTGTTCCTTTCGCGATGGTTGCGGCAGATGAACGAATCCAACTTATACAGGTTCCGTCCGTCTGGCCACGAAAGCTCTAATCCTGATAACGATGCTCCAGAGTTGGATTTGCGTCGGGCGCCGTCCCTGGCTGTAGTTCGGGCAGGCAGGATTCATCCGTCTGGGGAAGGGAAAGCTTTTCCATCAGTCGCGCCGCAATGCCGAGCATTTCCCGTTCCGGCGGGGTGAGCGTGTCGGCCATCTTCTGGGCCAGCCAGGCATTCTGGCGGCAGGCGTCTTCCGCCAGCAACTCGCGGCCCGTGGGCGTGATGGCAAGAAGGAACTGCCGCCTGTCTCCCGCGTCCTGTGTTCGCCGGAGCAGCCCCTTCTCTTCCAGATCCGCAATCAGCCGCGTGATCGATTGCGGCTGCAATCGTTCGATCTGGGCGAGATCGGACGCGGTCATCGGTCGCCCCAGCCTTTCGAGGCGCGACAGCAGCGCGAGCTTCGCTGCACTGACGCTATGACCGGAGCGCATTCGCCGGAGTTGCCGAGCAAGGCCAAGAGTGCTGCGACGCATTGCGTGCGCGATCGCTAAAAGCGCTTCCTGATCGCCTCGCTCTGCCATGGTCCTAGATAATGATCCTCATCTGCGTATTTTCTCTTGAGCCGAAATTCAGCATATGTTCATCGAACGACGCGTAGAATCCCGCGAGATGCTGCTCATATTAAGCCGAATTCCCCAGATCGTCCAAGCTTCCGTTTGATTACCGTAATTTAATTTTGCAAGCAATTGCGTAATATATTTTCTCCTTTATCCTCTGACCATGACCGCTGAAAGCGAAGCCGCCCCTCGCCGCCGAAGTGCTCCATAGAAACGAGCCGAAGCGCTTCATGGAAACAAATGGCGGCCTGTTTCCTTTTACGGAATGACGATCCAGCCTTGACCGGCTCTATGAACCAACGATAGGCGACAAAGTGGACGACAAGGTAGACAGGCGATATCTGCCGCTCGATGAGCCGGCCTCTTCGCCGCCGAAAGAGACGAGGCGGCGTGGAAGGCGCTGGAGTTGGCTCGTTACGCTGGTTCTGGTCGCCGTGGCGGCTGGCCTTGTCTTCTGGTATCGCCCCTTCTCCGCTACCGTTCACAAGAACATAGGGTTCCATAGCGGACGCAGCGCGCGGCACCCCAATGCGGCCGGCATGCCGCCGCAGCCCGTCGCCGTTTCCGAAGTTAAAACCGGTACGATCCCGATCGAGCTGAATGCGCTCGGCACCGTGACGTCGCTTGCCACGGTGACGGTGCGCCCGCAGATCAGCGGCCAGTTCACCGAGATCGGCTTCAAGGAGGGACAGGAAGTCAAGAAGGGCGATTTTCTCGCCCAGATCGACGATCGAGCCTATCGCGCCGCCCTCGAGCAACTGGAGGGGCAACTGGCCCGTGACCAGGCGCTGTTGGCGGACGCCAAGCGGATCTTGGACCGGTATCAGAAGCTCAATTCGGCAACCGTGACGCAACAGCAGATCGACACCCAGAAGGCGACCGTCCAATCTCATGAAGGCACCGTGCAGTCCGATCAGGCGCAGATCGACGCGGCAAAGGTCAATATCGCCTATTGTCATATCGTCTCGCCGATCGATGGCCGTGTCGGCCTCCGGCAGATCGATGTCGGCAATTACGTGACGCCGGGCGACACCAACGGCATCGTCGTCATCACACAGATCCATCCGATCTCCGTCATCTTTTCGATCCCGGAAAACAACCTTTCGGAAGTGACCGACCAGATTCGTGAGGGCCACATCCTGCCGGTCACGCTTTTTGGCCGCGACGACCAGCACAAGATCGCTAACGGCACGCTTCAGACCGTGGACAACCAGATCGACACCACTACCGGGACCGTGAAGCTGCGCGCCGATTTCGACAACACCGACGAGGCGCTCTTCCCCAACCAGTTCGTCAATGTGCAACTCCTGGTGCGCACCCTGTCCGACATCCCGGTCGTCTCCAATGCAGCGATCCAGCATGGCGCACCCGGTACATACGTCTATGTGGTGAATGCCGACGACACGGTATCGGTGCGGACGATCAAGACTGGCGCTTCGGATGCGAATGTCACGCAGGTCGTTTCCGGTCTCAAGCTCGGCGAAAAGGTCGTGGTGGATGGCGTCGATCGCCTGAAGGAGGGCGCCAAGGTCAGCATACCGGCCGCGGGCGGCGCGCCGAAGCCTGCCGCTTCGGCCGCCAAGCCGGGTGAGCGTCGCAGGTCGCAAGGCTTCGGCGGACATTCGGGCCACCAGCATCGCGGCGCCGGCTCGAATTCGGGTGGAACATCACAGTCCACCGGCGACGGCGGAAATGGCTAAGCTCTTCCGGTCCGGCCACAGGCCGCAATCCGAACGGCGCGATGACAGCGAGCTAAGCCCCTCGCGTCTCTTCATCCTCCGTCCGGTCGCGACCACGCTGCTCATGGTCGCCGTCTTCCTGGTCGGCGCGATCGGCTATTTCTTTCTGCCGCTTTCGGCGCTTCCCGAAGTCGATTATCCGACGATCGAGGTGCAGACTTTCTATCCCGGCGCCAGCCCAGACGTGATGACATCTTCGGTCACGGCGCCGCTCGAACGCCAGTTCGGGCAGATGCCGGGGTTGGACCAGATGTCCTCGCAAAGCTCCGCCGGCGCTTCCGTCATCACGCTCCGCTTCGATCTCGATTTGGGTCTGGATATTGCCGAGCAGGAAGTGCAGGCGGCGATCAACGCAGCCGGCAATCTGCTGCCGTCCGACCTGCCCGCCCCACCGATTTATGCCAAGGTCAACCCCGCCGACGCGCCGATCCTGACGCTTGCGGTGATGTCGAAGACGCTACCGCTGACCGAAGTGCAGAACTACGCCGAGACGCGCTTGGCGCAGAAGATATCGCAAATCGCCGGTGTGGGCCTTGTCAGCCTGAGCGGTGGGCATCGCCCCGCCGTGCGCATCCGCGTCAATTTGCGGGCGCTTTCGGCGATGGGACTCAACATCGACGATCTGCGCACGACGATCGGCAATCTCAATGTCAACACGCCGAAGGGCAGCTTCGACGGCCCGGCACGCTCCTACACCATCAACGCGAACGACCAGATCGAGGATCCGTCGCAATATGCCGATGCGGTGATCGCCTATCGCAACGGCGCGCCGGTCAGGCTGTCCGCCGTCGCCGATATCGTCAAAGGGCCGGAGAACACAAAGCTCGGCGCCTGGATGAACACGACGCCGGCGATTATCCTCAACATCCAGAGGCAGCCAGGCGCGAACGTCATTCAGGTCGTGGATTCGATCAAGGCGCTTCTGCCGCAACTGCGCGCCTCGCTGCCGCAGTCGATCACCGTCACGCCATTGACCGATCGAACGACCACCATACGCGCTTCCGTGCGCGACGTGCAGTTCGAACTGGGTCTCGCCGTCCTCCTCGTCGTCCTCGTCATCTTCCTCTTCCTGCGCAACGTGCCGGCGACCATCATCCCGAGCCTTTCGGTGCCGCTCTCGCTCGTCGGCACCTTCGCGGTGATGTATCTCTGGGGCTTTAGCCTCGATAATCTGTCGCTGATGGCGTTGACGATCGCCTCGGGTTTCGTCGTCGATGACGCCATCGTCATGATCGAGAACATTTCCCGCTTTATCGAAGAGGGGGAGAAGCCGCTTGCCGCGGCCCTCAAGGGATCGGCGCAGATCGGCTTCACCATCATTTCGCTGACGGTTTCCCTGATCGCCGTCCTGATACCGCTTCTCTTCATGGGCGACGTCGTCGGCCGCCTGTTTCATGAATTCGCCATCACGCTTTCGATCGCCATCGTCATTTCAGCCCTTGTGTCGCTGACGCTGGTGCCGATGATGTGCGCCCGGCTGCTCAAGCCCCCAGCCGAGCGCCGGCAGGGCTGGATCGGCCGCAAGAGTCAGGCTTTGTTCGACCGCGTGACCGAAGGCTACGCGGCGGGCCTGCGCTGGGTGCTCGACCGCCAGGCGTTCATGCTTCTCGTCGCCGTCGCTACGCTGGCGCTCACCGCCTATCTCTATGTCGTCATCCCCAAGGGCTTTTTCCCTGAGCAGGATACGGGCGCGATCCAGGCCGTCACGCAAGCCGCGGGCAACATCTCTTATGCTGACATGGCGAAGCATCAGGAAGAGCTCGCGGCCGCGATCCTGAAGGATCCCGATGTGGCCAGCCTGTCCTCCTTCATCGGCGTCGATGGCGACAATCTGACATTGAACAGCGGCCATATGTTGATCAATCTGAAGCCGAAGGACGAGCGCAGCGCAAATGCCGGCGAGATCATCCGCAGGCTGCGCCGCGAAACGGCGGACGTCATCGGCATCTCGCTTTACATGCAGCCCGTGCAGGATCTGACGGTCGATACGTCCGTCAGCCCGACGCAATACCAGTTCGTGCTGCAGGATGCCGATCCCGCCGAATTGGCGAAATGGACGAAGACGCTGACCGCGCGTCTGGCGTCGCTGCCGCAACTCGCCGACGTCACGAACAACAGCCAGCAAGACGGGTTGGCGGCCGACATCACCATCGACCGCGCCGCAGCCGCCCGCTTCGGCATCACTCCTGCGACGATCGATAATGCGCTCTACGACGCATTCGGCCAGCGCATCATATCGACCATCTTCACCCAGTCGAACCAGTATCGCGTCATCCTGGAAGCCGACCCCAAGCTTCAGCACACGCTGGATGCGCTGAACGCCATCTATCTGCCGTCGTCGGGCTCGGGGCAGGTGCCGCTCTCCTCGATCGTTTCCGTCAAGGTGAAGCAGGCGCCGCTTCTCGTCAGCCATCTCGCGCAATTTCCCGCCGCGACGATCTCGTTCAATCTCGCGCAAGGGACATCCCTCAGCCAGGCGGTGGACGCCATTCTTGCGGCGGAGCACTCCCTCAACATGCCCGCAAGCGTGGTCACGAGTTTCCAGGGCGCGGCCCTCGCTCTCCAGACCTCGGTCGTGAACGAACTCCTCCTCGTCCTCGCTGCCATTGCCACCGTCTATATCGTTCTCGGCGTCCTCTATGAGAGCTTCATCCACCCCGTCACGATCCTCTCGACGCTGCCGTCGGCGACGGTCGGCGCGCTGCTGGCGTTGATGCTGACGGGGCATGATCTCGACACGATCGGCATTATCGGCATCGTGCTTCTGGTCGGTATCGTGAAGAAGAACGCGATCATGATGATTGATTTCGCGCTTCAGGCCGAGCGTCTGGAAGGCAAGAGCCCGCGCGACGCCATCTATGAGGCGAGCCTGCTCAGGTTGCGGCCGATCCTGATGACGACCTTTGCCGCGCTTTTCGGCGCGCTGCCGCTGATGCTGAGCACAGGCTCTGGCTCGGAACTCAGGGTGCCCCTCGGTCTCACCATCGTCGGCGGTCTCATCGTCAGCCAGGTGCTGACGCTGTTCACGACGCCGGTGATCTATCTCGCCTTTTCGCGGCTGGAGCAGCGCTTCCGCCAAGCGGGCGACGATGGCCGCGCGCGCCTGGAGCCGCGCGGGTCTTCATCGTGAATTTCTCCGCTCCCTTCATCGCGCGTCCCGTCGCGACGACGTTGCTGACGATCGGCCTGGCCGTCGCTGGGCTGGTGGCTTTCTTCCTGCTTCCGGTCGCGCCCCTGCCGCAGGTCGATTTCCCAACGATCGCGGTCCAGGCGTCGCTGCCGGGCGCCAGCCCGGATGCGATGGCCGCGGATGTCGCTTCGCCCCTGGAGCGGCATCTCGGCCAGATCGCCGACGTAACGGAGATGACTTCGCGGAGCAGCACCGGCTCGACACGCATCATCCTGCAATTCGGCCTAGACCGTGACATCAACGGCGCGGCGCGCGACGTGCAGGCGGCGATCAACGCAGCGAGGGCGGATCTGCCCTCCGACATGCACAGCAATCCGACCTATCGCAAATACAACCCCGCCGATGCGCCGATCATGATCCTGGCGCTGACATCCGATACGCTGACGCCCGGCCAGCTTTACGACAGCGCGGCGACCGTGCTGCAACAGAAATTGTCGCAGGTCGATGGCGTCGGCAATGTCGATCTCGGCGGCAGTTCGCTGCCGGCCGTGCGCGTGGAACTCAATCCCGACGCTCTTTTCCATTACGGCATCGGGCTTGAGGATGTCCGCGCCGCGCTCGCCTCGGCCAACGCCCGCAGTCCTAAAGGAGCCATCGAGGACGGACCGAAGCGCTACCAGCTCTACACCAACGATCAAGCAAGCCATGCGGCGGATTATCGCGACCTCGTCATCGCCTATCGCAACGGAGCGGCGGTGCATCTGCGCGACGTCGCCGATGTCGAGGATTCGGTGGAGGACGTGCGCAATCTCGGCCTTGCCAATGGCAAGCCGGCGGTCCTGCTCATCCTCTATCGGCAGCCGAACGCCAACGTCATCGATACGGTCGATCGCGTCCGCGCCATCATCCCGCAATTGCAGGCGTCCATTCCCGCCGGCGCAGAACTCACCGTCGCGAGCGACAGTTCCACCATGATCCGTGCCTCGCTTCTCGACACGGAAGTGACGCTCGTGCTCGCGATCGTCCTCGTCGTCCTGGTGGTGTTCGCCTTCCTGCGAAATTGGCGCGCGGCATTGATCCCGAGCGTGGCGGTGCCGATCTCCATCCTCGGTACGTTCGGGGCGATGTATCTGCTCGGCTATACGCTCGACAATCTCTCGCTGATGGCGCTGACGATCGCGACCGGCTTCGTCGTCGACGATGCGATCGTCGTGTTGGAAAACATCATGCGCCACATCGAAAGCGGCATGCCACGGCGGCAGGCCGCGTTGAAGGGCGCGGGGGAGGTCGGCTTCACCGTGCTCTCCATGAGCGTTTCGCTAATCGCCGTTTTCCTTCCCATCCTGCTGATGGGGGGCATTATCGGACGCCTCTTCCAGGAATTCGCCGTTACCTTGTCGCTGGCGATCGTCATTTCGCTTGTCCTGTCGCTCACCACCACGCCGATGATGTGCGCCCAATTCCTCCGGGTCCCGGAAGGCCGGCCGTCGCTGCTGTCACGCCTTGGAGAAAGCGCATTCGAGCGGATAAGGGGTCTCTATGGGCGATCGCTTGCCTGGTCGCTCGACAATGTGGCGGCCGTGATGATTATCCTCGCCGCCGCCATCGCCCTTAACTTTTATCTCTACGCCGTGGTTCCCAAGGGCTTCTTCCCGCAACAGGACACCGGCGAACTCATCGGCGGCATTCGAGCCGACCAGAGCATCTCCTTCCAGGCCATGCGGCAGAAGCTCACTCAGTTGCAAGCGATCGTGCGCCGCGACCCGGCGGTGGCGAATGTCGTCGGCTTCGTCGGCGGCCGAGCATCGAATTCCGGCTTCATCTTCGTCTCGCTGAAGCCTGAGA
>JBQCEL010000065.1:0-2486 GCA_051960255.1 Rhizobiaceae bacterium
GGCGGTACGCAATAGTGGTGAGCAGGCGGTTCTTCGAGCGCACCAGCGCCTCGCCCGTATTGAGAACGGCGAAGCAACCGGTTCCGTAAGTGGATTTCAGCATGCCCGGCCGGAAACAGGCCTGGCCAACCGTCGCGGCCTGCTGGTCGCCGGCAACGCCCAGAATGGGGATAGCGGCTCCGAAATGGCGCTTGTCCGTTACGCCGAAATCGTCGGCGCAGTCCTTCACCTGGGGTAGCAGCCGCTCCGGGATGCGTAAGATGTTCAGCAATTCGCCGTCCCAGGTGTTCTTGCCGATGTCGTAGACAAGTGTGCGCGAGGCGTTGGTCGCGTCGGTGACATGCGCCTTGCCGCCCGTCAGCCGCCAGATCAGGAAAGAATCGATCGTGCCCGCGAGCAATTCGCCCTTTTCGGCGCGGCGACGGGCGCCTTTGACATTGTCGAGCAGCCAGCCGATCTTGGTTCCGGCGAAATAAGGGTCGAGCAGGAGGCCTGTCTTGCGCGAGAAGCGGCCCTCGAGCCCCTCCTTCTTGAGTTTCTGGCAAAGCGGGGCGGTGCGCCGGTCCTGCCAGACAATGGCGTTGTGGATCGGTTCGCCCGTTTCCCTGTCCCAGATCACCACCGTCTCACGCTGGTTGGTGATGCCGATGGCACCGATATCCGCCGCTTTCAGCTTCGCCTTTCTCAAGGCGGCTTTGGCGGTATGGAGCACCGTCTTCCAGATGTCTTCCGGATCGTGCTCCACCCAGCCCGAGGCCGGATAATGCTGCCGGAACTCCTGCTGTCCAATGCCGAGGACCGCCATGGAACGGTCGAAGATGATCGCTCGCGTGGATGTCGTGCCCTGGTCGATGGCCAGGATAAAACCACTCATGCTTTCCCCTCCGAACCGGTTCAGACCGCCTTGATCCTTTTCGGGCGCGTGGATGCGCCTTTCATGAAATTTTCGAGCGCCTGGGCTTCAGCCGCGCTGAAATGCAATCCCCGTTTCGTCCGCCGCCACAGGACATCCTCCGCAGTCAAGGCCCACTCCTCGCGCATCAGATAACGAACCTCCGCCTCGTAAAGGTCGGCGCCGAAACGAACGCCGAGCCCTGCATAATCTTTGGCTTTGCCGAGGATCGCCCGCGCCCGCGTTCCGTAAAGCCGGATCAGCCGCGCCGCGTGAGCATGCTCCAGGAAAAGATAATCCTTTTCGAGCCGCGCTACCTCGCCGGCATAGCCGTTGACGGGGAAGTCGCCGCCGGGGAGGGGGGCGGACGCCGTCCAGGGCGCGCCGCGTTTGCCGAGGCAGGTTTCGGCCTTCTCCAGGACGGATTCCGAAAGGCGGCGAAAAGTCGTGATCTTCCCGCCGAAGCTGTTGATCAGCGGCGCCTCGCCGTCTGGCGCCTCCGTCTTGATGACATAGTCGCGCGTCGCCTCCTGCGCCTTGGAGGCGTGGTCGTCGAAGAGCGGACGAACGGCCGAATAGGTCCAGACGATATTCTCCCGGCGCACCGGTTCGGCGAAATATTCGCTCGCCGCGGCACAGAGATAATCGGTTTCGGCCTCGCTTATGTGTACGGTGTGGGGATCGCCGTCAAAGTCGCGATCCGTCGTGCCGATTAGCGTGAAATCGTTCTCGTAGGGAATGGCGAAGATGATGCGGCCATCCTTGTTCTGGAAGAAATAGGCGCGCGGATCATCGAATTTCTTGCGGATGACGATGTGGCTGCCCTGGACGAGCCGGACATTGTGCGCGTCGGTCCGCCCGAGCGCGGCGGAGAGCACGTGATCGACCCACGGGCCGGCCGCATTGACCAGCAGACGCGCCTTGACCTCTTCACGCTCGCCGGTGAGGCCGTTTTCGATCGTGAGACGCCAGACACCGTCGGCGCGTTCCGCACGCGTCAATTTTGTGCGGGTCTGAATGACCGCTCCACGATTCGCCGCGTCGCGGGCGTTGAGGGCGACGAGGCGCGCATCATTGACCCAACCATCGGAATATTCGAATGCCGTGGAGAAGCCGGGTTTCAGCGGCCGTCCGGCCGGATCGCGCCTCAGATCGAGCGTCCTGGTTGGCGGCAACAGCTTGCGGCCGCCGATATGGTCATAGAGGAACAGGCCGAGTCTCAGCAGCCATTTAGGGCGCAGCCCTTTCTGGTAGGGCAGGACGAAACGCATCGGATGGATGATATGCGGCGCGTTTCGCCACAAAACCTCGCGCTCCATCAGCGCCTCGCGGACAAGCCGGAACTCATAATATTCGAGGTAGCGCAGGCCTCCATGAATAAGTTTGGTCGAGCCTGAAGACGTGCCGCTCGCCAAATCGTTCATTTCGGTGAGGAAGACGGAAAAGCCGCGCCCGGCGGCGTCACGCGCTATGCCGCACCCGTTCACCCCGCCGCCCACAATGAAGATGTCGTACAGGGGCGAATCGGGCACCGCTTCCTCCGCGATCTGTAAAAACCAGACCGCACTATAAACGAATACAATTCGAAGCCAAA
>JBQCEL010000066.1:0-16465 GCA_051960255.1 Rhizobiaceae bacterium
GTTTCTCGAATCAGGGGCTGGAGAATGCGAATCAGCTGATCAACGACGCGCGGAGAGCGATCGGCCGCATCGAACAGGCGATCAGCGGCTTGGCCGAGAATCCCCAGCGCATACTTACCGGTGGAGAGGGTTCGGTCCGTCAGTATGATGGGCGCTTGCGGCGTTGACATTGTTTCCTGTTTTCGCAAGACAGGGTTGTGGGAAAAGAAGGGGCCTGCCGCGCCTGCCGCCGGTAGGGAAAACCGCGTGGCATTGAAGCGTTCGGCAAGCTTGGGCGTGGTGTCCTTGGCCCTGTTTCTTTCAGGTTGTGCGCTTTTCGGCGGATCGAAGCCGCTCGACACCTATGATCTTTCGGCGCCTTCCTCGGCGCCGGCTGCGAGCCGTTCGCACCATCTGCAAATTCTTGTCGCGGAGCCGTCGGCGATCAAGTCGTTCGACAGCCAGAACATCGTCATCAAGCCGTCTCCGGGCGTGATCGAATATCTGAAGGGCGCGCAATGGGCGGACAGGCTGCCCAAGGTGGTGCAGGCGCGGCTGATAGAGGCGCTTCAGAAGAGCGGCCGCTTCGCCGGCGTGGGTAAGCCGGGAGAGGGGCTGGCGATCGACTATCAGGTTATCGCGGACATAAGGGCGTTCGATGTTGTGGCGAGCGGCAACGCCCATGCGGAGGTGTCACTTTTCGTGCGCCTGCTCAACGACCGCAATGGCCAAGTGAGGACGCAGAAGCTTTTCACCGCAGACGCGCCGGTGATCGGCACCGGCAATGCCGCGCTGGTCAAGGCGCTCGACCGCGCCTTCGACAATGCGGCGTCGGATATCGTCAGCTGGTCTGCTTCAGTGCTTTGAGGAATTCACTCCTCGCACAATATGCTGCCCGATGTGGCGGTCTGATTGTCTACTAGAGCAATTCCAGCAAAAGTGCACGGCGGTTTTGCGTTCGGAATTGCGTGAAAGCAACGAGATAGAGCATTTTCGCGATTCGGAGAAAAGCGGAAATGCTCTATCGTTGAGGTGGGCCGAAATCGACATGCCGCGATCGCCTTCGGCTCCGCCGGAGCAGCCGCGAGTGCGCCAGTCGAAATAGATCTTCGGACAAGCCCGAGGAAGACGGCCGCGCGCCGTTTTGTTCTCCGAACCCCAGAGATGGGCATCGCTCCGCCGCCCGCGGGAGACAGGGCCGGCAGGCGCATGAGCGGTGAACTGCTTCGACAGAAAAGCGGGGCCGAAACCCCGCTTTTGCCCCGTCATTTTGTGGCGTAAGCGCCGCTCAGTGCAGCCGCCCCGCCGCATGGGCCAGCATGGTGTAGACCTTGCCGGTATCAGACGACAGGTAGGTGTGCGTCATCATGCTGTCGCGGTCGTTATGCGTCACGTCCTTGAGCAGCTTCTCAAAATCGTCGCAATAGCGATCGACGGCGGCACGGAACTCGCTGTCGTTCTGATATTTGCGGCGGATTTCGTCGAAGGTCTGCTGGCCCTTTAGCGTGTAGAGCCGGCGGGTGAAGACATTCCGCTCGCCGCGGCGATAGCGGTCCCAAAGCTCGATCGATGCTTCGTGATCGATGGCGCGCGCAATATCGACCGAAAGCGAATTGAGCGATTCGACGACATGAAGCGGCGAGCGCTGGTTTTCAGGAGAGCGCGGCGTCTGCTGTCCGGCCGGGTTGCGCGGCTCTTCGGCCGACGCGCCGCGAAGCAGGTCGCGAACCCAGCCTCTGCTCTGCTGCTGCCCGCCCTCGCTGGTCCGGACCGGCGCGGGTTTGTCGGTTTCGGAGGCAAGCCGTAGCACAGGCTCGGCGGAGGGCGCACGCCGCTCCGGCGCGGTTTCCGTCTTGGCCGGCTGCGTCAACACATTCTCGTCCGCTCGAGGCAATTGCGGCCGGGGCGTTTCGCGGAACGGCCTGACGGTCGATCCGGCTGGAGCTGCCGGAGCGACGGGAGCCGCCGGCCGGGGAGCTGCTGACGTTTCGGGCGTGTCGAACATGCGGCCCGATTTGGCGACGATTTCCGAGAGTTCCTTGAGCGCGTTTATCTGTTCGGTGACGGCGCGCCGCATGGCGGAGGTGGATTCCTTTGTCTCGTTCGGGAGATCGAGCACGCCCTTTCTCAATTCGGCGCGGGTCTCTTCGAGGTCCGAGCGGATGGCGCCTGCCGTGCGGCGGATTTCCACCGTCGCTTCGGCAAAGCGCTCCGTCGCCGCCTCGACCACGTCGGTGATGACGGCCCGAATCTGCTCGGTCGATTCGCGCGTCTTGCCTTCCGCTTGTTCGAGCGCCCGCCCAACGAGGCTTTCATAGGAGCGCATGACGCGCTCGATATCCTCGGACTTCTTGACGAGGCCGACCGCCAGTTCCTCCAGGGCCTTTTCCCTGTCCTGCAATGTCGAGGAGAGATTGGTCTGCGCCGAGGCGAGGAGGTCCGAAGCGCCGGTCAGCACTTTGCCGTGCTCGTCGAAGCGGGCGGCTATGGACGCGATCTCCCGCAATGTATGCGACGAAAGCTCCGTCAGCTTGCCCGCATTGCTGTCGATCAGCCGCGCCGAACTCGAGAAGGTTTGGGCGGCTTTCTCGGTCGTGGCGGCGAAGTTCTGCGTCGTCTGGCTGAGCCGTTCGTCGATGCCGCCGAGACTGTTCGTCGCCAGGTCGATGAGTTCCGCAAGCTGGGCGTTGGAGCCTGAGAGTCGGTCGATTAGATCGCCGACGCCTTCCGACAGGCTCATGCGCGAGCCTTCGATGGCGGTAAGGGTCTCGGCGGTCCTGTTCGCAAGTGCGTTGACGAGGGCCGCATTCTCCGAGCGAAGCCGCTCGGTCGCCCGCTGCGTCGCCTCTTCGAGGCTCCTTTGCAGGTCCCCCCCGCTCTCCGACAGGCGCTCGATGAGCGGCTTGGCCGTATCATCCATGATCTTCGATATTTCGGCAGAGCGTGAGGCCAGCATGGCGTTCAGCTCGCGCGTCTGCTGATCGAGGGTCCTCGACGCATGGCTTGTGCGCTCGCCGATGTGCTGATCGACGGAAGAGAAGGTTTCGGCGATCGCATTTGCATGCGCCACGAGCTGCGATTCGGCCTGGCCGAGCCGGTCCCGCAGCTTTTCGCCCAAAACATCGGCAGCCCGCGACAGGCGGGTTTCGGCATCCCCGATCTGCAGGCCGACGCGGCCGACGAGCTGGTCCGTCCCGGAAGCGAGCTTCTGCTCCACCACAGCCAACGCTTCGCTGATGGAGGCGGCGCGGGCGTCGAGCTCGGCAGAAGTCTGATGCGTGCGGGCGATAATGCGCTGGTCCGCTTCCTCGAAGGCCGAGGCGATCCCGGCCGCCTTAGCGACGAGCGACGAAGCCGTTTCCTCGGCGCGCGAGGCGAGGCGCTTGTCCACATTGTCAAAAGCGCCGGTGATCTCAGCGGTGCGTTCCGCCAGCGCCTTTGCCACCTCGTCGGCGCGGGCGGCAAGGCTGTTCGCCGTTTCCTCGCTCGCCGCGGCAAGTCGGCGTTCCGCTTCGCCGAGCGTGCCGGTCATCCGGTCGGCCCGATTTTCGAGCACATCGGCGGCCTGACGGGCGCCGGTCGCGAGACGGTCGACGGTCTGCTCCGCCGTCGCGGTGAGGCGGCTCGCCATCTCTTCCGCGCGGGCGGCAAGCTTCCGGTCTGCGTCGTCGAACGCTTCGGCGATATCGCCGGAGCGCGCGGCAAGTGCCGCCGCCGCTTCGCCAATCCGGTTGGCGATGCGTTCGTCCGCCGTCTCGAATGTGCTGGCGAGTTCCTGCGCCCGCTCGGCCAAAGCGTTCGCCGCGTCCTGGGCGCGCGTGACGAGGCGTTGATCCGCATCGTCGAAGGTGCGCGCGATCTCGGCGGCGCGGGCGGAGAGAAGCTCCGCCGTCTCGGCCGCGCGTTCCGCGACCTTGCGGTCGGCATCCGTGAAAGCCTGGCCGGCCTCGTTGCGCAAGGCCGCCGTGACTTCGAGCACCTTCTCGCGCAAGGCGCCGGCGACCACGACGGCGCTCTTTTCGAGCGTCGAACGGACATTGTCCACACCGGTCGAGAGGGCTCGCTCCATCGATTGCGTCCGCTCCTCGATCACGCCTGTCTGGCGGCGGAACGCATCGTCTATCTTCTCGACCTCGGAGGTGAGGGCCACAGTGATGGCCGTCCTGCTTTCGGCGATCTGGCGCACGTGCTCCGCCACGTTCTGGTCGATGGCGGCGCGGTTGTCAGACAGCTTCTGCAAGTCGCCCTCCATCACGCGGCTCAGCAGATCGCGGCCTTCCGCCAGACGATCGACATGGGCGCGAACGCTCTCGTCGAGCGCCGCGCGCGCAGCCGTCACCTGCGCCATATCGTCGGCCATCACCTGGCTTAGCGCATTGCGGCCATCGACCAGCTTGGCCGTGTGCTTCTCAAGCGAAATGTCGATCTCGCGCCGCGATTCCGCCAGCCTGTCGAGATCGTCCTGCAACGCCGCCTGCAAATCGGCCCTACCGTCGGACAGGCGGGCAAGATGGACCCCGATGGCGTCGTCGATCTCTGCGCGCGATTGCGTGAGTTTCTCCAGATCCTCGTCGAGAACGCGCCGCGCCGCTTCGCGCCCCTCGGCAAGCTGATTCGCCAACCGGTTGGAATGTTCCGCGATCGCAGCATCGATCTCGGCGCGGCTGTCGACGAGCTTCTGCAGATCCTCGTCGAGCGCGCGGCGCATGAGCTGCCGGCCTTCGACCAGTTTGGCAAGATGGCGGTTGACGGACACGTCGATCGCCCCGCGCTCCTCCTGCACCTTCAGCAAATCCTCTTCGAGCGCCTTGCTGAGAAGGCCCCGGCCTTCCGTGAAACTTGCGATCTGGCGCTGGATTGCGGCCTCGATCTCGGTGCGGGTTTCGCCGATCTTCTGGAGATCGTTGGCGACCGCCTGGGAAAGATTGTCGCGGCTTTGCGAAAGCGCGAGCGCATGCCCCTCGATGATCGTGTCGAGCTTGGCGCGTTCCTCGGAAATCCTGGCGATGTCGCCGTCGAGCGCCTGGCTGACCTGGTCGCGGCCGGCGGCGAGACGGGAGGAAAAGTCGGCCGCGCGCGCCTCGATCATGCTCGATGTCGAAAGAACGAGTTCGGCAAGCTCCATGCCGATCGTCGCCTTGCCTTCGTCGATGAGCGTGGCGATGTCCTGCTTGCCGGAATTGAACGTTCCGGCCAGCTCCCTGGCGCGCTCGGCCAGCGTCTCGTTGATCTGGCGCGCGCGGGCCTCGAGCGCTGCGTTAAGCCTCTGCGTGCCCGCATCGAGCGTCTCGGCGCGCGTTTCGAACTCCCTGATAAGCGATTGGCCGCGCTCGGCAAGCGTCCGCTCGATGCCGGCAAGCCGCGTATCGAACTCGTCGCTGAGCGTCTTCGTGGCGTCGCCAAGGAGGGAGACGATGCTGCTGGTCCGCTCGTTCAGCATGTCCGAAAGCGACCGCGTCGATTGCGAGGCGCTTTCCGTCAGCGCGGCGATGCGCGTGTCGAGCAAGCTGGCGAAGGCCTCTCCCGACGTACTGATCCGTTCGGAAAGGGTGTCGAGGCGCTGCTCGATGCCCTCCTGCAGGAGCGAGCCGTTTTCATTGAGGCGACCGAGCAGCTTCTCGCCCGACTCATTGATGGTCATGGAAAGCTTGGTCGAGGCGCCCAGAATATTGTCGCGGATGTTGTCGGTAGCCGCGCCGAGTTCGCTCTCCAACTGCTGGTGCGCGCCGGCAATCGACGCGCGCACGCGTTCGGCGTGGTTGATGACCGCCTCGCGTTCGCTGCCGAGTCCGTCGACCAAGGCCCGGATGCGCACCTCGTTCTCCGAATAGGCGCGTTCGAGTTCGCTGACCTCGGTATGAACCAGCGTCTCCAGTTCCACGGCGCGGGCAAGCGTGCGCTCGATCCCTTCGCCCATCGCCTGCACCTCGCGGCGAACGGCCTGTCCGACGAGTGAAATCCGGTCCTGCGCCAGACTTTCCGGCTCAGCGAGGCGAAACGCGACCTCGGTCATCGAGCGGACGGCAAGGCGCATCTCCTGAGACCTGCGGATCATGACCGCAAAGGCCCAGAAAAGAATGATCGGCAAAACGATGCCGAGCGCGATCGCGATCGAATGAGGCGATCGAAGGAACTGGTCGAAGCTTCTGATTTCCCATATCTTCGGGCCCGAGAGAAGGTTGTCGAACAGGAGCCCGCCGGCAGCCCAGATGATCGAAACCAAAAGCGCGACCCAATAGACGGTGCGGGGAGCGCGCCGCTCCAGCCGGCTGAGGATGGCGCTGTAATCCTTCTGCCGGTCGTCATTGGCCGGAGCAAAGCCGGCGCGTGGCGCCGGTTGTGTTTCAACGGGGCGCGAAACCTGAGCCGGAACCCTCTCCGCGGGAGCCTTCTCCGCCGTCGTTTTTTCCAGGACCTTTTCGAAAGACGCAGGCGCGGCGGCCGACTTCGCCGCCGGCGGTTCCGCCAGGGGGGCTTTTGCCTCCTCCTTGACATTGACGAGCGAGGCGGGGTCGATCGCTGAAGGCTGGGACGACTGGTTCGCCGGTTCGGGCGGCGTCTGACGGCTTTGGGCCTTTATCTGAGTTTCCCGCGCAAGCTCTTCGGCTGCTTGGGAAATCTGCGCTTCCAGATCTTCCATGGAAGCAGCGATGTCGAGGCCGCCCTCCAGTTCCGAATTGCCGAAATCGAGATCAAGCGCTTCTTCCAACTGTTTCGCAACGTCGGAATCGAAATTGACTGTCTTGGTCGTTTTGCGCGCCATTGCCGCCTTACCCTGTACCTATTTTGATGCGCGGGCCGTCCTTCGGACGCCTCGTGCCCGCACACTGGCTTATTATGGTCCGGTCGTATCGTACTGGCACACCGGGGGAAAGGAAACCCGCATTCACGCCGATGGGTAAAAGTTTAAACACAAGGTTAACAGCATTTGTGACTGTCGCGAAATTTTTCGGGCCGGCAACAGCCGTTAACGTTGACATTAACCCCTTGTCCATGGCGCGCCGCCTAGAAATCGCCATGAAAGCCGCGTGGATGGCCGCTCCCAAACCGTCGGGAGTGGTTAACCGCGGTTGGTAAGGGGGAATCGGCCAGAGCTCGATACGCTGTGGTCTGATTCTTGCTAAGCCGAGTTCAAGTTGATTGCGCAGGAGAGTGATTAATGCAATTCCAGGACGCCCAGGCGGTTGCCTATGCCATGCCAGGGGGTGAGGCCTGCGCGCTTTCCCGCGCAAGACCTGTTGATCTCGTCCATCTTTCCCGTCAGACGATGGGCGACCGGGCTCTGGAAGCCGAAGTTCTTGCCATGTTCCTGCATCAGGCGCTGATGGCGCGGGAGAGCATCGCCCACGCCGATCTCAACGAGCGCAGAAGCCTTGCTCATGCCCTGAAGGGGGCGGCGCTTGGGATCGGCGCCTTCGCGGTCGCCGAATGCGCTTCGGACATCGAGAAGCATCCGGAAGACGCCGCGCTGCCGAAGAAGCTCGCCCGCCGTGTCGAGGAGGTCCGGGACTTCATCGCCGCCATCAGCCGCTGACGCTCCGTTTCGGGCCGGCTCCTTCCCGAAACGGATTGGTTGCGGCTTCCGTCTTGGCCTCATTGCATGTTCCGTCGCTGGCTGTTGACTTGGCGGGCGGAGTGATTATGTCGGCAGGGTCTTTCTGGGGCCTTTCAATGACCAAGCTGCACATCATCGCCTTCGACGGCACTTCCTATGACATCGATGCCGAAAACGGCTCGACGGTGATGGAAAACGCCATAAGGAACAGCGTTCCCGGTATCGAGGCGGAGTGCGGCGGCGCCTGCGCCTGCGCGACTTGCCATGTCTACGTCGATGAAGGCTGGACCGGAATTGTCGGAGAGCCGGAATCGATGGAGGAGGACATGCTCGATTTCGCCTTCGACGTGCGGCCGAATTCGAGGCTTTCCTGCCAGATCAAGGTCCGCGACGAACTGGACGGCCTTATCGTCCGTGTCCCCGAACGCCAGGGTTGAGGCAAGGTCGTAGCTGGGGAGACGGCGAAAACCCGTCATTCCATGACGGTCCTGAAGCGGTGTTCCGGCGCTGAAGAGCCGAGGATCAACAAATGTCTGAACTCACGAAAACCGATGTCCTGATTGTTGGCGCGGGGCCGGTCGGCCTTTTCGCCGTGTTCGAACTCGGGCTGCTCGATCTCAAATGCCATCTGGTCGATATTCTCGACCGGCCGGGCGGCCAGTGCGCCGAACTCTATCCGGAAAAGCCGATCTACGATATCCCGGGCTGGCCGCTGATCACCGCGCAAGGATTGGTCGACAGGCTCATGGAGCAGATCGAGCCGTTCCAGCCGCAATTCACCTTCAATCGCATGATTTCGGCGCTGGAGAAGCGCGAGGACGGGTCGTTCCGCGTCACCACCGATGAAGGCGAAGTATTCGAGGCGAAGGCGGTGGTGATCGCGGCCGGCGGTGGTTCGTTCCAGCCGAAGCGGCCGCCGATCCCCGCTATCGAGGATTTCGAGGGCAAGAGCGTCTTCTATGCCGTCAGGCGCATGGAGGACTTCCGCGGCCAGGATCTTCTGATCGTCGGAGGAGGGGATTCGGCGCTCGACTGGACGTTGAACCTGCAGCCCGTCGCCCGCTCCGTCTCACTCGTGCATCGCCGCGCCGAGTTCCGCGCCGCGCCCGATAGCGTCAACAAGATGTTCGCGCTGCACGAGGAGGACAAACTCCGCTTCCAGATCGGACAGGTCACGGCGCTTTCGGGCGAGAACGGGGTGCTGCGGTCGGCAACCGTGAAAGGACCCCACGGCGAGGTAGAGATCTCCTGCACCAGGCTCCTTCCGTTCTTCGGCCTGACGATGAAGCTCGGGCCGATAGCAGAATGGGGGCTGAACCTCCACGAAAACCTTATTCCCGTCGATACGGAAAGGTTCCAGACCTCGGTGCCGGGCATATTCGCGATCGGCGACATCAACGCCTATCCCGGCAAGCTCAAGCTCATCTTGTCGGGCTTCCACGAGGCCGCGCTGATGGCGCAGGCGGCGAAGCACTATATCAGCCCGGCGGAACGCATCGTTTTCCAGTACACCACCTCGTCGACCAGCCTGCAGAAGAAGCTCGGCGTGGCGTGAGAGGGTACGGAGAGAGGATGAAAAGCTGGCAATGGCGCCTGGCGCATCGCCGCAGCCTTGATCTCGGACCCACGTCCCTCATCATGGGCATCCTGAACGTGACGCCGGATTCCTTCGCCGACGGCGGCCAACATGCCAGGACGGAAGTGGCGATCGACCATGCGCGGAGGATGATGGCGGAGGGCGCGGCGATCATCGACATCGGCGGAGAATCGACGCGGCCGGGTGGAGCAGCCGTTTCCGCCGCCGAGGAACAGGCGCGCATCCTGCCGGTGATCGACGCGCTGGCCAAGGACGACGTGATCCTGTCGGTGGACACCTATCGGGCCGAAACGGCGAAGCTCGCGGTCGAGCATGGCGTCCATATCATCAACGATGTCTGGGGGGCGCAGCGCGATCCGGAAATCGCCGCCGTCGCTGCGGAAACCATGGCGGGGCTGATCCTCATGCATACCGGCCGCGAGCGGCAAAAGGATCCGGATGTCATCGCCGACCAGTTTTCCTTCCTGCGCCGGTCGCTTGAGATCGCGCGCCGGGCGGGAGTTGCGGACGACGCCATCGTGCTTGATCCCGGCTTCGGCTTCGCCAAGGAGACGCCCGAAGCCAATCTGAAACTGATGGCCCGCTTCGAGGAACTGCATGCGCTTGGCTATCCCCTTACCGTTGGCGCCTCGCGCAAGCGTTTCGTCGGGCACGTCACCGGCCGGGAACTCCACGCTGAACGCGCCATCGGCACGGCGGCGACGAGCGTCATCCTGCGCCTGAAGGGCGCCGCGATTTTCCGCGTCCATGACGTCGCCGCCAACCGGGACGCCCTCAAAATGGCGGATGCGGTAATGGCATCCGGCGAGCGATAGATGAGTGGCCGTGTCACTGCTTTTCTCGGCCTTGGCGGCAATATCGGCGACCCCGCCGCGACGATGGCGGCGGCGCTCCGCGCGATCGACGCCGACCGGGCCTGTTCGGTCGTCGCCGTCTCGTCGCTCTATCGGACGCCGCCCTGGGGCAAGATCGACCAGCCCGACTTCCTGAACGCAGCTGCCTTGATATCCACGGCGCTGTCGCCGCGCGACCTGCTCTCCCTCTGCCTCGAAGAGGAACGGCTTCTGAAACGCGCCAGAAACGAACGCTGGGGGCCACGCACCATCGATATCGACATCCTGCTCTATGACGACATTATGATCGACGAGGACGGCCTGACGATCCCCCATCCGCGCCTCGCCGAACGCGCCTTCGTCCTCATCCCGCTGAAGGAGATCGCGCCGGAAATCGCGATCGGCGGAAAAAAGATGGATCAACTCGGCGCACGACCGGACGCCAGCGGCATCGAACGCGTCACGAATGGCGGGAACTGGTGGCGCTCGCCTGCCGATCGCTTACCGCGCAACTTGCCTTGAGCCCTTTCCCGAAGCAAAAATCCGCTTTGTGACGGGAAGGAGACGGTTCGACGGCATGCTTTTCGCTTCCGCAAGAGATCTTCAGCGCCGGAGAGGTGAAGACGAGGAAGCTCGGGTCGAATATGTCGAGCTTTTCTTCGATCTGGTCTTCGTCTTCGCGGTGACGCAGACGTCCCACACGCTGCTTCATCATCTGACGGCGGGAGGCGCGATCCGGGCTCTGCTTCTCTTCATGGCGGTCTGGTGGGTGTGGGTCTACACGTCCTGGGTGACGAACTGGCTCGACCCGCAACGCAATTCCGTGCGGTTGATGCTTCTGGTCTTGATGCTTGCGGGCCTGGTCCTGTCGACATCCATTCCCGAGGCGTTCGGCGGAAAGGGCCTCGCTTTCGCCTCGGCCTATGTCTTCATGCAATTGGGCCGTTCACTCTTCATGATGTGGGCGCTGAGAGGCCATAATCCCGGCAACTACCGCAATTTCCAGCGCATCAGCATCTGGCTGGCCGTTTCCGGAATGGTCTGGATCACCGGCGGCGTTGTGGAAGGGCAGGCCCGTTTCGTTCTGTGGGTGATCGCGCTGGTGATTGATTACATGTCTCCCGCCGCGGGCTTTCGGGTGCCGGGCCTCGGGCGCTCGACCACGGCCGATTGGGACGTCGATGGCGGCCATCTCTCGGAACGCTGCGCGCTTTTCGTCATCATCGCGTTGGGGGAATCCGTCCTCGCCACCGGCGCGACCTTCAGCGAAATGACATGGAACGGCGATCATGCCGCAGCTTTTCTCGTCGCCTTTGTCGGCACAGTCGCGATGTGGTGGATCTATTTCAACATTGGCGCGGATTACGCCCGCCGCCGGATCGAGAAATCCGACGATCCCGGCGCCATCGCGCGCGTGGCTTACACCTATATGCACATCGTCATCGTGGCCGGCATCATCATCGCCGCCGTTTCCGACGAACTGATGCTCGCCCATCCGACCGGTCGCCAAGCGAACTTGGCCGCCGTTCTGGTGATCGCGGGCGCAACGCTGATCTATATCGTTGGCAACATGCTCTTCAAGGCGCGCATATTCGGGCGTCTGCCCTTGTCGCACATGGTCGGAGCGGTTCTGGCGGTGCTTCTGGGCTTGGTCGGAACGTCGCTCGATCTATTGACGCTCGGCGCGGCTTCGGCCGCGATCCTGCTTACAGTCGCGATTTGGGAATATCTGTCGCTGAAATCCTTTCGGCAGTCGGAGCCGCATGACGCGCCTTCGCGCTGAATTTATTCCTGTGCGACCTGCTTGGCGCCATGCTCGCTGCTGCGCTTGAGGTTGACGCCGATGACCGGTACGAGGCTGTCATTGACCTTGACGGAAATCGTAACGTTCATGGTATTGGGATCGGGCAGATGGGCCAGCATCGTCCCTTTTAACTGATGCCGGTTGAGCACGAAGACGACTTTCTTGCCTTCCACGCTGCCGCCGACGATGTCGAGCCCCTTGCCGGCGGCTCCGTCAAGAAACGTTCCGTGATAGCCGCTATGGCCGCGCTCCTCCACATGGGCCGACATCTTCTGCGTGAACATGCCCACGCGGCAGGTCCCATCGAGATCCATGCCTGCATGCCTTGAAGGCGTGCTGCCCACCAGATCGCAGGTGAAGCGGGTGCCTTTGTACTTACCGGCGACCACTTCGCCAGGACCAGACCACTGGCCTTCGACGGAGCGAAAGAACTTCACGTCGCGCTCGCCGGCATCGGCGGCATGCGCCATCGCACCGGTCAGCGACACGGCCGCAAGCGCAACGAGAATCGTGGAGGGGAGTGCGAGATTCATTGTGGCCCGACGCCGTTCGGAGGAGGATAGGAGAAAACCATGAAGAAGAATGGTTAACGCTTCGTCAATATTTCCCGCCGATCAGGATGAGCGAGACGGATCGCGTTCGCAAGCTTAATTTTAACAGGTGCGCGCAGGTTCTCTCCTGCGCGACGCGATCTGCTCGAGAACGCTGAGCTTTCCGGAGCGGCCTAGTGACGAACCGTCGCGTAATCCCGCAGCACATTCGCTTCGAGTTCCAGTTCGTCGAGGCGATACCTGACGACGTCTCCGATACTCACGATGCCGATCAAATTGTGGCCCTCCATGACGGGCAAATGGCGAATCCGCCTTTGCGTCATAACTTTCGCGATATGGGCGATGCTGTCCTGCGGAACGCAATGGACGACGCCACGCGTCATCAGGTCCGAAACGGGGTGCTCAAGTATGGCGCCGCCCTGTTCAGCCAACCCATAGGTAATGTCGCGCTCGGACAGAATCCCATCGATGGAGCGGCCGTTTTCGCTGACCACCAGAGCGCCGACGCGTTCCATCTTCAGCCTTTGGGCGGCGCTTCTTACGTTCGTATCGGGACGGATCGTGACG
Organism: Rhizobiaceae bacterium; assembly: GCA_051960255.1. GTDB lineage: Bacteria > Pseudomonadota > Alphaproteobacteria > Rhizobiales > Rhizobiaceae > Mesorhizobium_L. The sequence continues at coordinate 12,887 of JBQCEL010000066.1, forward strand.
ACGTTGTTTCCTTTTGCTTTCAGGATGTCGGCGACATGCATTTTTCTTTCTCCCGCCATCGGCGCCCCGACCGATCGGCTCGGAGCGCGCGGCTTAGCTTGCAGGGGAAGTTTGCGGCAGCGCGCGGCATTTCGCAACTATTGCCTTGGCAACCGCGGATGGCCCTTCGCCGCACCGCCGAATCATCCGGACAATCAAGCGGTACGGCGGCCGCCGCTCGTCTTCATACGCTGCCGCCGCTCGTCTTCATACGCTATTGATTGATCTCGGGTTCGACGAGCCTTGCCAGGTTTCTGAGCGATTCCTGCCAGCCGAGATAACAAGCCTCGAGCGGAATGACGTCCGGCAATCCTGCCTGAACGATATCGATCTCGGCGCCGACCGATACTTTTTTCAACGTAACGCGCACCTCTATTTCGCCCGCGAGGTTGGGATCATCGAATTTGTCGGTGTAGCGCAGACGTTCGCCGGGGACGAGTTCGAGATATTCGCCGCCGAAGGCGTGGCCTTCGCCCGTCGTGAAGTTCCGGAAGGACATTTTGAACGTGCCGCCGACCGTCGCCTCGAGATGGTGCACGGTACAGGTGAAGCCGTTCGGCGGAAGCCATTTCGCGAGTGCATCCGCCTCGATGAACGCGCGATAGACCTTTTCCGGGCTGGTTGCCAGGACGCGGTGCAAACGTACGGTGTTGGGCATGATCGTTTATCCTCCTGGATTGCTGGAACAGACGCCCCAAGGACGAACGAGACTCTACCAACTCCGACATGGCGTCGAACGTTTATCCGAGGAAATTATCACATCGAATGTTAGTCGGACGGTTACCTGGCATTTTCCTCATTCGCCTTACGCGTGGCGAAGGAGGTGAGCGCCGCGAGAAAGTCGCCGATCTTCGGGCGCCGTCCCGCAGCGTAGGGCAGGGGGCGCACGGTTTCAATCGCCGCGATGCCGATGCGGACAGTCATCATGCCATTCACCACCCCTTCGCCGAGCTTGGCGGAAAGCTTTGCCGCAAGACCGTGGCCGATAAGCTGCTGGACGATGCCGTCGCCGACCGCGATCGAGCCTGTGACCGCGAGATGGGCGAGGACATCGCGCGCGAGCCGGAAGAACCCGATTGTGCCCGGCCTTGCGCCGTAAAGTTCCGCGAGCCGCCGGATCAGCCGGCTCGCCTCGAACAGGACATAGCCGATATCGACGAGGGCGCGGGGCGAAACCGCGGTCACGACCGAGACGCGCTTTGCTGCATCGAGCACCAGTTCATGCGCGCGCCGGTCGAGCGGCGCCATCAACTCGCTTTCGGTCAGCCGCACAAGATCGGCGCCGTCGATGATTTCGCCTTCGAGTTCCGCAAGCGTGCGCCGACCGGCGGCCGTTTCGGGTTTGGAGGAGAGGAAGGCGGCAAGCTCATCAGCGAGCGCGCGTGCTTTCTTCTCATTGTTCGACGCCAGGACGTCCTCCGCTTCGGCGCGCATTTTTTCCACTGACGCCAGCCTCCTCAGCGCCCAAAACTCGCGCACGAGAATGACAAGCAGCGACAGTGCGGCGACGATCGCCAAGCCGAACGCCACCCAACCCAGCCATCCGGCCTGCGCGAAGAGGTCGCGGATCAGGCGGTCGATCGAAAGCCAGATCGCGAGCGAGGCGAGCGCCCCGAACGCGGAGAGGAAAATGGCAGCGAGACGCGACCGCTTTCTGCGCGCGACCGGCAGCGGCGGTACTTTCAGCGCATCGTCCTCTTCCGCGTCGAATACATCGATCTTCGCCGGCGTGACGATCGCGACATCTTTCGCAATGGACCGGGGCTTCCGCCTTTCCGCCGGGTTGGGGGTGTCGGCCGGGGCAAGAGGCGCCAGCTTCTCGTCGGCCTGTTCGGCGGCGATGCGAAAAGCAGCCGGTTTGCGCGTCGGCGTCATGCGAGACGGTCTCCGATGAGGAATTCCATGGCGCGATCGAGCCTTATATGCGGCAGTGACAGCGTCACGCCTTCCGCCGTCCTTTCGAGCCTGGGCGGGCGGAAGCGGACGAAGCGGATCGCGGAACTTTCTCCCGCTCCATATTCCATGAAAACTGTGTCGGGCGCGGCCGGGAGGTCGCCCGGAAAAATGGCCGTTTCGGTCTCCCCGTCGAAGACCTCGCCGGCGATCGTCTCCCCCGTGAGAGGCGTGCCGATGATAACGGGCAGAGTCTCGCGGCCCTGCGTGACCGTGCCTTCGCGCGTCGCCCTCACGGCAGCCATCGCAAGCACCTCCACCTCCGCGCCGGAAAGATCGGCCCGCTTCACCGCCCGGTCGGCGAGCCGGCGCACGATTGCCTGAAGCCGATCATGGCTCTCGTGATGCAGATGATCGGCCTTGGTGGCGACGACGAGAATGCGATCGATGTGGTGGGCGAAGAGGTCAGTAAGGAGATTGCCGCGGCCCGGCCGGAAACACGCAAGGATTTCCGTCAGGGCCCGTTCGAGATCGATGACCGCGTCGTGGCCGGCATTCAACGCCTGCAGCGCATCGATCAACACAAGCTGACGGTCGAGCCTGGCGATGTGCTCGCGGAAGAAGGGCCTCACAACATGCGTCTTGTAAGCTTCATAGCGCCGTTCCATCATCGCGCCGAGCGAGCCCGAACGGAAGCTTTTGCTTTCCGCTGGCGGAAGCGGGGCGAAGGTGAGGGCAGGCGAGCCGTCGAGATCGCCCGGCATAAGGAAGCGGCCGGGCGGCAGTGTCGAAAGAGCGCGATGATCCGCCTTGCAGGCCTTCAGATAGGCGGTGAAGCTTTCGGCGAGCCGGCGTGCCGTCATCTCGTCGGCCGACTGGTTCGGATCGATTGCTGAGGCCATGCCGCGCCAATCGGCGGACAGGTCGGCTCGAACGGGCAGCGTCGAGAGATCGAACGCCTCTTTCGAAAATTGCCGGTAATCCTTGCCGAGAAGCGGCAGGTCGAGCAGCCATTCGCCGGGATAGTCGACGAGATCGAGCGTGAGCGTATTCTCGCGCGCACCGCTCTTCGCGCCTTGATAGGTGATGACGAGGCGAAGCTCGCTCACCCGCCGCGTCGATTGCGGCCAGGTCCGATGCTCCAGAAGCGACGCAAGATGCGCCTCGTAGTCGAAGCGCGGAACGGCGTCGTCGGGTTGCGGCTCCAAGCGCGCCGAGGCGATGCGCCCCTGCGCCATCGCTTCGAACACCGGAAGCCGGCCGCCGCGAACGAGCTGGTGCACCAGCGCCGTGATGAAAACGGTTTTTCCGGCGCGCGAAAGTCCTGTCACGCCGATACGCAAGGTCGGATTGAGGAGGTCATTGCCGAAATCGGCAAGAGCGCGCGCGGCGATCCGCGCTTCCTCGGCGACCGTAGAGAGGGAAACCACGAATCCGGCCTCGCTAAGTTTCGGCGGCAACCAATAGCGAGGGAAACATCATTTTTCCAGCATGCGCGGCGCGATGAAGCGCTCGAGCCGCCCGCCGCGCGGTGCGACGTCGCTCCAGCGGGTGACCGGAAAGTCGATGACGGCGAGCGCGGCCGTCGGAAATTTCTCCATCAGCGCCAGCCGCGCATCGGTGTCGCCGCTTTCGACCAAAAGCCGC
>JBQCEL010000067.1:0-4118 GCA_051960255.1 Rhizobiaceae bacterium
TGCTGCTGACGGACCGCAATTTCGGCACGAGCTTCTTCGCTCCCGAAAATGGCGGCGATCCGCTTCTCTTCCAGCACCTGTTCTGGTTCTTCGGTCATCCGGAAGTTTACATCATGATTTTGCCGGGCTTCGGCATGGTCAGCCACATCATCTCGACCTTCTCCAAGAAGCCGATTTTTGGCTATCTCGGCATGGCATACGCCATGGTCGCGATCGGCGCTGTCGGCTTCGTCGTATGGGCGCACCACATGTACACCACCGGCATTTCGCTCGACACGCAGCGCTATTTCGTCTTTGCCACGATGGTGATCGCAGTGCCGACGGGCGTGAAGGTCTTTTCGTGGATCGCAACGATGTGGGGCGGATCAATCTCCTTCCGCTCGCCGATGTTGTGGGCGATCGGCTTCATCTTCCTTTTCACGGTCGGCGGTGTAACGGGCGTGCAACTCGCCAATGCCGGCCTCGACCGCTCGTTGCATGATACCTACTACGTCATCGGGCACTTCCATTACGTGATGGCGGTCGCGGCGATCTTCGCCATCTTCGGCGCCTGGTACTACTGGTTCCCGAAGATGACCGGCTATATGTATTCGCAGCGCATCGCGAACCTGCATTTCTGGATCATGTTCATCGGTGTGAACATGATCTTCTTCCCGATGCATTTCCTCGGCCTTGCCGGCATGCCGCGCCGCACGATCGACTATCCGGACGCCTTCGCCGGTTGGAATGCGATTGCCTCCTATGGCTCGTTTATTTCCGGCTTTGCTGTCCTGATCTTCGTGTTCGGTGTCTTCGAGGCTTTCGCCAGGAAACGCGTTGCCAGTGCGAATCCCTGGGGCGAGGGTGCAACAACGCTGGAATGGCAGTTGCCTTCGCCCCCGCCGTTCCACCAGTGGGAGCAATTGCCGCGCATCAGCTAGCTGACGTGCATGGAACCGCCGGCTTGGTCGGCGGTTCGGCATGAGCCGGAAAGATTGGAGTGGCTTTCTAGGCGGTATGCAGAAAACAACGAGATACGATGGTGAAGCGGTTCAATCAGGCTGCATCACGATCACGGACTGAAAGAGTGAAATGGCTCTCATCGAGCGACAAGATACACAAACCTATGGTCGCCTCTCCGAAGCGACTGCTGGCGATTTCCTGGAGCTTCTGAAGCCCGGGGTGATGTCGCTCGTCGTCTTTACCGCCTTTGTCGGGTTGATGGCGGCGCCGGGTACTCCCAATCCGTTCCTTGCGATCGTGGCCGTCCTTGCCATAGCCGCGGGGGCGGGGGCGTCCGGAGCGCTGAATATGTGGTATGATGCGGACATTGATGCCATCATGTCGCGCACCGCGAAGCGACCCATTCCTTCCGGCCGTGTCGGCAGGGGCGAGGCGCTATCCTTCGGCATCGTGCTTGCCGCCCTGTCGGTGATGACGCTCGGAGTGTTGGCCAATTGGCTGGCGGCGTCGCTGCTCGCTTTCACCATTTTCTTTTATGTGGTCATCTATACGATGTGGCTGAAGCGCTCGACGCCGCAGAACATCGTTATCGGCGGTGCGGCCGGCGCCTTCCCGCCGATGGTTGGATGGGCAGCGGTCACTGGTCATATTGGCATCGAGAGCATCCTTCTCTTCCTCATCATTTTCCTCTGGACGCCTCCCCATTTCTGGGCGCTGGCCCTGTTCAAGAAGGGTGACTACGATGTCGCGGGCATCCCCATGATGCCGAACGTCGTTGGGGAAGCTTCAACGAAGCGACAGATTTTTGCCTATTCCGCCCTGATCGCTCCGATCGGCGTTCTGCCCTGGGTGCTTGGATATGCCGGCCCGCTTTATGGGGCGGCTTCGGTTTTGCTCGGCCTCGGCTTCCTCTGGTACGCCTGGAAGGTTCTCGTCATGCCGGCCACCGACGTCAAGATGAGGCCGGCCAAGGCCTTGTTCGGCTATTCGCTGCTTTATCTCTTCGGGATTTTCGCTGTTCTTCTCGCCGATGTCATGCTGGCTCGAGTTGGTTGGCCGGGGATCTGAGGAGGCGCGTTGAGCATGGAACATGTCGAACTCAGCGAAGCGCAAAAAAAGGCGCGCCGGAGCCGCTCCATAGCGATCGGGCTCGCGCTCGGTGCGCTCGTGATCATTTTCTATATTGCGACGATCATGAAGTTCGTACGCCCCGTTCTTGAGCACACTATGTGAGGGGGAATGGGGCACGGGAGGGAAAATCTGGGGCCGAAAGATCCGGGGCGCAAAAAGAGCAACGCGAATCGCGTCATCGCTTTCACTTGCTTCGCCATGTTCGCCGGCATGATCGGACTTGCCTATGCCGCGGTTCCGCTCTACCGCGCTTTCTGTCAGGTCACCGGCTATGCGGGGACCACGAGGCGGGCCACACAGGGCGCATCGCATGTGCTCGACCGGCGTATCGAGGTGCGCTTTGACGCCAATACGCGCGATGGGCTGGATTGGGATTTTCATCCGGTGCAGCGCTCGATCGAAATGAAGATCGGCGAAACGCGCGAGATCCATTATACCGCCCATAACAAGCTCGACGTACCGAGGCGCGGTCGTGCGCTTTTCAACGTCACGCCGGAATGGACCGGAGCTTATTTCAACAAAATCCAGTGCTTCTGTTTTTCCGACCTGACGCTGAAGCCCGGGGAGACACGGGATCTTCCGGTCGTCTTCTTCGTCGATCCAGCGATCGTGAAGGCGTCGGAAGCGAAGGGACTGACCACGATCACGCTTTCCTATTCTATGTTTCCGATTGACTCGACCAAGACGTCCTCCGTCGGGAAAAAGCGGATTTCCGTGAGCGAAACCGGCTCGCAAAGAGAAACCACCAATTCCGCCACACATATCGGGGGGTGACATGGCAGATACGCACGCAACCAAACATCACGACTACCATCTGGTGAATCCCAGCCCCTGGCCAGCGCTGGGAGCGCTCGGGGCGCTCGTCATGGCGATCGGCGGCATCGCCTGGATGCGCTATATGGAGCAGTCGAGTTTCCCGTTCTTTGGCTACAATCTCGCCAATGCGCATTTCTGGATTTTCGCGATCGGGGCGCTGATCGTCCTCTATACGATGTTCGCCTGGTGGGCCGATACCATCAAGGAAGCGCATGAGGGATATCATACGCCGGTGGTGTCGCTGCATCTCCGCTACGGCATGATCATGTTCATCGCCTCGGAGGTGATGTTCTTCGTTGCGTGGTTCTGGGCCTTTTTCGACGCAAGTCTCTTTCCCGGTGAGGCATCACAGGTCGCCCGCACCGCCTTTACCGGCGGCGTCTGGCCGCCGAAGGGCACCGAGGTTCTCGATCCCTTCCATCTGCCGCTCTACAACACCATCATTCTTCTGCTGTCCGGCACGACGGTGACGTGGGCGCACCATGCGTTGATCAACAATAACCGCAAGGGACTGATCTGGGGGCTGATCCTGACGGTCGCCCTCGGCGTGCTTTTCACCTGCTGCCAGGCATATGAATATGCGCACGCGCCGTTCGCCTTCAAGAATTCGATCTATGGCGCGACCTTCTTCATGGCGACCGGCTTCCACGGCTTCCACGTCATCATCGGCACGATCTTCCTGTTCGTCTGCCTGATGCGCGCTGTCGCAGGCGATTTCACGCCAAAGCAGCATTTCGGCTTCGAAGCGGCCGCCTGGTATTGGCATTTCGTCGATGTCGTCTGGCTGTTCCTCTTCACCTGCATCTATGTCTGGGCATCGCATGGCGCGGTGATCCATATGGAATAAGCCGCAGGCGGGCGCGGCGGCGGAACCGCGCTTGCCGCCCGTTCGATTTGAATTGCAGGCGGTTCTGAACGCAGGACCGCCTTCTTTTCATTTCAATGATGGCTTTGCCCCGGAGGCACGTGCGAGGCAAACGCCAGGAACGAAGCAATGAGCGTGAAAGACAAGGCGATCTGGGCTCCCGTCGAACCCATCCAGGCCGGATTGCGCGGCTGCTGCCCGCGATGCGGAGACGGACGCTTGTTCTCCGGCTTCCTTACGATTGGGAAGCGCTGCACGAATTGCGATCTCGATTATTCTTTCGCCGACGCCGGCGATGGTCCGGCCGTCTTCGTCATTCTCATTATCGGCTTTATCGTCGTCGGTCTGGCGCTGTGGATGGAAG
>JBQCEL010000068.1:0-2027 GCA_051960255.1 Rhizobiaceae bacterium
TCAGCCATTCGCCGATCCATTTGCTGAAGCGGAAGGATGCCGTCGCCGTCACCGCACCCATCTTGTAGGAGCCATCCGGCTCTATGGCTGCGGCGGGGGAACAGTGGAAATTGGCGGCGCTTTCGCGCGGCAAATCCATCGGCAGGGGCACATGCTCTTCGAGCGCGCGTGTATAGACGCCTTCCCGACCGGTGTAGATCAGCCCGTCGAGATAGACGATATCGCCGAGAGCGAGGCTTTCGAGATCGCCGCGCGCCGGCGTTGTGCTCAGGCGGATTTGCTTAGGCTTGGCGGCATTTTCCATTCCACTGTCTCCCGGCGTTGATAGTCGGTGAACCATTCGGGATCGGTGCGGTATTCGACGCGGCCATCGCCATAAACCCGCGCGACCGCCCGGCGCGAGGAAAGGCAGAAGGCGTGGACGCTCATCTGCATCCCACCGGTATGGCAATAGCCGACCTCGATATTGCAATCGACGACCATCGACTTGCCGACGAAGCCCATGGCACCCATGCCGATCGAATTGCCGAGTTCCTTGAACTCCTCCTCCAGCGCGGCGATGCGGGGATCGGGATTCCTGCTGCCGACTATACGCAGGCAGGCCGCGCGCTTGCCTAGCACCATGCAGGCGTCCTTGGAGCCGCCGAGGCCTATGCCGATGATCGCCGGCTGACAGGCAAGGCCGCGCTTGCCGAAGGCGACGAGGCAATCAAGATAAAAACGCTTGATCCCCTGAAGTCCGTCCGACGGAAACAACATGCGGTAATCAGTGCCGAACAGGCCGCCCTTGTGCACAGTGATCAGGTCGATCCACTCGCCGCCCGGTTCGAAGCCATACTCGATCTCCGGAGCGCCAATACCGACATTGTTGTCGTGGTCGGTGCGCCAGAGCGGATGGACCCGGTTCGGCCTCAGAGGCACCTCGCGCGTGGCCTTCGCTGTGGCGCGGCGAAGCGCCGCCTCCAGTGCGATCGGGCCGCCTTCGACAAGCGTTTCATTGCCCATCTTGACATACCAGCGCGGGCATCCCGTATCGCCGCACATGGCACGGCGATCCTGCTTCGCCGCTTCATAATTCTCCAGCATCGCCTGGAGAACGAAGGAGGAGAGTTCGCCGTCCTCCACGGACGCGGCCGTCTTGAGGCCGTCCAGATAGTCCTGGGGAATCTCGATGGCCGCCTTTTCCATCAGGCGTTCGGCGGTATTCTCGATGGCATCGATCGGTATCATTCCGCGGCACTCAGAAGCGTTTCGGGTTCGTCTTCGGCAAGGATCGTCTCGCCCGGCCGGACAATGGTGAAATCGACATCCTGCCGGCCGATTTCGATCTCGTCGCCGGCTCTTCGCGCGATGGTGAAATAGGAGGTCGCGAGATCGCCGCCGTCGGGAAAGTCTTCCCGGTAGTGGGCGCCACGCGAATTTTCCCGTTCCTTTGACGCAAGCGCGATGACCGCTGAAATGTCGCAAAGCGAGCGCATGTTCAGCCAATCGTGCCAGGTGAGATTGAAGGCGAGATTGTCCCCCGCCACGCCGGTCTGCATCAACTCATCGGAAATCTCCCCGATCCTGCGCAGGCCACGAGCGACACCGGCTCCGGTTCGCATCACGCCGACATAATCCCACATGGCGTTCTGCAAGTCCGACCTGAGCCGCTGGATATTGCCGGGCTTCAGCGACAGCGGACGGACCGCCCTGGAAACCTCCTCTTCCAGCACCGCCTCGTCCGGTTCCCGGAAAGCATGAATGCGGGCAACATCCGCGCCCATCACGTCTCCCGCGACGCCGCCATAGACGGTGGAGTTGGCGACGCCGTTGCCGCCGAGCCGGTTCGAGCCATGCGCGCCGCCCGCATCCTCTCCGGCGACATAGAGCCCTTCGAGCGCGGTCCTCGTGTTCGGATCGACCACGACCCCGCCCATAAAATAATGCGCGGTCGGCACGACCTCGACCCGGCCAGCGGCGAGATCGAAGCCGCAATCGGCGCAGCGCTTGACCATGCCCTTGAACTTGCGGCGCACATTGTCGGG
>JBQCEL010000069.1:0-7068 GCA_051960255.1 Rhizobiaceae bacterium
TAGCGTATTTTCCAGCGGCGCCAGCGCATCGCGAGCGATTTCGCCGAAATGGCGCGCCCTGCCCACTGTGTCGACGATCGTCGAATAGCGCTTCATAATGCCGATCGCCTTTTCCAGCGCCGAATCATCGGTCGAGCCTCCCTCGATCGCCCTCTTCCAGAAGGCACGCTCCTCCGCCGTGCCCCGGCGATAGCTCAGGATGACGGGCAGCGTCACCTTGCCCTCGCGGAAATCGTCTCCGACATTCTTGCCGAGATCCTTGCTGTTTCCGCCGTAATCCAGCGCATCGTCGATGAGTTGAAAGGCCAGGCCGAGATTAGTCCCATAGGAGCGCAGCGCCGTCCGCTCCTCCCGCGACGCCGAGGCGACGACCGGCCCAACCTCCGCAGCGGCGGAAAAGAGAGCAGCCGTCTTGGCCTTGATCACCGCGAGATATTCGTCCTCCGTCGTCTCAAGGTTCTGAGCGGCGGCAAGCTGCATCACCTCGCCTTCGGCGATGACAGAGGCGGCGCTCGAAAGGATGTCGAGCGCATCGAGCGAGCCGACATCGACCATCATGCGGAAAGCCTGGCCGAGCAGGAAATCGCCGACCAGCACGCTGGCCTGGTTGCCCCAGATCATGCGGGCGGTCTTCCTGCCGCGCCTCAAGGAACTCTCGTCGACGACGTCGTCATGGAGCAGGGTCGCAGTGTGCATGAACTCGACGCTGGTCGCGAGCTTGATATGGCCGTCCCCCCGATAGCCGAACATTTCCGCCGCCGCGAGGGTGAGCATCGGCCGCAGGCGTTTCCCCCCCGACGAAATCAGATGGTTGGCGATCTCCGGGATCATCTCGACATCCGAACCCGCCTTGGAGAGAATAAGCTCATTAACGCGCCGCATGTCCGCGGCGGTCAGGTCGATGAGAGGCTGGATCGACGCCAACTCCCGTTTGCCTTCGTCGAGCGAGATGACAACGCCCAAAATACATACTCCTAATGGCGCGTCCCGCCGAAATCGGGAGGCGCCTAGCTGCTTGAGGGTCAGGACCCGCTCTCTTTATGGGGCGCGGCCAGGTTGCAGCAAGTGGCTAATTGGCGCGGCCTTACGAACAGGATAGAAGCTTTCGCAAGCGAAAGCACCACCGAAGAGACGTCATGATCGAACTTATCCGCACCAACGATCCCGTCCTCATCTCCTATGTGGAGGCGCTGATGCGGGATGCGGGCATCGCCTGCTTCGTCGCCGACCAGAATATGAGCATCATCGAGGGCTCGCTCGGCATATTGCCCAAGCGCGTGATGGTGGACGGGAATGCTGTCGAGCGCGCCAGGCGGATCTTGTTCGATGCGGGCGTCGGTCATGAAATGAAGAAGAAATAGCGGGCGACCATGCCCGACGCTCCCGACCATACGGTCGACCTGTTCCACCGGGGCGGTTTTCATCTGGTGCAGCCGGCGGCGCGAGGCCATCGGGCCGGTATCGACGCGATGATCCTGGCCGCGGCAGTTCCCTCCGATTTCGCCGGCCGACTCGTTGATTTCGGCGCCGGCGCCGGTGCGGCGGGCCTCGCCGTCTTGTCGCGGTGCTCCGGCGCAACCGCGCTCCTGGTCGAGCGCTCGGCGGAAATGGCCGAATTCGCCCGAAAGACGCTGGCTCTTGGAGAGAACGCGCCCCTGGCGGAGCGGGCGGCGGTGCTTGAAGCGGACGTCACGCTGACCGGCCAAAGGCGGGTGGATGCCGGCCTCTCGGACAGGAGCGCCGATTTCGTCATCATGAATCCGCCCTTCAACACCGCCCATCACCGGCCCTCGCCCGACAGCCTCAAGAAACAGGCGCATGTGATGGAGGAAGGACTTTTCGAAAGCTGGTTGCGCAGCGCCGGCGCGGTGGTCACGCCGACGGGCTTCGTGGCCCTCATCGCTCGGCCGTTCTCGCTTCCGGTCATCCTTGCCGCGCTTAGGGGCCGTTTCGGCGATAGCGAAATCCTTCCCATCCATCCGCGGAGCGACCTTGCAGCGATCCGCGTCGTCGTGAGGGCAAGGCGCGGTTCGCGCGCCGCCCTGAGGCTCTGCCCGCCTCTGATATTGCACGAGGAGCCGGAAAACCGGTTCACGCAAAGGGTAAACGACATCAACAATGGTCGCGCCAGCCTCTTTGGCGACTAGGTTATTCGGATCGACGAAATTCCCGTATGCACCATCTGCACGAATGGCGACCGCGCCTTGGCGAGGATCGCGCTCTTGCCTTGATCCACATCCAGCAGCGTGTTGGTGCAACAGCCCGGCTCTCCGGCTGAGCTCATCGAGCTTCACCCAATCTTAAGAACCGACATGCTTCGTGAGAGCGCCGCAAAATAGCTCTTTCTGCTAACGATGCAACTTGGGTGGAGGGCATGACGCGACGTCGTGCGAAGCGTACCGGCCAGCCTTTGGCCGATCAGAACTCGAATAGCACCGTGCCGCCTCCATTCCCGTCCGAAATGGAATTCATACGCTACGCGCTCGACAGCGCGGCGATCGTCGCCATCACCGATGTGCGGGGCACCATCACCTACGTCAACAACAAGTTCTGCGAAATGACCGGCTACTCGCGCGAGGAACTGGTCGGCAACAATCACCGCATCATCCGCTCGGATGCTCACGACGAGGCCTTCTTCCGCGAAATGTATCGCTGTATCGCCGGCGGGCAGGTGTGGCAGGGGGAAATCCGCAATCGTCGCAAGGACGGGATTCACTATTGGGTCGACACCACGATCGTTCCGCATATGAACGCGGCCGGCAAACCCGTCAGTTACACGTCCATTCGCTTCGATATCACCGCCCGGCATGAAGCCGAGGCCAATTTACGCCGGATCGTCAGCATCGATCCGCTTACGGGCATCGCCAACCGCCGGCGGTTCCAGGAGCATCTGGAGAGCGTGCTGGACCTCGACAGTCCGGCCCCGCGTCCGGCTCACTTCGCGATGCTCGACATCGATGCCTTCAAGGAGATCAATGACGCTTTCGGCCATGACATCGGCGACGATCTTCTCAAGATCGTCAGTGGCCGGCTCAGCACATTCGAGGCGCCCGATATCTTCGTTGCGAGGCTTGGCGGCGATGAGTTCGGCATCGTCATGACCGGGATGGAGGATTCAGAAGTCCTTTGCCTGATGGATGAGGTGCTTGCTGCCCTGCGAAGCCCTGTAAACCTCGGTGGTACAACACGCCGATGCGCGGTGAGCATCGGCGTGGCCAGCTTTCCGAAACATGCCAAATCGCTGGATGGACTTTTCAAGGCGGCCGACATGGCGCTTTACCACTCCAAGGCGCTCGGACGTGACCAGGCTCAGTTCTTCGTCCCGCGCCTGCAAGAAGTTGCGGAACGCAGGAGCGAACTGCTGCAGGCGGTCGAGACGGGCCTCGATCAAGGCGAATTCCGCCTCTATTATCAACCCGTCGTTCCCGTCGCCCCAGGCAAGCCCGTATCGTTGGAGGGCTTGCTCAGGTGGAATCATCCGAGGCAGGGCTTGATCACGCCGGCCGCTTTCCTCGCCGACATGGACGATCCCGGGCTTCAGGCCGCCATCGGCATGTTCGTAATCGAGCAGGCTTTCACGGATATGAAAGCAGCGATCGGCATGGGCCTGCCGGTTCAGCGCGTCGCCATCAATGTGACCAATGCGGATTTCCGTTGCGATGCCTTCGTCGATCGCTTTTTCCATCTGTCGCGTCAAACCGGGATTCCGCCGGAAAAGTTTTGCGTCGAGGTCACGGAGGGCGTGTTCCTGGGGCGCCATTTCGATCACCTGGAAGGCCGTTTGTCCCGCCTGCACGAAGCCGGCGTCGAAATCGCGATCGACGATTTCGGCACCGGCTTTGCTTCGCTCACCCATTTGCGGCGGATGCCAATCGACCGGATAAAGATCGACCGCAGCTTCGTCTGCAATCTGGCTGCGAGTTCGGAGGATCTGGCGATCGTCAGAGGCGTGGTCGATATCGCGCATGGCATGGGCAAGTCCGTCACGGCGGAAGGCGTCGAGACGCGCGAGCAGGTGGCGTTGCTTCGGAAGCTTGGCTGCGACCATCTGCAAGGATGGTATTTCGCCAGGGCCTGCAATCTGGAGCGTCTTCCCTACGTGCTTGGCCATCTGCCCTCCTTGTCGCGACATCCGGACGGCAATCTGAAGGCGGTCGCGGGCTGAACCATCGCGGCGGCTCGGTTCGAGCCTTGCGCCAGAACAGGCGCAACCTACATGCAAGCTGCAACCCGCGGAGAATGAATTGAAGCCCCTGTTCGACCGAGTCCTGCCTTCCTCGATGCGTTCGGACGTCGTGACCATACCGGTCGTGCGGCTGCAGGGCCTGATCATGGCGAGCGGCGCGCCTTTCAGAAGCGGCCTTTCGCTGGCGACGACGGCCGGGCTGATCGAGAAGGCTTTTTCGTTCAAGAAGGCGCCTGCGGTCGCGATCTCGATCAATTCTCCGGGAGGCTCGCCGGTTCAATCGCGCCTGATCTACAAGAGGATCAGGGATCTTGCCGCCGAGAAAGACAAGAAAGTCCTGATGTTCGTGGAGGATCTCGCGGCTTCCGGCGGCTACATGATCGCGCTCGCCGGCGACGAGATCATCGCCGATCCCTCCTCCATCGTCGGTTCGATCGGCGTGGTATCGGCATCCTTCGGCTTCCAGGATTTGATCAAGAAGATCGGCATAGAGCGCCGTGTCCATACGGCCGGACAAAACAAGGCCACGCTCGACCCCTTCCGGCCTGAGCGAAAAGAGGATGTGGAACGGCTGAAAGCGTTGCAATTGGAAGTGCACGAGACCTTCATCGATCTCGTCAAGGAGCGGCGCGGAACGAAACTGGCGGACGATCCCGACCTCTTCACCGGGCTGTTCTGGACAGCCAAGCGGGGACTGAGCCTTGGTCTCGTCGATGCGCTCGGCGACATGCGCTCGGTGCTCAGGGAGCGCTATGGCGAAAAGACGAGATTGCAACTCGTCACGCCGGCGCGCGGCTTTCTCGCCCGCAAGCTCGGCCTTCCGGGATCGCGGAGCCACGATCCCGCGCCCGATATCGCGGCGGCAGCTGTCAGCGGGCTGGTCGATGCGCTGGAGGAACGCGCGGCCTGGGCGCGGTTTGGCCTTTGATCGGAGCGGCGGAGCGCCTATAATAATGGAAGCGCTCGGACGCGGGCGCGTGGAGCAAGCCATGCCGCAATTGATATTCTTCCTCATCATCATCGCCGCCGCCTATTACGGCTACAAGGCCTTCGTGCGCGAGGCCCAGCGCGTTTCAGCGAAAGTGAGGCGACAGGAGAAGCAGGCCGCGAACGGCACCATCGGCACGCTCGTCAAGGACCCCGTGACCGGCGAATACCGGCTGGCGAAGGACTGATTTCTGCGTTTTCGCTGCATGAGCAGCTTTCTCGCACCGGCCAAGATCAATCTTGCGCTGCATGTTACCGGGCGGCGCGAAGACGGCTATCATCTGATCGAAACGCTGGCGGTGTTCACCCGCTTCGGCGACAGGGTTACGGTCGCATCCTCCGAAAGGGATGAATTCCGCGTCATCGGCCCCTATAGGGACGGCGTTCCCCTGGATAGCGGCAATCTTGTCCTCAAAGCGCGCGACGCGTTCCGCACGGCTTTTCAAGGCGGCACATCCTTGTCGATCATTCTCGAAAAGAACCTGCCACCCTCCTCCGGGGTAGGCGGTGGCTCGAGCGATGCGGCGGCGGCGTTGCGCGCCCTGATGCGCCATCATGACGCCGACATTTCTCAGGAGCGCCTTTTGCAAATCGCCCTGCCGCTCGGCGCCGATCTGCCCATGTGCCTCGCGGCGCGGCCGCTTGTGGCGCGCGGGATCGGCGAAAAGATCGAAATCCTGCCCGATTTTCCGTCGCTGCCGATGGTCCTCGTCAATCCGGGCGTAGCGGTTTCGACGCCTGCGGTTTTCCGGGCGCTTTTGAAGCGGGACAACGCGCCGCTGCCCTCACAGCCGCCCCGCGACCCGGAGCAACTTTTCGCCTGGCTCAAACAAACCCGCAACGACCTCGAAGCGCCCGCATGCTCCCTTGCTCCCATGATTTCGGACCTGCTGCGGGCGCTTGAAGACGCGGGCGCGTGGTTCGCGCGCATGTCTGGCTCCGGCGCGACCTGTTTCGGCCTTTTCGGAACGATGGATGAGGCCCAAAATGGCGCGCGCCAAATCCGCGAGCGGCACCCCCGATGGTTCGCCGCCGCGACGCGGAGCATGGCTTCGGCGGAGGAATTCGATGATGGGAATTGACGAGAAACGGCCTTTCATTCCCGTCAGCTTCGCCGTGCTCACCGTTTCCGACACGCGAAGCCTCGCCGACGACAAATCCGGCCAGACCCTGGAGGATCGGATCAAAGCGGCGGGCCATAGGCTGGTGGCACGCGAGATCGTGAAAGACGAGGTGAAGTCCATTCGCGGCATCGTCTCCGCATGGGCGAAGGACAAAACGATCGACGCGATCATCACCACGGGCGGCACAGGGTTCACCGGCCGGGACGTGACGCCGGAGGCGCTCGAACCGCTTTTCGAAAAGAGAATGGACGGTTTTTCCGAGGTCTTTCACAGGATTTCCTATGACAAGATCGGCGCCTCTACCATCCAGTCGCGCGCGACAGGCGGCGTGATCGATGCAACCTTCGTCTTCGTCCTGCCCGGCTCGCCCGGCGCCTGCAAAGATGCGTGGGACAACATTCTCAAGGCGCAATTCGACTACCGCCACATGCCCTGCAATTTCGTCGAGATCATGCCCCGCCTTGACGAGCATCTGAAGCGCGGCAAGAGCTGATTCCCTTTCGGCTGCCTCCGGCCCAAGCATCTTTTCCCCCATGGACTGCTCCCTTTGCCGCAAGAGGCTGGAACCTTCGCGCGCCCAGAATGTTCTTGATATGTTCTCGATAAATGGATAGGAATAATTTCATCACGACTCACCTTTCGGACAAGCGGAAGACGGAACAATGATGGAACCGATAGCGCACGCCGATGTTGCAGCCTTCACAAAAGGAGGCTCGGCAATGGCCAACGCGATGATCGAAAGGAGCGGCATCAGGATTGATCCAGACCGTC
>JBQCEL010000070.1:0-5643 GCA_051960255.1 Rhizobiaceae bacterium
CGCGCTGTCCTTCGCGGCCGGCGCCGTGGCGACGCTGGCGCTTGCGCCTTACGACTTTCCCGCCGTCGGCTTCCTCAGCTTCACGCTGCTCGTCTGGCTGCTCGACGGGGCGGCCGGGGAGCCGGGCCGCAGCCTGCCGCGGCGGCTTCTGCCGGCCTTCCGGATCGGCTGGATGTTCGGCTTCGGCTATTTCGTCGCCGGCCTTTGGTGGATCGGAAACGCCGTCGTGGCGGAATCGGAATCGAACGCATGGGCGGTGCCGCTCGCCGTCATCGCGCTGCCGGCTCTGCTCGCCATCTTCTATGGTCTGGCGACGGCGGTCGCGCGGCTGTTCTGGTCTGACGGGGCCAGTCGGATCGCTTCGCTTGCCTTCGGTTTCGGCCTGTTCGAATGGCTTCGCTCCTGGATTTTCACCGGCTTTCCGTGGAATGCGGTGGGCTATGCGGCCATGCCCGTGCCGCTCCTGATGCAGTCTGTATCGCTTGTCGGGCTTTTCGGCATGAACGTGCTGGCCGTCTTTGTCTTCGCCATGCCGGCGACGCTCGCCGACCGGAAGCCGGGAAAGCTCGGGATCGTTCTGGCGCTGCTCCTCGTCACGGCCGATCTCGGTTACGGCTTTTTCTGCCTTTCGCGTGCGAACATTTCCGGCGCGCCGGTTCTCAATGTCCGGTTGGTGCAGCCCGCCATCGACCAGTCGGAGAAATGGGATCATGCCATCCGCGACCGCATCTTCGATTCGCTCATGGATTTCACCTCCGCACCGCCACAGCAGGGCGCGAAGAAGCCGGCATTGATCGTATGGCCGGAAACGGCGGTGCCATTCCTCTTCACGCAACGGCCGGATGCGCTCGCCAGGATCGGCAAGGCGCTTGATCCGGGCCAGACGCTACTGACAGGCGCGGTGCGCATGGAAGGCAACCCGCTCGACCGCGTCCGCTATTACAATTCCGTCCTCGCCATCAACGACCAGGGCGAGATCACCGATGCGGTCGACAAGCTGCATCTCGTCCCCTTCGGCGAATATTTGCCGTTCGAAAATCTCCTGAACAGCCTCGGCATCCAGAAGCTCGTCGAGATGCCGGGCCCGTTCGTGGCTGGCGCCGAGCGCCATCCGATAAGGCTGGCGAACGGCGTCAAGGCGCTGCCGTTCATCTGCTATGAAGTGATCTTTCCTGGGGCGGGCGAAAAGGAGGCTCCCCGCTCGGACCTGATCGTCAACGTGACCAATGACGCGTGGTTCGGCGATACGCCGGGCCCCTACCAGCATCTGCGTCAGGCCCAGCTTCGCGCGGTCGAACTCGGCCTTCCGATGGTGCGCGCGGCCAACAACGGCATATCTGCGGTCATCGACGCGCATGGCCGCATTCTCGACGCTTTTGCACTTGATTCTAGAGGAGCGCTCGACGTGGGGCTCCCCCTGGCCAAAGGGGGTAATCCCGGCCCTCAATGGCCTGAAAGGATTGGCCTTTTATTGGTAATCACATTCGGTCTTTACTCTGTTGGAATGAATTTGTTGACCGCCCGTCGTCCGAATTGACATCTGGTATATTAGAAATTCATATTGCATCAGCCATTGTGGCGAACCTCGCGCCCTCGTCGCCGTGTTCGGACATGGCGGACGGGGGGCTACCTTAGGTAAATTAACAAAAAAGCGCCTGCGCGAGTTCGCGAGGAAAGAATGATTGAAAACAAGAAGCGGCCCAACCCTACTGACGTTCACGTCGGCAGCCGGATAAGGCTGCGCCGGAACATGCTCGGAATGAGCCAGGAGAAACTGGGCGAGAATTTGGGAATAACATTCCAGCAGGTGCAAAAGTATGAGAAGGGGACGAACCGGGTCGGAGCGAGCCGCCTTCAGGCGATCGCATCGATCCTCGAAGTGCCGGTCTCCTTCTTCTTCGATGATGCTCCCGGCCAGGGCGGGGATGCCGCGAAAGGGTTCGCGGAGGAGAACTCAACCACTTATGTGGTTGATTTTCTCAGCAGTTCCGAGGGCATTCAGCTCAATCGCGCCTTCGCCCGCATCACCGATCCGAAGGTGAGAAGGAAGATCATCGACCTTATAAAGACCCTCGCGCCCGACGAGGGAGATTGATCTCCAAGTCAGGAAATTCTTCTCGAAAGTGAGTGGCCTGCGGCGCTCAGAATGCTTGACGAGCTCCGTTTATGATCGTTAACAGGACGCGGCCGAAAACCGGCGCTCCTGCCGGCGATCAATCTTTCCAGAGGGGATGCCCGTGGCTCGCAGCGATTATTTCTTCACCAGCGAATCGGTTTCCGAAGGTCATCCGGATAAGGTCTGCGACCGTATATCCGATGAAATCGTCGATCTCGTCTACCGCGAAGCGCGCAAGACAGGCATGGATCCGTGGGACGTCCGCATCGCCTGCGAGACGCTCGCAACCACGAATCGGGTGGTCATTGCCGGCGAGGTTCGCGTTCCCCAGACATTGATGAAGAAGGACAAGAACGGCAAGGACGTCATCAACCCGTCCCGGTTCAAGTCCGTCGCCCGCAAGGCCATCCGCGACATCGGCTATGAGCAGGACGGCTTCCATTGGAAGACGGCCAAGATTGACGTGCTCCTGCACGCTCAGTCCGCCGATATCGCCCAAGGCGTGGACAGGGCGTCCGATTCCAATTCCGAGGGCGCCGGCGACCAGGGCATCATGTTCGGCTATGCCTGCCAGGAGACGCCGGAACTGATGCCCGCGCCGATCTACTATGCCCACAAAATCCTCGAATTGCTGGCCGCCGCCCGCAAATCCGGCGAGGGGGACGTGGCAAAGCTCGGCCCCGACGCCAAAAGCCAAGTGACTGTCCGCTACGAGCATGGAAAACCGGCCGAAGTCACCCAGATCGTCCTTTCCACCCAGCATGTCGATCCGAACTGGGGTTCGAAGAAGGTACGCTCGGTCGTCGAGCCCTATATCCGCGAGGCGCTCGGCGATCTCAAGATTGCCGGCGACTGCAAATGGTACATCAACCCGACCGGGAAATTCGTCATCGGCGGGCCGGATGGCGATGCGGGCCTGACCGGCCGCAAGATCATCGTCGACACCTATGGCGGCGCCGCGCCGCATGGCGGCGGCGCCTTCTCCGGCAAGGATACGACGAAGGTCGATCGCTCCGCCGCCTATGCCGCGCGTTATCTCGCCAAGAACGTCGTCGCGGCGAAGCTCGCCGAGCGCTGCACCATCCAGCTTTCCTATGCCATCGGCGTCGCCCAGCCCCTGTCGATCTATGTCGATCTCCACGGCACCGGCAAGGTCGACGAAGCGGTCGTCGAGAAGGCACTGCGCGAGGTGATGGATTTGTCGCCTTCCGGCATAAGGCGCCATCTCGATCTGAACAAGCCGATCTATGCCAAGACGACCGCCTACGGCCATTTCGGTCGCAAGCCCGGCCGTGACGGTTCTTTCGCCTGGGAAAAGACGGATCTCGTCTCCGCGCTTAAGAACGCGGTAAGACAGCCGGTCGCAGCCTGATATTTCGACAATCTTGTGCCATGGCGACAGCGATCCGGCGGACCCGCTCGACGGAAGCGTTCTTCGGCCGCCGCCATGGCAAGAGCTTGCGGCCCGCGCAGCTTGCCGCGCTCGAAGCGGGCCTGCCCGGTCATCGGCTTGATTTAACCAGTCCGCCGCCAGAACCGCTTTCGTCGCTGTTTCCGGCCGATGTCGATGACGTGCGGCTCGAAATCGGCTTCGGCGCCGGAGAGCATCTGAGGCATGAGGCGGGTCGCTTCCCGCGTACCGGCTTCATCGGCGTCGAGCCCTTCGTCAACGGTCTGGCCAAGTTGATGCTCGACCTGGAGCAGGCGCCGCTAGCAAACCTCCGCGTCTATGACGACGACGCCACGCGGCTGCTCGACTGGCTTCCCAAGTCCTCGCTTGCGGGAATCGATCTTTTCTACCCCGATCCATGGCCGAAGAAGAGGCATTGGAAGCGCCGCTTCGTCAGCCGCGTCAATCTCATGCGTTTCGCCCGCGTCCTGAAGCCGGGCGCCATTTTCCGCTTCGCGTCCGACATCGACGGTTATATCAACTGGACGCTCTTCCATGTCAGCGCGAATCCGGATTTCGAGTGGCTGGCGAACCAGCCGGCGGACTGGCGGGAGCCTTTCGACCAATGGCCGGGCACGCGCTATGAACGGAAGGCGCTCAGGGAAGGACGCAAGCCGGCCTATCTTTCCTTCCGCCGGCTCTAACGTCGATTTTCGGGCGGCGGCCGGCTTGAACTCAGGCGCTTGTACGCGTATATTCCTGTTAAATTCTTGGTCGGTACGACGAAGAGTGGGTCCTTCCGGTCCCGCTCTTTTTTATTTCCCGCCGGCATCATGGAGCAGGAATGACGGAAACGGCGGAAAGCCAGGGCGACGATCGAATCATTCGTGAGAGCGGCACGGACGCCAGGATCGCGATGATCGTTCGGCCGGTGCTGGAAGGCATCGGCTACAGGCTCGTGCGGGTGCGGCTTTCGGGCCAGAACGGCCCGACCTTGCAGATCATGGCGGAACGGCCCGACGGCTCCATGACGGTCGAGGATTGCGAGACGGTCAGTCGGGCTCTTTCGCCGGCGCTTGACGTCGAGGATCCGGTGAGCGGGGCCTACAATCTGGAAATATCCTCGCCCGGCATCGATCGCCCGCTGGTGCGCAAGTCGGATTTCGCGTCGGCGAAAGGCCATATCGTCAAGATCGAAACGTCGGTTCTTCTGGGCGACCGCAAGCGCTTTCGCGGACGGATCGCCGAAACGAACGGCGAACGGGTCGCGATCGAGCGCGATCAGCCGGCCTATGGCGAAGAGGCGAAAGTGGACATTCCCTTCGATGCGATCGCCGATGCGCGGCTGGTGCTGACCGATGATCTTATCCGCGACGCGCTGAAGAAGGACAAGCAGCTGCGCCAGGAACGCAAGAAGCGCCGGCGCGAGACGGCGGACGAGACCGGACAGGAAGAAATCTGAGCTATTTTCCGCGCGCCAGGCCGGAGCGCCGCCGCGAGATGGAGTGCCAAGGGAGATAACAATGGCAGTCAGTGCAAACAGGCTTGAGCTTCTGCAGATCGCGGATGCGGTCGCCCGCGAGAAGTCGATCGACAAGCAGATCGTCATTGCCGCGATGGCGGACGCGATCCAGAAGGCGGCGCGTTCGCGCTATGGCCAGGAGACCAATATCCGCGCCGACATCAACCCGAACACGGGCGAGATGAAGCTGCAGCGGCTGATGGAGGTCGTCGAGAATGTCGATGACTATGCCACGCAGATCGCGCTTTCCTCGGCGCGCGAACGCAATCCCGACGCGCAGGTTGGCGACTTCATCGCCGAGCAGCTGCCGCCGATGGATTTTGGGCGGATAGCCGCGCAATCCGCCAAGCAGGTGATCGTGCAGAAGGTGCGCGAGGCCGAGCGCGACCGGCAGTATGAGGAATATAAGGATCGCGTCGGCGAGATCGTCAACGGTACGGTGAAGCGCGTCGAATACGGCAATGTCATCGTCGACCTGGGACGCGGCGAGGCGATCATCCGCCGCGACGAATTGATCCCGCGCGAAAATTTCAAATATGGCGATCGCGTGCGCGCCTATGTCTATGACGTGCGGCGCGAGCAGCGCGGCCCGCAGATCTTCCTGTCGCGCACCCA
>JBQCEL010000071.1:0-2650 GCA_051960255.1 Rhizobiaceae bacterium
GACATTGACGGCCGCTATGCCTGGATGCGCCTTGCCGTCTCGGTGCTGATCGGCGCGATCGGCGGCGTCGGCATGTGGGCGGTCATCGTCGTGCTGCCCGCGGTGCAAGCGGAGTTCGGCGTGGACAGGGCGGCAGCCTCGCTTCCCTACACGCTGACGATGGTCGGCTTCGCTGCGGGCAACCTCCTTATCGGGCGCATTATCGACCGCTTCGGCTTCATGCTGCCGGCGATCGGCGCCGCATTGATGCTCGGCTTCGGCTTCATCTTCGCGGCGCTGGCGCCTTCCCTGACGATTTTCGCGATCGTGCAGGGATTTCTTATCGGGATCGGCGCGGCAGCGACCTTCGGACCGCTCATCGCCGATATTTCACATTGGTTCCAGCGCTATCGCGGGGTGGCGGTGACGAGCGCCGCCTGCGGCAACTATTTCGCCGGCGCGATCTGGCCGCTTGTCATCGAACCGATCACCGCGCATCAGGGCTGGCGCAACGCCTATATGGATGTCGGCATCATATGCCTGGTGACCATGGTGCCGCTGCTTCTGCTCTTGCGCAGAAAATCGCCGCATCAGGGCGGCGCGTCCAATGGGGCCGTCGCGGCGGCGCCAAGGCCCATTTCCGTTTCCCCGCGTGCATTGCAGATCATGCTCGTTATCGCCGGACTGGGCTGCTGCGCCGCCATGTCGATGCCGCAGGTGCATATGGTCGCCTACTGCGCCGATCTCGGCTATGGAGCGAAGCGCGGCGCGGAAATGTTGTCTCTGATGCTTGTCGGTGGCGTGTTCAGCCGGTTGGGTTCCGGAATTATCGCCGACCGGATCGGCGGCATCCGCACGCTGCTCGCCGGGTCGATCCTGCAATGTATCGCGCTTTTTCTCTACATTCCGTTCAACAGCCTCGTGTCGCTCTATACGATCTCGCTGATCTTCGGTCTTTCGCAGGGCGGCATTGTCCCCTGCTACGCCATCATCGTGCGTGAATATCTGCCGGCGGCGGAAGCCGGAAAGCGGGTCGGCATCGTCATCACGGCGACGGTCGCCGGCATGGCCTTCGGCGGCTGGATCTCGGGCTGGATCTACGACCAGACTGGCTCCTACGAGGCTGCTTTCCTCAACGGCATCGCCTGGAACATCCTCAACATCGCCATGATAACGCTGCTTCTGTGGCGCGCCGGATCGCCGCGCGCGGTTACGGCCTGAACCCGACGTCGCTCGTCAACCAGCACAGGGCGTCTTGTGAATTGATCGGATGAAGCTCGCCCTGTAAGCATTTGATCGGGAATCCGCCCCAACGCAGGAGGAGACGTCCGATGAAGACACGCGCCGCCGTGGCATACGCCGCAGGAAAGCCGCTCGAAGTCACCGAGGTCGATCTCGAAGGGCCAAGGGAAGGCGAGGTGCTGATCGAGATCAAGGCGACCGGCATCTGCCACACCGACGAATTCACGCTGTCGGGCGCCGATCCGGAAGGGCTGTTTCCGGCGATCCTCGGGCATGAGGGCGCAGGGATCGTCGTCGATGTCGGCAAGGGCGTGACCAGTATCAAAAAAGGCGACCACGTCATCCCACTCTATACGCCGGAATGCCGGCAATGTCCTTCCTGCCTGTCACGCAAGACCAATCTGTGCACCGCGATCCGCGCCACGCAGGGGCAGGGATTGATGCCCGACGGCACGAGCCGCTTCTCCATCGGCAAGGAAAAGATCCACCACTATATGGGCTGCTCGACCTTCTCCAATTTCACCGTACTGCCCGAGATCGCCGTGGCGAAGGTCGATCCCGACGCCCCCTTCGACAAGATCTGCTATATCGGTTGCGGCGTCACGACCGGCGTCGGCGCGGTGCTCAATACGGCGAATGTCGAGGCCGGCGCGACGGCGGTCGTCTTCGGGCTCGGCGGCATCGGGTTGAACGTCATCCAGGGGCTCAGGCTCGCCGGCGCCGACATGATCATCGGCGTCGATGTCAACAACGAGAAGAAGGAGTGGGGCGAGCGCTTCGGCATGACGCATTTCGTCAATCCGAAGGAAGTCGGCGATGTCGTGCCTCATCTCGTCAACATGACCAAGCGCGGCGCGGACCAGATCGGCGGCGCAGATTACACTTTCGACTGCACCGGCAATACGACCGTCATGCGCCAGGCGCTGGAGGCCTGCCATCGCGGCTGGGGCCAATCGATCATCATCGGCGTCGCCGGCGCGGGGCAGGAGATTTCGACCCGTCCGTTCCAGCTCGTCACTGGGCGCGTGTGGAAGGGCACGGCTTTCGGCGGCGCAAGGGGCCGCACCGACGTGCCGAAGATCGTCGACTGGTACATGGAAGGCAAGATCGAGATCGACCCGATGATCACGCACACGCTGGCGCTTGACGAGATCAATCGGGGCTTCGACCTCATGCACGAGGGCAAGTCGATCAGAAGTGTTGTCGTCTATTGAGGGTCGCCCGACGGCCTCAGGCTCCTCAAGCGCACTCTTCCGCGCTATGCTGCGCCCGCTATAGGTAGCGGAGGAGCATGCCATGGCTGAGAAACTGCATCCCAGCATCGATAACGGACTGCCGAGGGAGAGCGCGTTCTTCGAGGGGGGAACGCTGGTCTGCGCCTGCACCAGCAAGCCGGTAAAGGTGAAGATCAAGGGGCAGATCGCGCACA
>JBQCEL010000072.1:0-33819 GCA_051960255.1 Rhizobiaceae bacterium
TCATGATCTTCTACCTCGCCGCCCTGCAGCAGGTGCCGCCCGATCTCTATGAGGCCGCGCGCATGGAGAATGCGGGGGCCTGGCAGGTCTTTGCCCGGATAACCTGGCCGCTCCTGATGCCGACGACCTTGTTCGTCGCCGTCAACGCGCTGATCAACGCCTTCCGCATCGTCGACCAGGTGATCGCGATGACGGGCGGAGAGCCTAACAACACGACGACGCTGCTGCTTTTCTATATCTATCAGGTCGCGTTCAGCTTCTGGGACAGCGGCTATGCGGCGGCGCTGTCGAGCGTGCTGCTGGCGGTCCTGGCGATCGTGGCGCTGGGGCAGTTCTTCCTCCTCGACCGCCGCGTCCATTACAGGTGAGACCATGCCGGGAAGCCTGAGACGAAGAACAATAACGGCGGCGGCCTGGATCCTTGCCTTCATCTGGGGCTTACCGCTTCTGTACGCTCTGTGGGCGGCGTTTCACCCGTCCGCCTACACGACGGACTTTTCGCTTCACGCGCCGCTGACACTGCACAATTTCGCCCGCGCCTGGGAGGCGGCTCCCTTCGCGCGTTATTTCCTCAACACGGTGATGCTCGTCATCGGCATCATGATCGCGCAGTTCATCATCTGTACGCTTGCCGCGTTTGCCCTTGCTCGCTGGAAATTCTGGGGCAGCGGCGTCCTTTTTGCGCTGATCCTGATCCAGTTGATGGTGACGCCGGACGTGCTGATCGTGGAGAACTATCGGACGCTCAACCGCCTCGGCCTCATCGATACGCTGACCGGCATCGGGCTCCCCTATGTCGCCTCGGCTTTCGGCATCTTCCTGCTGCGGCAGGCATTCAAGTCCATTCCGAAGGAACTCGACGACGCCGCGCGGATGGAAGGCGCAAGCACGCTCCAGACCATCTGGCGCGTCTATCTGCCGCTCGCCCGCCCGATCTATGTCGCCTACGGCCTGGTTTCCGTGAGCTACCACTGGAACAATTTCCTCTGGCCATTGATCGTGACGAATTCCGTCGAGACACGGCCGCTGACGGTCGGCTTGCAGGTCTTCGCCTCCGTGGATCAGGGCATCGACTGGTCGATCATCTGCGCCGCCGCGCTGATGACCTCAGCCCCGCTGATGATCGTCTTCCTGGTTTTCCAGAAGGCGTTCATCCAGAGTTTTCTGCGGGCGGGGATCAGGTGAAGGCCGTCTGGGTGTTGTTCTATGGCTGCCCCACGCAGGTGACATCTGCCGTCAGTTTCTTACAATGCCCCGATGACACAGAACATCTACGACGATCCTGATTTCTTTGCCGGCTATAGCCAGCTCCCCCGCTCGCTGAGCGGCCTCGATGGCGCGCCTGAATGGCCCGACCTGGTGGCGATGCTTCCCGATCTGAGGGGGCTTCGCGTGCTCGATCTCGGCTGCGGCTTCGGTTGGTTCTGCCGTCATGCCGCGGGAGAGGGCGCCGCATTGGTGACGGGCATCGACATATCCGAAAATATGCTTGCGCGTGCGCATTCAGCCGGCGCCGATCCGCGCATCACCTATCGCCGCTCCGATCTGGAAAACCTCGAACTCGAGCCGGATTCATTCGATGTCGCTTACAGCTCACTGGCGCTGCACTATATCGAACGCCTCGATGAACTCCTTGCCGAGGTGGCGAAGGCGCTCCGGCAGGGAAGCCGTTTCGTCTTTTCCGTCGAGCATCCGATTTTTACCGCGCCGCTCGAAGCTGGCTGGATGATCGGCCCGAACGGTGAAAGAACCTGGCCGGTGGATCACTATCTCGTTGAAGGCCGGCGCGACAGGAAATGGTTTGTCGATCGCGTCGTCAAGCAGCACCGCACCATCACCACCTATATCGACCTCTTGACGGCGAGCGGCTTCACGCTTTCACGCCTCATCGAATGGGGGCCCAACGACGCCCAGATCGCAAGCCACCCGGAATGGGCCGAGGAGCGGCAGCGGCCGATGTTCATGCTCGTTTCGGCTATCCGAGAATAAGCTGAGTAACGGTCAAGAGCGGAGGCGCATTCCTTCGATCGGGGAGAAAATCGAATGGATTTCGATATCATCGTCAAAGGCGGCATCCTGCCGGACGGGAGCAAGGCGGATATTGCCATAGACGGCGGCAGGATCGTGGCCATCGAGCCGGCGATCAATGCCGGTGCCGCACGGACAGTCGATGCTTCTGGCAATCTCGTCTCGCCGCCTTTCGTCGATCCGCATTTCCACATGGATGCGACGCTGTCCTACGGGCTCCCGCGCGTCAACGCGTCGGGAACGCTGCTCGAAGGCATCGCGCTCTGGGGCGAATTGAAACCGCTTCTCACCCATGAAGCGGTGAAGGAGCGGGCGCTTCGCTATTGCGACTGGGCCGTCTCCATGGGCCTGCTCGCCATCCGCAGCCATGTCGATGTCTGCGACGATCGTCTGCTTGCCGTCGATGCCCTTCTCGACGTGAAGAAGGCGGTCGCGCCCTATCTCGATCTGCAGCTTGTCGCCTTTCCGCAGGACGGTTTCTACCGCAGTCCCAATGCAAGGGAAAACACGTTTCGCGCTCTCGACAGGGGCGTCGATGTGGTCGGCGGCATTCCGCATTTCGAGCGCACGATGGAGGAGGGGCGCCGCTCGGTGACGGAATTGTGTGAAATCGCCGCGCAGCGTGGCCTCATGGTGGACATGCATTGCGACGAGACGGACGACCCGCTCTCCCGCCACGTAGAGCAGTTGGCCTACGAGACGAAGCGGTTGGGGCTCGGCGGCAGGGCGGTCGGCTCGCACCTGACCTCGATGCATTCGATGGACAATTACTATGTCTCGAAGCTTTTGCCGCTGATCGCCGAAGCGGGGTTGGCCGCTATTCCCAATCCGCTCATAAACATCGTGCTGCAAGGCCGCCACGACACCTATCCGAAACGGCGCGGCATGACACGCGTGCCGGAAATGCTGAAGGCGGGCATTCGCGTCGGCTTCGGTCAGGATTGCGTGCTCGACCCGTGGTATTCGCTTGGCGCGGCCGACATGCTCGACGTTGCGTTCATGGGGCTGCATGTAGCGCAGATGACGAGTCCAGCCGACATGCGCCTATGCTTCGACATGGTGACGACGGAGAGCGCCGCGATCATGGGGCTGTCGGATTACGGCCTGGAAGTCGGAAAGACCGCGAGCCTCGTCATACTGGACGCCGGCAACCCGGTCGAAGCGATCAGGTTGCGCGCCGATCGGCTTTGCGTTATCGCCAAGGGCAAGGTGGTAGCCGAGCGGGCGAAGCGCGATATGACGCTTTCGCTCGATGGCCGCCCGGTGACGGTCAGCCGCCGGCACAAGCGATGATCTTCACAATCTATGCCGCAGCTGTATCAGCCGGCCGCCGCACCTTTGCCGCCGCTTCGAGGACCAGCGGGTCGAATTCCTTGTCTCCGGCTTCGATCAGCTCGAAGAACTGGCGGCGGATGCGGGGTTCCCAAAATTTATTGATGTGTTCGGCGACGCCCGCCACGCCCTCTTCATGCGGCTTCGAGCGGAAGAACCAGGCGATCTGGTTCGCTTGATAGATAAGCTTGTCAGGCGACATGGGCGGCGGCTCCGGTTCTGATGCGGTCTGGATGGGTGAAAATTTCAAAATCGTCGCCGCGCACCAGCGCGACGAGCGTCATCCCTGCGGCTTCGGCAGTGCGGATGGCGAGCGCGGTCGGCACCGAGACGGCAAGCAGGATAGAAGCGCCTATGGCCGCCGTCTTCTGCACCATCTCGACCGAGACTCGGCTGGTGATGACAATCGCGCCCATGCGGCCGTCCACGCCCTGCCGCGCCAGGACGCCGGCGAGCTTGTCAAGCGCGTTGTGGCGACCGACATCCTCGCGGACGGCGATAACGCCCTTGCCCGGCACGTAGAAGCCGGCTGCATGGACCGCATGCGTTTCGGCATTGAGCGGCTGATGCGATGACAAAAGCCGGGCGGCGCTAGCGATGTCGGCGCCATCAAGCCTAAGGCCGCCATCCCCGATCTTTGCAATGGGCCTCAGCGCCTCCTCGATCGATTCGATGCCGCAAAGGCCGCATCCGACCGGACCTGCCATGCGCCGCCGGCGCGCCTCGAAGTCGGCGTTCGCTTTCTCCTTCAGCACGATCTGGATATCTATGCCCTCGGCGTGGTCCTCGATCGTCATGTCGTCGATGTCTTCGGACGAGCGGATGATACCCTCGGTGATGGCGAAGCCGACCGCGAAATCTTCCAGGTCGCCGGGGCTCGCCATCATTACGGCATGAGTCGCGCCATTGAAGGAAAAAGCGACCGGCACCTCCTCCGGCACCAGCCGGCGTCCCGACGCGACGGTCCCGTCACGCCGGGCGATGCGGGAGACGGAATGGCGGACGGGGCGGGTCATGAAATGCTCTCTTCTCCCCGCCTGCGGGGAGAAGATGCCGGCAGGCAGATGAGGGGCAGCTCAAACCGCCGTTTTCTCTCCGTAAATTCGAGGCCGCCCCTCATCCGACCCTTCGGGCCACCTTCTCCCCGCATGCGGGGAGAAGGGAAGAGCGCAATTCTCACTCCGCCGCCTCCACATCGGCCATGCGGCGGGTGCGGCGCGACAGATCCTCATATTCGAGCTGCCATTCGCTCGGGCCGTTTGAGGGCGAAACCTGCACCGCCGTCACCTTGTATTCGGGGCAGCTCGTCGCCCAGTCGGTGAAGTCGGTGGTGACGACGTTCGCCTGCGTGGTTGGGTGGTGGAAGGTCGTATAGACGACGCCCGGCGCCATGCGCTCGGAGACGAGGGCGCGCAGCGTCGTCTCGCCTGAACGGCTTGAGAGCCTCACCCAGTCGCCGTCGCGGATGCCGCGGTCCTCCGCATCATGCGGATGGATTTCCAGCCGGTCTTCCTCGTGCCACACACTGTTGCCCGTGCGCCTTGTCTGCGCGCCGACATTGTATTGCGAGAGAATGCGTCCCGTCGTCAGCAAGAGCGGGAAGCGCGGGCCGACCTTTTCGTCCGTCGCGATATATTCGGTGCGCACGAAATTACCCTTGCCGCGCACGATGCCGTTGATGTGCATGACAGGCGTGCCGAGAGGAGCCTTCTCGTTGCACGGCCATTGCACCGAACCCTCGCGTTCGAGCAGGTCGAAGGAAACCCCCGCGAAGGTCGGCGTCGTCGCCGCGATCTCGTCCATCACCTGGGACGGGTGCGTGTAGTTCCAGTCGAGGCCGAGAGCGCGGGCAAGCTCCTGGGTCGCCTCCCAGTCGGCATAGCGCGCTTTCGGCTTGATGGCCTCGCGCACGAGGTTGATGCGCCGTTCGGCATTGATGAACGTGCCGTCCTTTTCGAGGAAGGTCGAGCCGGGCAGGAAGACATGCGCGTAGCGCGCTGTCTCGTTGAGGAAGAGGTCGTGTACGACGACGCATTCCATTGCCGCGAGACCGGCGGCGACGTGCTTGGTGTCGGGATCAGACTGCAATATGTCCTCACCCTGAATGTAGATGCCCTTGAACGTGCCGTCGGTAGCCGCGTCGAGCATGTTGTTGATGCGTAGGCCCGGCTCCTTGTCGAGCGTTACGCCCCAAAGATCCTCATAGATCTTGCGCACCGAATCGATAGCGATATGACGATAGCCGGGGAATTCGTGCGGGAAGGAACCCATGTCGCAGGAGCCCTGGACATTGTTCTGCCCCCGGAGCGGGTTCAGCCCGACGCCGTTCTTGCCGAGATTGCCGGTCGCCATGCAGAGATTGGCGAGGCCCATGACCGCCGTCGAGCCTTGGCTGTGCTCGGTGACGCCGAGGCCGTAAAAGATCGCGCCATTGCCGCCGGTGGCATAGAGCCGCGCGGCCTGCCGGATCGTCTCGGCATCGACGCCGCAGACCTTCGCCGTCTCCTCGGGGCTATAGCGCGGGTCGGAGACGAACTCCACCCAATCCGCGAACGCGTCGCCGTCGCAATAGGCGCGGATATAGGCCTCGTCATAGAGCTTTTCAGTGACAATGACATGAGCAAGACCGGTGATGATGGCGACATTGGTCCCCGGCTTGATGGGCAGATGGTAGGCCGCTTCGACGTGCGGCGTGCGCACGAGATCAATGCGGCGCGGGTCAATGACGATGATCTTCGCGCCCTCGCGCAACCTTTTCTTCATGCGTGAGGCAAAGACGGGATGCGCATCGGTCGGATTGGCGCCGATGAGCAGCATCACGTCGCAGGCCTCGACGGAATCGAAGTCCTGCGTGCCGGCCGACGTGCCGAGCGTGGTGCTCATGCCGTAGCCGGTCGGCGAATGGCAGACGCGGGCGCAGGTATCGACATTGTTGTTGCCGAAACCCTGACGCACCAGTTTCTGAACGAGATAGGTTTCCTCGTCCGTGCAGCGCGACGACGTAATGCCGCCGATCGAGCCGCGGCCATATTTCGCCTGGATGCGCTTGAACTCCGAGGCGGCGCGGGCAAGCGCCTCCTCCCAACTCGCTTCACGCCATGGGTCGGTGATCTTCTCGCGCACCATCGGGGTGAGGATGCGGTCGGGATGGGTCGCATAGCCATAGGCGAACCGGCCCTTGACGCAGGAATGACCATGATTGGCCTTGCCGTCCTTGTAGGGCATCATCCGCACCACTTCGCCGCCCTTCAACTCCGCCTTGAAGTTGCAGCCGACGCCACAATAGGCGCAGGTGGTGACGACGGAACTGTCCGGCATGCCCTTTTCCAGGATCGCCTTCTCACGCAGCGCGTCGGTCGGGCAGGCCTGTACGCAGGCGCCGCAGGAGACGCATTCGGAATCGACGAAATTCTCGTTCATGCTGGCTACGATGCGGCTCTCGAATCCGCGACCCTCGACCGTCAGCGCAAAAGTGCCCTGGACCTCGGCGCAGGCGCGCACGCAACGCGAGCAGACGATACATTGCGACGGATCGTAGGTGAAATAGGGGTTCGATTCATCCTTCACCATATAGTCGATGGTGAGCGATCCTTCGCCGGGAGCGACGCCACCGGTTCCATTATCGGCAACAACATGGTTGCGGCCGCCATTGCCGTAGCGGTTCTCGGCGAGCCCGACCAGCGAGATCACGTGATCGAATTCGCTGGCGCCGGTGCCTGCCTTCTCTCCAAACCCGGTGGGATGATCGGAGACATAGAGCTCCATTACACCCTTGCGGATGGCGTCGAGGCGATCGCTTGTCGTGCGCACCGCCATGCCTTCGCCGACCGGCGTCGTGCAGGAGGCAGGCGTGCCGGCGCGGCCTTCTATCTCCACCAGGCAGACGCGGCAGGAGCCGAAGGAATCCAGCATGTCGGTAGCGCACAGCTTGGGAATTTCGATCCCCGCTTCCATCGAGGCGCGCATGATCGACGTACCTTCCGGCACCGTGACGGATCTGCCGTCGACCGTCAGCGTCACCTGCTTTTCGGCTTTGGCCTTGGGCGTTCCGTAGTCGATTTCCTGAATGAGGGACATGCGATGTCTCCTATGCGTCGACACTTTCCCTCCCCCTTAAGGGGAGGGTGGCCGCGAAGCGGCCAGGTGGGGTTGCTGCGGCAGTGCTCGGCTTGACGGAGGCGCCTTCCGCAGCGACCTCCTCTGTCGGCTTTGCCGACCTCTCCCCCTCAAGAGGAGAGGAAATGCTCGCGCCCGTCATTCCGCCGCCACCTTCACTGGTTGCGGCCGGAAATCCTCCGGGAAATGCGTCAGTGCGCTCATCACCGGATATGGGGTGAAACCGCCAAGCGCGCAAAGCGATCCGAACTTCATCGTGTTGCAGAGATCGGTGACGAGCGCCACCTGCTTCTCCGGCTCGATATTGCGGGCAATCCGGTCGAGCGTCTCGACGCCGCGCACCGCGCCCACCCGGCAGGGTGTGCACTTGCCGCAGCTTTCGATGGCGCAGAACTCCATGGCGAAGCGCGCCTGTTTCAGCATGTCGACCGTGTCGTCGAAGACGACGATGCCGGCATGTCCGATCAGCCCGTCCTTGGCCGCGAAGGCTTCGTAATCGAAAGGGGTGTCGAAGAGTTCGCGCGAGAAATAGGCCCCGAGCGGTCCGCCAACCTGCACGGCGCGGACCGGCCGACCGCTTGCCGTGCCGCCGCCGATCCCGTCCACCAGTTCGCCGAGCGTCAGGCCAAAGGCTGCCTCGAACAGGCCGGGATGTTTGACATTGCCGGCGATCTGGATCGGGATCGTGCCGCGTGAGCGGCCCATGCCGAAATCCTTGTAAAAGGTAGCGCCCTTTTCGAGGATGATCGGCACGGAAGCGAGCGAAATCACATTGTTGATGACCGTCGGCTTGCCGAACAGGCCCTTATGCGCGGGCAGCGGCGGCTTTGCGCGGACTTGGCCGCGCTTGCCCTCAAGGCTGTCCAGAAGCGAGGTTTCCTCGCCGCAGACGTAGGCGCCGGCGCCCATGCGGACCTCGATGTCGAACGCATGTCGCGAGCCGAGCACCGATTTGCCGAGAATGCCGGCTTGCCGGGCGACAGTCAGCGCCTCGTTCAAAGCCTTCTGCGCATGCGGATATTCGGAGCGCAGATAGATGTAGCCCTTGGTGGCGCCGACGGCGACGCCGGCGATCGTCATCCCCTCGATCAGGACGAAGGGGTCGCCTTCCATGACCATCCGGTCGGAGAAGGTGCCGCTATCGCCTTCGTCGGCATTGCAGACGATATATTTCTGCTCTCCCGGCGTATCGAGCACGGTCTTCCATTTGATGCCGGTCGGGAAGCCGGCGCCGCCGCGACCGCGCAGTCCCGACTCTGTCACCTGGCTGACGATGTCCGCCGGCGTCAGCTTCAGCGCCTTCTCGAGGCCCGCAAACCCGCCATGCGCGCGGTAATCGTCGAGCGAAACCGGGTCGGTGATGCCGACGCGTGCAAAGGTGAGGCGCGTCTGCCTGGCAAGGAAGGGGATGTTCTCGGGATCGCCGAGCGAGAGGCTGTGGGCGCCACCGGTCAGGAAACCGGCCTCGAAGAGCGAGGCTACGTCCCTCGCGTTGACCGGCCCATAGGCGACGCGGCCTTCGGAGGTCTCGACCTCGACCATCGGCTCAAGCCAATAAAGGCCGCGCGAGCCGTTGCGGACGATGCGCGCATCCGCGCCACGTCTTTCGATTTCCCCGGCGATGGCCTTCGCCACCTTTTCCGCGCCGAGCGACAGCGCGCCGGAATCGCGCGGAACGTAAATGGTGACGGTCATGCCCGCACCTCCGCGACGATCTCATCGATCTTGTCGTCATCGAGACGGCCGATCACTTCGCCGTCGAGCATGGCCGAGGGTGAGCAGGCGCAAAGGCCGAGGCAATAGACGGGCTCAAGCGTCACCGAACCGTCCTTCGCCGTTTCGTTGAAGCCGATGCCGAGAAGCTTCTGCACCCTCTCGGCGACCGCGTCCGATCCCATCGACTGGCAGGATTCCGCCTGGCAGAGCTTCAGCACATGGCGGCCTGCAGGGCGCTCGCGGAAATCATGGTAGAAGGTGACCACGCCATGCACGTCCGCGCGGCTGATATTCAGCGCGCCCGCGATCACCGGCAGCGCCTCGCTCGGTATGTAGCCGAATTCTTCCTGGACCCCGTGGAGGATCGGCAGCAACGGGCCTTCCGCCTCGCGCCATTCCTCGACCACCGCGAGGGTCCTTGCCGTGATTTCGGTACCTGCCTGCTGCATCGTCAACGCAGCGCCCTCCCTAAAGGCAATCTTTGTTCCGAGAAATCAAAGTTTTCCCGCTCGATCAATATATCATATCCGTTGAACGATAGGGAATTTCTATCGATTCTGCGACGCCGGGTAGACGGTTCGCGCCTGATTGAGGAAGGCGGAAACGAGTGGCGTGTGTGGTTCGCGATGGACGGCGACGAGGCCGACCAGATGGCTTGCGTCCGGTTCGACGATCGGGATGGCGCGGATCGGCTCGACCACGCCAAGCGTCTCGGCGAGGTTGAGAGGCATGACCGAGGCCCATTTTCCGGTGCGGATGTGCGAGATCAGCAGGATCATCGAATTCGATTCCAGCGATGGCGTCGCCTCCGATCCCGCCTCCGCAAGATGCTGGCTGATGATGCGACGATTCTGCATGTCGGGCGTCAGCAGGCAAAGCGGCAGGCGCGCCACCTCGGCCCATGTCACGGCTTTGCGATCGGAAAGTGGTTTGCCGGCCGACGTGATGAGCTGATAACGTTCCTCGTAGAGCGGCACCATCGCCACGCGGCCAAGCGGCTCGTTGTCGAGATAGGTGATGCCGACGTCGATCTCGAAATCCGCCAGCATCGCAAGCACTTCCAGTGAAGTGCGCGACAGCACCGAGAAGGTGACGTTCGGGTGCTTGTCGCGAAAGGGCGTCGTCAGGCGTGCGACCATGGCAAGTGCGGTCGGGATCACGGCGATCTTGAGATGCCCGGAAAGGCCCTGCCTTGTCGTGCGCATCTCCTCTCGCATGGTGCGTGAATCGCCGACGATGCGGCGCGCCCATTCGAGCACCCGCTGGCCTTCGGGCGTCAGACCCTGGAAACGCGAGCCGCGCTGGACCAGCACGACGCCCAGCATGTCCTCCAATTGGCGGATCGCCGCCGACAGGGTTGGCTGGGTAACGCCGCACTCCTCCGCGGCGCGGCCGAAATGCTCGGTTTTGGCAAGAGCTATGAAGAATTCCAGCTTGTCGATCATATCGACTAGCTAGCAGCCGGGCGCGCCTTCCGCCATTGATTCACGTTTACGAAAAGCCGATTGGGAGAAAGCAAGCGCCCGCGAATGCGCTTTTGCGCATTCGCGGAACAGCAGGGATTGTGCCGGATGTCAGGCCGAGAGAATGTAGACGATCTCAAGCGTATCCGGATCGACGATAACGATGCGCCCATCCGCCAGCACGAAATATTCGTAGTCCTTGTATTCCGGCACGATTTCGACGACGCGCGGGGGAAGCCTGTGCAAGTGGACCCTGTGAGGCACGGCGGTGCCGACCGTAACCGAAAAGCTCGGATGCTCAACGGGCTCCACATGTGTCTTGGTGATGATTTGGTGAATCTCCGTCCGCTGGTGATCCGATACATTGACGTGGATAGAGGACGTCTTTTCGTTGCTGGTCGACTGACCGCTTGCGTTCATATTTCCGGTGTGTCCGGACTCATTCTTGGCATTTTGTCCATTCTCATTGCTGTTCTGGGTTTGGGCGTTCTTCTGCATCGAGTGGCTTTCACCCTGAGCATTTTTGTTATGGCTGCTGGTCTCGCCCTCAGCGTTCTTGGTCGAAGAGCTGTTCTCGCCCTGGGCATTTTTCATCGAACTTCCGTTCTCGCCCTTGGCATGCTTGGAATGCTTCATGGACCCGTTTTCACTCTGGGCGCTCTTGGAGGACGAATTGTTTTCGCTCTCCGCTTTCTGCTCGGAAGAGCTGCTTTCGCCCTGCGCGTTCTTCATCGCCTTGCCACTCTCGCCCTTGGCATGCTTGGAATGCTTCATGGACCCGTTTTCATCCTGGGCGCTCTTGGATGACGAATTTTGATCGGCCTGGGCGTTCTGCTTGGAGGAGCTATTGTCACCCTGCATCGACGAATCGGCTTGGGCCTTCTGTCCGGCGTCGGCCTGTCCGCTCATTGTGGAATGGGTCGAGGTCTCGCCTTGTCCGCCACCGGAGGTGGTGGATTGGGATTGGCCTTCCGGCTTCTTGGTCATATCGCCTTGGGCAAAGGCGATGCCCGGCGCGACGCCGAGGCTGAGAACGATGGCAACGCTCCTGACGATGTTTGTTTTCTTCATCTTCAGTCTCCGTAAGCAAATAATCCCTACGGCAACCGAACGATGGAAATGAGAGCAATGTTCCAAAGATTGCGGGAATGACCCGCTTGGTCTTGCGCGCTATCTGCATTATCTGAAGCGGCACAACAAACGAAGTTGAGATCATGCCCGTCACCAAAGAAGCTGTCCTCGAAAAGCTGAAAGCACTCTCCGCGCCCGGCTTCAGCGGCGATATTGTTGCCCTCGGATTGGTTTCCGACATTTTTATCGCCGACAACAAGGTCTTCTTTTCGATCACCGTGCCTGTCGAGCGCGCCCAAGAACTGGAGCCGCTGCGGGCCGCGGCCGAAAACGCCGTCAAAACCATCCCCGGCGTTGCGGGCGCTGTCGTTGCGCTGACCGCCGAGAAGAAACAGGGTGAGCGTTCCGCCCCGCCGCGCCCTGCGCCGCGGCCTTCAGCTCCGCCGCAACATGGGCGTGGTGCGCCGGGCGGAAGAGCCGCCCCTTCCGGCCCTCATGGCGGCAAGCGTGGCGTGCCGGGAATCGAGGCGATCGTCGCCGTCGCGTCTGGAAAGGGTGGCGTGGGGAAGTCGACGACCGCCGTCAATCTGGCGCTGGCGCTGCAGGCGAACGGTCTCGCTGTGGGCATTTTCGATGCCGACATCTATGGCCCGTCCATGCCGCGCCTCCTCGGTATTTCGGGCAAGCCCGAGACCGTCGACGGGCGCACCTTGAAGCCGATGGAAAATTACGGCCTCAAGGTGATGTCGATGGGCTTTCTCGTCGAGGAAGATACGCCAATGATCTGGCGCGGACCGATGGTGATGTCGGCGCTGACGCAGATGTTGCGCGACGTCGAATGGGGGCCGCTTGACGTTCTGGTGGTCGATATGCCGCCCGGCACCGGCGACGCTCAATTGACGATGGCGCAGCAGGTGCCGCTGGCCGGCGCGGTCATCGTCTCGACCCCGCAGGATCTCGCTCTCATCGACGCCCGCAAGGGATTGAACATGTTCAGGAAAGTCGATGTGCCGGTTCTCGGCATCGTCGAGAATATGAGCTATTTCATCGCGCCCGATACAGGCAAGCGCTATGACATTTTTGGTCATGGAGGCGCTGAGCGCGAAGCCGCCCGCCTCGGCGTGCCGTTCCTGGGCGCGGTGCCGCTCGAAATGGCGATCCGCGAGAGTTCGGATGCCGGCCGTCCGGTTGTGGCGTCGGAGCCGGATGGCGTCCATGCGAAGGCGTATCGAACAATCGGCGAGAATGTCTGCCAGCAACTGCGAATGCGGGAAGCCATGGGCAATTCGCAGCCGGCAATCGTATTTGAGTAGCAACAGCGAGGCGCTTTTGATGAGCGAAGACGTCGTCCTGCACGAGCGCCGCGACGGTTTCAGCGTGGTGACGCTCAATCGCCCCGACAGGCTCAACGCCTTCAACGAGGAGCAGCATCATAGGCTGCGCGCCATCCTTGAGGATTGCGCCACCGACGAAAGCTGCCGTGCCGTTTTGCTGACGGGAGCGGGCAGGGGGTTCTGCGCCGGCCAGGACCTTGCCGGCCGCGATCCTACCATGTTGGGCGAACGTCCCGATCTCGGCCGCACGCTCGAAACGTTCTACGTGCCGCTTGTGCGCCGCCTTCGCGCCATGAAAAAGCCTGTCATCTGCGCCGTCAACGGCGTGGCGGCGGGGGCGGGGGCGAACATCGCGCTTTCCTGCGACATCGTTCTTGCCGCCCGATCGGCCAAATTCATCCAGGCTTTCTCGAAGATCGGCCTCATACCCGATGCAGGCGGCACCTATTGGCTGACGCGGCATCTGGGCGAGGCGCGCGCCAAGGCGCTGGCGCTGACGGCCTATCCGCTTTCCGCGGAGGAAGCGGCAAATTGGGGACTGATCTGGCGCGTCGTCGACGATGATAAGTTGATGGAGGAAGCCCTATCCCTCGCGGCCTCGTTCGCGAAGGGGCCGACCGCGGCTTACGCCCTTACCAAGGCAGCCATACAGGCGGCCTCGTCAAACGATCTCGACGCACAGCTTGCCGTCGAAATCAGTCTTCAGCGCGAGGCAGGCCGTACCGAGGATTATCAGGAAGGCGTCTCCGCCTTCCTGCAGAAACGCCAGCCCAATTTCACCGGGCGGAAGGCCGATTGATCCCGATGCTCAGACGGGGAGATCGAAAGGCAAACGCGCGTCCATCGGCTCCAAGGGACGGAACTCGCCAGCATAGGCGCGGCGATGGATTTCCGCGGACGAAGCGCCTTCGCGGCGCGCCCGCAGCATTTGATCGGGATCTACCGGCATGCCGATCGGGTTTGCGGCAAAATCGGGCGAGGTCCGCATCCATTCCGTCGATTGCGTCCAGTCGCCGAAATTGTCGGCTTGCAGTTCCACGCTGTTGCCATCCGGGTCGACGTAATAGAACGACATCGTCATACCGTGATCGAGCATCAGATGCGGCCTCACGCCTTCGCTTTGCAGCCGATCGAAATTGTCGAGCAGGTCGTCGAGGCTTTCATATTCGAAAGCGATATGATGCAGGCCGGAATGGGTGAGTTTCTCGGGATCGTCGCTCACGGTCGGAGCGGTGAGGAGTGCGATTCGGTGATTGGCGCCGTCGTTTGAAAGCCATGCGCCGCCCGCGAACTGAAAATGCGCCTGGCTGCCGACGACGCGGCCATACCAGTCGATCATCTCCTGCAGGCGGGTCGTTTTCAGATTAACGTGATGCAGGACCGGCGGTTTCGCACCCTTCGCCATCTCTGTTCCTCCCCATCAGCAGTCCGCTCTACGATTCGCTGACCTTCTTGTTGAAATTCTCGAAAAACTGGCTGGCAAGCTTCTTCGACGTGGAATCGATGAGGCGGCTGCCGAGCTGCGCGATCTTGCCGCCGACATCCGCTTTGACGGTATATTTGAGGATTGTCGCGTCCGCGCCATCCGCGGTGAGAGCAACGTCGGCGCCGCCCTTGGCGAAGCCTGCGATGCCGCCCTTGCCTTCGCCTTCGATCGTATAGGAGTTGGGAGGATTGAGGTTCTTGAGCTCCACTGCGCCCTGAAACCGCGCCTTGATCGGCCCGATCTTGAGAGACACGGTGGCGGCGAATTCGGTGTCCGACTTTTTCTCCAGGTTTTCGCAACCGGGAATGCAGTCCTTCAAAACATCCGGATCGTTGAGCGCCTGCCAGACCTTCTCCACCGGCGCCTGGATTTGCTCCTGCCCTTCCATGTTCATCGCCATGGCTTTCCCTCCGTCTGTCTGGCGCCGCCTGATCCCACAAGTTCAATAACCCGGAGGGCGAGCGATTGTCTATCGAACCAAAGTTGGGACGAAGGTTTATTGCCGTTCGTTCATTGGTGGCTTATCGATTGGAGCGGCGGCGCCGCCGCAAGGAGGGGACCTGTGAGGGTTCTGGGAGCGTAGGCAGGAGGGAGAGGGTTCCAAATGCCGCGGGAACTGGTCTGGGCGTTCCTGCTGTTTGCCGTGCTGATCGCAAGCGCGGCGGGCGGTTCATATCTGAGGACAAGGCTGCCCGCGCCCCATCGCAGCGGTGAGACGATCGAATTCCTGAGGATCGTGACCGCTCTGCTCGTCACCTTCGCGGCCCTTGTGCTCAGCCTTCTTCTGGCGTCCGTGCGCAGCGCCTACGATACCGCCTATCGCGACAGGGCGCATTATGCGGCAAGCCTTGCCGAACTCGATCAATGCATGCGCGATTACGGCCCGGCTCTCGCGGGCGCCCGCCAGAAATTGCACGGTTATACAGCAGCGGTCATCGTCAGCACCTGGCCTGGAGAACCACCGCCGTCAGGCATTGCGCTTCCCGATACAAAAGGCATTCCGCGTCTCGGCGAGGCGCCCACCTTGGCCATGCTGATGAATGGCATCGGGTTGGACATAGCGGCCCTCGATCCTGCTGACGCGGATCACAAGGCTCTCGCCGCGCGTTGCACCGCGGATTTCGCAAATACGATGAACGCACGCTGGACCGTCATAGAAGACGTCCACGGTTCTCTTTCCCCGCCATTTGCCGGCGTATTGATGTTCTGGCTCATGCTGGTTTTCCTGAGCTTCGGCCTGCAGGCGCCGCGGAACCTGCTCGCCGCGCTCGTCATCGCGATCGCGATTGTGTCGGTGTCGAGCGTGATGTTCGTCATCCTCGACCTCGACCTTCCCTATGGCGGGCTCTTCGGCGTTTCCAGCCACACGATGCGCTTGGCGCTTGCCGATATGTTGCGATGACGAGGCATCACAGGTTTGCAGCATTTCGCTCAGTTTTCTTGCCGTTTTCCATCTTTGATATTATTAATACGATTAGACGCGGAGTCCCAATCTCTTGCCGCCTTAATCGGCATGCCATATCGATGGGGCAAAACAGCCCGCGCATTTTTGGAGACGCTTGATGACCGGCGGCAAGATGAACACGAAACTTCGTTCGCAAATGTGGTTCGACAATCCCGCCGATCCGGGGATGACGGCCCTCTATATCGAGCGCTATCTCAACTACGGCATCACCCGGCACGAGCTTCAGTCCGGCAAGCCGATCATTGGCATTGCGCAGACCGGTTCCGACCTGTCCCCCTGCAACCGTCATCATCTCGAACTCGCCAAGCGCGTGCGCGACGGCATCAATGCCGCTGGCGGCGTTGCGATGGAATTCCCCTGTCACCCAATTCAGGAAACCGGAAAGCGGCCGACCGCCTCGCTTGACCGCAATCTCTCTTATCTGTCGCTCGTGGAGGTCCTGTACGGCTATCCGCTCGATGGCGTCGTTCTCCTGATCGGCTGCGACAAGACGACGCCGGCCATGCTCATGGCCGCCGCCACGGTAAACATCCCCGCGATCGCGCTGTCGGTCGGGCCGATGCTGAACGGCTGGCACAACGGCAAGCGCACAGGCTCGGGCACGATCGTGTGGGAATCGCGCGAGCGCCTGTCGGCAGGCGAAATCGATTATGAGGAGTTCATGCAGACGGTCGCGTCGTCCGCGCCTTCCGTCGGCTATTGTAACACGATGGGAACGGCGACGACCATGAACTCGCTGGCGGAAGCGCTCGGCATGCAGCTTCCAGGCTCGGCCGCCATCCCCGCGCCTTACCGCGAGCGCGCCCAGATCTCCTACGAGACCGGGCTCAGGATCGTCGATATGGTGCGTGAGGATTTGAAACCATCCGACATCATGACGAGGGAGGCATTCGAGAACGCCATTGTCGTCAACTCCGCGATTGGCGGCTCGACCAATGCGCCGATCCATCTGAATGCCGTCGCGCGGCATCTCGGCATAAAGCTCGACAATGACGATTGGCAGAAGATCGGTCACAATGTCCCGCTTCTGGTCAATCTCCAGCCGGCCGGCGAATATCTCGGCGAGGATTACTGCCATGCCGGCGGCGTGCCGGCTGTCGTCATGGAGTTGATGAAGGAAAAGCTGTTGCCGCATCCCGATGCGATCACCGCGAACGGCAGGGCGATCGGGGAGAACTGCGAGGGCGTCAAGAACCTCGATCAGAAGGTGATCCGCCCCGTTTCCGACCCGCTCAAGGAAAATGCCGGCTTCATCAATCTGAAGGGCAACCTCTTCGACAGCGCCATCATGAAGACGAGCGTTATCTCGGAGGAATTCCGCAAGCGCTATCTCTCGAACCCCGCCGACCCGGAGGCCTTTGAGGGCCCGGCAATGGTCTTCGAGGGACCGGAAGACTATCACGCGCGCATCGACGATCCCGCGCTCGGCATCGACGAGCACACGCTGCTCTTCATGCGCGGCACGGGACCGATCGGCTATCCGGGCGCTGCGGAGGTGGTGAACATGCAACCGCCGGCCTATCTGATCAAGAAAGGCATTCATTCGCTTCCCTGTATCGGCGATGGACGGCAGTCCGGCACGTCCGGCTCTCCCTCGATCCTCAACGCCTCGCCGGAAGCGGCGGCGAGCGGAGGCCTGGCGCTGTTGCGCTCGGGCGACCGCGTCCGCATCGATCTCAGGAAAGGCACGGCGAATATCCTCGTCTCCGACGAGGAGTTGAAGGAACGCCGCGCGGCGCTCGAAAAGAACGGCGGCTATCACTATCCCGCCAGCCAGACGCCGTGGCAGGAAATCCAGCGTGGCATGGTTGATCAACTCTCGGAGGGCATGGTGCTGAAGCCGGCCGTCAAGTACCGCGACGTTGCCCATACCGCCGGCGTTCCGCGCAACAATCACTGAATTATGGCGACGCGGCGCGCTTACCGGGACGGGATTTCCTGTCCCGGCGCAATGGGCTGAAGCGCGAAGACCCAGGCCGGTAGAGGCGGCGTTGCCGGCGTGAAGCCAACATCGCTCACATAGTATTCCGCCATTGGCAGAAGCCGCGGCCGGGGCAAATGGGCCCGGCCGGGATCTCCGATCAGCACGCGAATGGCTCTCGCCAGGCAGCGGTCGAGAAAGCGCAGCACGGTTCGCGCCAGTTCAGCGTCGTAGAAGAGATCGCCGACGGCGACCAGATCGACCTGCGGCGGCTCCGAGATGGTCATGTCTCCCTCGTGGAAGTGCAAGACCACTCCGTTTGCCGCCGCATTCAATGCAATCGCAGCGGCCGCATTCGGATCGATATCGGCGGCAATCACCGTCGCCGCTCCCGCTTGCGCCGCGGCGATCCCGACGAGACCTGACCCGGCGCCGAGATCGAGGACCGTCAGCCCTCTGACGCTGGATGGCAGTTCCGCAAAATAATGGGCAAGCGCCATGCCGCCAGCCCATCGGTAGGCCCAATAAGGCGGTCGGCCGCTCCGGTTGGAAAGCCTACCGACCCCGCTCGCCGGATGCGTCGTATAAAGCGAGATTTCTGGAAGACCGGGGACAGGCGTCAGCACGAGCTTCTCGCTTATGAAGTGCTCGATGTCGCCTGCCGCCATATCGGCTCTATCCGTATCGTCTCGCCGATTGCCGCTCTTCCAGCCGGGTCCTGACGGTTCCTATCAGGCCTTTGAGATCGCCGATGGCTTCCTCTACCGAAGCGCGTTGCTTCTCCAGCCGCCCCAATTGGCGTTCCGATTTTTCAAGCACGATCTTCATCTGCCGGATATTGGAGCCGGTCGGATCGTAGAGATCCATCATCTGTTTGACTTCGCGAAGGGAGAACCCGACCTTGCGGCCGAGGAGAACCAGCTTTAGCCGGGCCTTGTCGCGATGGGAATAGAGCCGCGCATTCCCGATCCGTCTTGGCTGGATCAGGCCCTTGTCCTCGTAGAAGCGCAACGTCCGCAGCGTAACGCCGAAGCTTTGCGCCATTTCGCCGATGCGGGAAAAT
Organism: Rhizobiaceae bacterium; assembly: GCA_051960255.1. Taxonomy (GTDB): domain Bacteria; phylum Pseudomonadota; class Alphaproteobacteria; order Rhizobiales; family Rhizobiaceae; genus Mesorhizobium_L. The sequence goes on from JBQCEL010000072.1 coordinate 18,996, forward strand.
CCCGCCGGGATTTCACCTGAGAGGTCTTCCTGGGCCGCTTCGTCCGCGGCCTGCGTCTTTTCCGTCATGATGTCTTTTCGCCGGCCGAACTGGAGAGAGGAGCAAACAACATCGGATTGGCTCCGGCGGTCCGGGCAGGCAGTGTCCATTTTTCAGAGGGTTTCGACTTCAGGCGCGCCTGAAAAGGTCAAGCGCGCTTGCCATTACTCAGGCGCGATATAGTCGTCGGACCGGCCTATTGCAAGCGCCCAAAGTGCCGTGGATTTGGCGAATCGAGGAGCATTCCGGGGACATTCCACGTTTCGTCTCTTGCATTCGAGCTACTCGATGATGCGTTCCTTCGCGGTAATAGCCTCGGCGCGGCGTCGGCGCAGGACGTCCGCAATGTAGAAGCGCGAGAGCCCGTGATAAAGCGGCACCGGGCTGATCAGCCGCGCTGTCCCGTAGCCGAGCACCGACGCCGCCATGAGCGGCACGATATTGTCCTGGTTGCCGGTCATTTCGACGATGATGACGAAGGCCGTCATCGGCGATTGGACGACGCCGGAGAAATAGCCGGCCATTCCGAGCACGGCCGCAAGGCTGGCATTCGCGCCGAAAAGCGGGCCAAGCGCACTGCCAAGGCCCGCTCCGACGGCCAGGGCGGGCGCAAAAATGCCTCCCGGGATGCCCGAGATGGTCGAGGCGAGATTTGCAATGAGCTTGGCGATGAAGAATGTCGCCGGCAGGTGCGCGCCCTCGATGGCGCTGCGCGCCTGGCTATAGCCGGTGCCGAATATCTGGCTGTGCGTAAGGATGCCGAGGATCGCGACGATCAGGCCCGCAATGGCCGCCACGACAAGAACGCGTCGCCTGGGCTGCACGGAGCGCCAGCGGCGAATGCTTGTGGTAAGGCGCAAGACCGCCTCGCTGAAACCTGCCCCGAACATCCCGCCGATGATGCCGCAGGCAATCACGAGCGGCCAGTCGCCGGGAAAGGATGCGACGGCTTGCGTCACGCCGAAATAGGTGTAGTTGCCGGCGACTGCGATCGAGGCGATGCCGGCAATGATGACGGCGACGAGCACGACGCCATTCGTGCGTGCCTGATAGCTGCGCCCCATCTCCTCGATGGCGAAGACGACGCCGGCAAGCGGCGTGTTGAAGGCCGCCGCGAGGCCAGCCGCGGAGCCGGCGAGGATCAATCCGCGCGCACGCCCCATGCCGCCGAGGCGACCGGCCTGAAGCACCAGCGAGGCGCCGATCTGCACAGTCGGTCCCTCGCGCCCGATCGAGGCGCCGGTGGCGAGTCCGATCACGGTGAGCATAATCTTGCCGGCGATCGTCTTCAGCGAGAGATAGGAGAGCGCATATTCGTCATCGCGAAGGTGGCGCGCGGCGATACATTGCGGAATGCCGCTGCCTTGCGAGCCCGGGAAATAGCGGTCCGCCATGAAAGCGCAGAAGACAAAACCGAGCGGCGTGATGAGAAGCGGTAGGAACCTGCGCCAGCCTTGGTCGCCGACGATATGGGCAAAGGCAAGCTGCGCCTCGTTGCAAATCGCCGCGAATCCGGCGCCGGCAAGGCCGGCGGCGAGGGCGCCGACCCAGAAGACCAGCCTTGGCTTCCACAAGCGCGGCGAGACCATCAGCGCCCGCGACCGACGCATCATGCGATTTCGCGCCCTCGGTTGCATTCTCACCCCGGTCGACTCGCGTTCATGCGCACCGGATGCACCGCCAAAACCATTCACGCAAGAGCTTGAGAGGAGACTTCCAAGCATCGTCGGTCCTCTTCTTCGGCTCCATGATGCGCCGTGGCGGGCATTTGCCTCCCGGTAAGCTTGGTTAACGGGTTGTTTACTACGTTAGGCGAAAGGTGTGCGCATCGGCGTCCCGTGTTTATCCTGTTTCGCGTCCACGGCATTTCGAAACGAGGGAACGGAGGTCCCGACCGGCGGCAATTGTGTCCGACGCGGATGATCAGACGTTCCCCATACCTGACACGCGGCCGGCCATCCGGCTCACATACGGGCAGCGAGCCTATCGATGAACACGAAACGCTCTTACCTCGAAAACCTCAATGCCGGCAGACCGCGCAGGCACTACGCCTCGCTTGAGGATTTGAATCGGTCGCTCGCCACGCAAGGCGCGCAAATCGGCCGCTGGGACGCGGAGGGAAACGGGGACGAGGAAGAGGATATCGTCCAGCGCATGGAACGCCTTTCGCGGGAACTTTCAGGTGCGGTCGCGGAGGCGGACAGGCAGGAGCGCGAAGCGAAGACGGCTTCGCGAGAGAATGCGCTTGGCGCCCTGGCGCGCGACATCGACCATGCAAGGGCGCGGGAAGACGGCGTCGAGATGGCGAGCAGAATTGCTTCCGAGCTGAAGGCGCTGCGGGAAGATCTGCACCGGCAGATGGCGACCGGGTTGAAGCAGGAATTCGATGTTCTCCGGCGCGATATCGAAACCGCCTATAATGCCTCGCCCGCCATTGCCGGAAGGGAACTTAATGGCGAAATCGACAAACTTTCCAACGCTATAAGCGAACTGGCGGAGCGGAGCGATGATGCCGGCGTCGTTGGTCTCCGCAGCGAGATCACGCATCTGCGCGGGGATCTCGACATGCTGGCCCGCGAGGAGACCGTGCAATCCGTAGGCCGCCGCTTCGATGCGTTCGAGGGTAGGCTCGCGGAAGCGCCCTCCAACAGCGCCGCCATCAAGGCTCTCGCGGATCGTCTCGAGGAGATCAGCGCGGCGGTGAACATGCTGCCGGAATCGCTTTCCCTACGCTCCTTGGAGGAAAAGGTGCGCGGGCTCGCAAAAGCGGTGGAACGGTTCCTTCGCCAGCAGGAGGGGAAGACCCCTGCCACTTTCGAGGCGATCGAGGAGCGTCTGGATGAGATTTCTCGTGCGATCGTGGCCTCGACGAGCCTCCGCGCGCCGGCCGCCGTCGATCCCGAGCCTTTCGAGCGCATAGAAGCGCGCATCACCTCGCTGGCGCGCCAATTGGAAGAATTGGTCGAGGATCGTCCCCTCGGCGCGGTCATGGAGCGTCTTGCCGCGCTTTCTCGCCGGGTCGACGATATTGCCGAACGGGCTGCCCTGCCGGAACAGGCGGTAGAGAACCTCGCCCGTCAGATCGCCTTGATTTCGGACAAGCTGGACCGGGGGGGCGGCGCCGGCGAAGCCGGTCAGTTCATCCAGGGTATGGAGGTGCGCTTCGCCGCCTTGTCGGAGGCGCTTGAGCAGCGGCAGGTCGACGCGCGCGAGCAGAGCATCGCCCTCTTCAAGGATCTAGAAGAACGTCTCGAACGCTATAACAAGCAGGCGCACGCAAGCGAGAAAAGTATCATCCAGGCATTCGATGCCCGTTTCGAGGCCATGGCGGACAAGCTGGCCGAACACTCGCAATCTGCGCCAGATCCCCGATTGCTTGGCGATCTGGAAGCAAGGCTCGATGCGATCTCAAGCCGCTTCGAAGCCGCGACCGGTCAGATCGCCGGCATCGATCCAGATCTGGTTCGCAGTTTGGAAAGCCAGGTTTCCGGCTTGACGCGTTTTCTCGCCCACCCGGGAAACAATTTGCCGGCGTTCGAGGACATCGGCCCGCGCCTTGATACGATAGAGCGAGCGCTCGCGGAAAATCGCGGCAGCATCATCAAGGCGGCGCAGCAAGCCGCGCTCGAAGCGATCGGCACGACAGGCCCCCGGACGGACATCGAGGCGATTTCGGGCCTCGCGGACGATCTCCAATCGCTTGAGAAACTGGCGCGCAAATCCGACGAGAGGAATACCCGTACCTTCGAGGCGATCCACGACACGCTCCTGAAGATCGTCGAAAGGCTGGGTATGCTCGAAAGCGGCATGAGCGCACCCGCCGCGGCGACGCCGTCCAAGAAGGCGCTTGCCGATGTCCCGCCGATCGAGCCGGGCGAGACCGAACTGCTTTCTTCTCCGGAAGAAATAGCTCCGCGCGAAGACGCCTTGGCAGCGAGAAAGTCTCCCGTTTCAGCGGCCGTGGAGGCGGCCAGGGCCGCAGTCGCTCCGGAAGCAGCCGAGGAGAAGGAAGCTCACTCCCGCTCCATGTTTGTCGGTTTGGCGCGCGCCTTGCGTCCGAAAAAGCAGAAGGCAGTCGCCGACAAACGCGCGGAACCGAGCATCATGCCCCAGGTCGAGGGGGCTTTGCCCAATCTCGACGAGCCGCTCGACCCGACCTTAGCGAACCGTCCTTTGGAGCCGGGCTCCGGCGCTCCCGATCTCAACGCCATCATGAAGCGCGTGCGCGACGAAAGAGGCCGCAGCCCGAACGCCGCCGAAACGGATGCGGCGAAATCCGACTTCATCGCCGCTGCGCGCCGGGCGGCGCAGGCCGCGGCTTCGGAAGCGGAAATACTGAAGAAGAACGCCGAAACCAAAAGTGCGTCCGGGCGCTTCAACCTGCGCAACCTCTTGCGCGCCAATTCCAAGACGATCGTGCTGACGGCCGGCGCCGTGCTGATTGCGCTGGCCGCGTTGCAACTCGGCAAGGCCTTCATGCAGGATGACCATTCCGCTCACCTCGCCATGACCACGCCTCCGGCGAAGAAAGCCGCCAAGCAGAAGCCGGTTGCGAAGAAGCCCGAAGCGGCGATCGTCCATTCGGCTTCCTCCGGTCCCATGTCGCCGCTTGCGAGCACCGATTCGGGAATGAAGGCGGTCACCGCCGGACCGGCGTCCACTCGGGAGGCTTCCGTTGAACCCGCCCCGGTTTCGGTTCCGGGTGCAGCGTCGATCTTATCTACGCCGCCTTCCATCGCCGGTGCGGCCACCACTGCGCCGGCCGAGCCGGTTTCCGCGCCAACAACAGCATCGACCTCGCCTTCGGCGTCGGCGCCTGTCCTGTCGACCGCCGCGCCGGCAGCGGCAACATCGAAGAGTCTGCCCGTTCCCGAAGGTATCGGCCCGGCCGCTCTCCGCGATGCGGCGGCAGCTGGAAATCCGAAGGCCATGTTCGTGGTCGCGAGCCGCTACGCGGAAGGCGACGGCGTCCCCCAGGACATGGAGAAGGCCGCCCTCTGGTACGAGAAAGCCGCGACGCTCGGCCTTGCGCCGGCGGAATATCGTATCGGCAATTTCTACGAGAAGGGCATCGGCGTCAGCCGCGACATCGCCAAGGCCGAGGACTGGTACGAAAAGGCCGCCACACAGGGCAACGCTAGCGCCATGCACAATCTGGCGGTGCTCTATGCCATGGGCGCCGACGGCAAGACGGACAATACGGCCGCTGCCCGCTGGTTCACCGCCGCCGCCGAGCTGGGCGTCAAGGATAGCCAGTTCAATCTCGGAATTCTCTCGGCAAAGGGCGTCGGCGTTCCGCAGGACCTCGAGGAGTCCTACAAATGGTTTGCGCTTGTCGCCAAGACGGGCGACCGCGACGCAGCCGCCAAGCGTGACGAAGTCGCGAAGGCCTTGCGCCCGGAGCAACTCGCCAAGGCGAAGCAGGCGGTTGAATTATGGAAGGCCAAGCCGGTGGATCAGGCGGCGAACGTGGTCGATGTCCCCGACAACTGGAAGGATGCCACCACGACGGCCAGCATCGACATGAAGAAGGCCGTTCGCACCATCCAGATCATTCTGGACAAGAACGGCTACGATGCCGGCTCGGCGGATGGCCTGATGGGCGACAAGACCAAGGCGGCCATCGCCAAGTTCCAGAAGGACAATGGCATGAAGCCGACCGGGGAAGTGGACGACAAGCTCGTCCAAGCCCTGCTCGCGAAGAAATAGCGCTTCCTCTTTCTCCACCTCGTCAAAATCGACGCAGCCGCCGCGGCTGCCGCAAGAACATCGTAATTTTTTGCTGCTAGAGCAAAACAGTACGGGGTCATCCCACGGAGAGTCGAGTAGAGTTTGACGGGTGGGCATCTATCTTCCCATCGCCGAAATATCAGCCAATATCATTGTGCTGCTCGCCATGGGCGGAGCGGTGGGATTTCTTTCGGGTATGCTCGGCATCGGCGGCGGCTTCCTCATCACGCCGCTCCTGATCTTCTATAACATTCCTCCCGCAATCGCCGTGGCGACAGGCGCCAACCAGGTCGTGGCCGCATCTTTCACTGGAGCGCTCGCGCATTTCAAGCGTGGCACCCTGGACATCAAGCTCGGCATGGTTCTCCTGGTCGGGGGCATTTTGGGATCGGGACTTGGCGTCTACGTTTACGCCATTCTACGCCATCTCGGATTGTTGGACCTCCTGGTTTCCCTTCTCTACGTCTTCCTTCTGGGCGCTGTTGGAACGCTGATGCTGATCGAAAGCGTGCGCACGCTCCGTCGGGCGAAGGGAGGAATTTCGCCCGAACTCAGGCGGCCGGGGCAGCACAATTGGATCCACAAATTGCCGCTCAAGATGCGCTTTCGTACCTCGAAGCTCTTCGTCAGTGTCATCCCGGTACTGGGGCTGGGGGCTATAATCGGTCTGCTTGCGTCCATTCTCGGCGTTGGCGGCAGCTTCATCATGGTGCCGGCCATGATCTATCTCCTGAAGGTGCCGACGAAGGTTGTCGTCGGAACGTCGCTCTTCCAAGTTGTCTTCGTTTCCGCCTTCAACACGGTCGTTCACGCCATGGCTAACCAGACGGTCGATGTCATGCTCGGCCTGTTGCTCATGATCGGCTCCGTTGCGGGGGCGCAATATGGCGCGCGTGTGGGGCAGAAATTGCGCGGCGAACAGTTGCGGGGGCTGCTCGCGCTTCTGGTTCTGGCGGTGGCGATCCGCCTTGCGCTCGACCTCTTCGTGCGTCCGACCGACCTGTTCTCCCTCTATTTGCCGGAGGCGTCGTGAACGCCCGCCGGCTTCTCCTCACCGGCTTGATGCTGGCTTTCTCCTTCATCGGCGGGGCGGCGTGGGCGCAAGAATCCTATCACGAGAGTATCGAAATCGGCCTCAACGCCGACCGCATCACCATCACCTCGGGATTCAGGGGAACCAATCTGACGATTTTCGGCGCACTCGATGGCGCCGATCCGCAATTGGCCAGGGAAGGGCGCTATGACGTGATCGTGGTGCTGCAGGGGCCCCCTCAGACCCTCATCGTCCGTCGCAAGACACGGATCCTCGGCATGTGGATCAATGTCCAATCGAAAAGCTTCCGCAATGTCCCTGCATCCTATACCGAGGCGTCCACGCGCGCGCCGCAGGATATCACCAGTCCCAAGACCTACCGGGAACTGGCGCTTGGCCCGGACTACATCTATCTCGAGCCTGTCATCAAGAACGACCCGGAGGAAGTGAAGGAGTTCACCAAGGCGTTACGGACGCTGAAGAAGACATCCGCCCTTTACAGCGTCAATGCGGGTGGCGTCGAATTCCTTTCTTCGACGCTTTTCAGGGCTACCCTGCCGCTCCCTCCCGACATCCCTGTCGGCACGCATATCGCGCGCGCCTATCTTTTCCGGAGCGGCCAGTTCGTCATGCAAAAATCCGCGCAGCTAGAGATCGTCAAAAGCGACTTCGAGCGCTCCGTCTATGAGACGGCGCATGACCATTCCTTTTACTATGGCGTTTTCTGCGTGCTGCTCGCCATGGGCATAGGCTGGGGCGGCCGCTTCGTTTTCCGGCGGGATTGACACGATCGCGCGGATCACTCGGCTTCCTGGACAGCTCCGCTCCGCAGATTCTGCGCATAGACATTGATGATCAGCGCCGCGAGAAGAATGAGGCCGCGGATCAGGATCTTCAGGAAACTGTCGATCTGGACATGGTCCAGACCGTTATTGAGGACGCCGAGAACGCAAAGGCCGATGATCGTGTTGCCGATACCGCCGCGACCTCCGAAAAGGCTCGTCCCGCCAACCACGACGGCTGCGATGGCGTCGAGAAGATAGCCGTCGAACTCGTTCTGCTGGGCGCTCCCGAAATGGGCCACGCCGAGCATGCCGGCGACACCGGCGCAAACGGCCGAGATCACAAGCACCGCCGCGAGCACCCGGTTGACATTGACGCCGGAATATTCCGCGGCTTCGCGGTTGCCGCCCACCATATAGACGTAACGTCCGAAGCGCGTGTAGGTCAGAACGATGTGGCCCGCGAGCAGGAACGCCGCGAGCACGATCACGATCCAGGGAATGCCGCCAATCGAGCCTGCGCCCAGTTCCTTGACCAGATCGGGGACGGCATAGACGATTTGGCCGCGAACCAGGAGGGCGCAGATGCCGGCCGCGATCTGCATCATCGCCAGCGTCATGATGAAGGACGGGAGCCCAATAACCGTTAGTCCGAAGGCGTTGACCAGGCCGAGAGCCGCGCACGCCAAGATGGCGAGCACGATCGCCACGCCGCCGGGGAGCGGGATATTGTGGACATTCACATAAGACGCCTGGGCCGTGAAATAGGCGACGACGATACCGGCTGCATTGGCGATGGCGGCGAAGGAGAGGTCGATTTCCGCGCACAGGATCACGAAGGTTAGGCCGACCGCCATGATCCCGGCGACCGATATCTGGGTCAGGATGTTCGCGACATTATCCATGGTGGCGAAGGATGGGCTTGCCGCCCAGAAGAACGCCACGAGGGCGATAAGCGTGACGAAGGGCGCGATATTGCGCATCTGGCTGCGAAGGAAAGCCCGCCGGCGCATGGCAGGCTTCACAAGCGTCGGCTGTGCCGGAATGGTCATTCGCATATCCCCTCAGGCGACTTCAAGGAGCCCATCCTTGCTGATTGTTTCATTGGCAAACTCATGGACGATGCGGCCCTTCTTCATCACCAGAATGCGATCCGCGAGCGACAGGACCGTTTCCGGTTCCGCCGAAATGACGATGATCGCCATGCCCTCGTCGCGCAGCTTGCGCACGATCTTGACGACATCGTCCTTGGCGCCGACATCCATGCCGCGGGTGGGTTCGCTGAGGATGAGGACGCGCGGCCGGTAGGCGAGCCATTTTGCCAGCGCGACCTTCTGCTGGTTTCCGCCCGAGAGATTGCCGAGCAGATTGGCGACGTTCGGCGGACGGATGTTGAGGTCCTTCGTCTGCCGTTCGGCGATCCTCTTTTCGGCCCGTGGCTTCAGCCAGAGCTTGGCGATCCGGCCGAGCGAACTGATCGAAATGTTCTTGAAGACCGGCTCCTGGTAGAACAGCATCGAACGCCGGCTTTCCGGCACGAGCGCAATCCCAGCCCGGCGGGCCGCGGCGGTGTTCTTGAGCTTCACCTCATTGCCGTTGACCGAAAGCGCGCCCCCGTTCGGCGCGAGCTTGCCAAAGAGAACGCGCGAAAGCTCGATCTGGCCGCATCCCATGAAACCGTATATGCCGAGGACCTCGCCGGCCCGCGCCTCGAACGACAACCCCGAAAAGGCGCGGCCGAAGGAGAGATCGCGCGCCGAAAGGACGGCGGTTCCCGTCGGTTCGCTCGAAAGCGCGATCGCGCCGGTATAGCTCTCTTCGATATCTTCGTGGCCCCGTCCGATCATTCGCTCGATGACCCACGTCTTGTCGATATTCTCGGTACGGTCGGTGGCGACCCGGCGGCCGTTTCGGAAGATCGTGACCACGTCGGAGATCGACAGGATGTCGTCGAGGAAATGCGAGATGAAGACGATGCTGCGGCCGCTTTCGCGGACGCCCTTGAGCACCTCGAAGAGCTTGTGGACCTCTGGCGGCGACAGGGCGGATGTCGGTTCGTCGAGGATGATGATGCGCGCGCCGGAAAAGAGCACGCGGGCGAGTTCGATCAATTGCTGCAGGCCGATCGGCAGGTCGCCCATGATCGTCCTCGGATTGACGTCGATGCCGAGGTTGCGAAGCTGGGCGCTGGCGCCTTCCTCCATCGTTTTCCAGTCGATCATGCCCATGCGCGTCGGCTGCTTGCCGAGATAGACGTTTTCGGCGACGGTCAGATAGGGCACGACGCTCAGTTCCTGGTGGACCATGCCGATGCCCGCGTCGAGGGCATCTCGCGCGGAACCGAAACGTACCTCCTTTCCCTCGACCAGCATCCGCCCCTGATAGGTATTGTGAACGCCGGCAATGATCTTCATCAGCGTCGATTTGCCGGCGCCGTTTTCGCCCACCAATCCGTGAATCTGGCCGCGTCCCAATTCGAAATCCACGTCGCGCAGGGCCGCTACCCCGCCGAAGGATTTCGAGATGCCCTCCATGCGAAGACGCGCGTCGGCGCCGGGACGTTCCTCGAATACGATCATGTCCTGCTTCCGGGCCGGAGGAAGGGCCGCGGCGCATCCGCCACGGCCCCGTTGAAGGCGTCAGATCAGGAAGTGTTCTTCCATCCACAGCATGCCGGCGGCGTTGTTCTTGGTGACGACCGGACCGTCCGCCACGACGTTCTGCGGTATGCCACCCTCACCGGTTTTCTCACCGCCCGTCACCGCGGCGACGCCTGCGATGATCGCTCCTCCATGGATGCGGCAGGACGGATTGCGGACCGTCGCATGCATCCGGCCGTCCGCTACCGCCGATATGGCCGGCGGCATGGCGTCGCAGCCGCCGATCTTGATGTCGGTGCGATTGTGCGCCTTCATGACGTTGTAGGCGGCGAGCGCCATATCGTCATTATGGAAATAGGCGGCGTCGATCTTCGGATATTTTGTCAGGTAGGTTTCCCAAAGACGCGCTGTCTTCGACACGTCCCAATCGGCCGGTTGCGTGTCGAGGACTTTGATATCCGGATGCTGCTTGATGACGGACTCGAAGCCGCGCGCGCGGCCCTGCGCGCCGGTATGGCCAAGAGCGCCCTGCGTCATGATGATGTTGCCCTTGCCGCCGATGGCGTTGACCAGGGCCTGGGTGACGGAGGCGCCCATGAACTCGTTGTCGGGCGCGATGAAGGAGTGAAGCTTGATCTGGTCGAGCGGCGCGATCAGCGTATCCATGTCGATGACGGGGGTGCCCGCATCGATCATCTTCTGAACGGGCTGCGTTAGCGTGCCAATGCCGAAAGCCTGGATCGCGACGAAATCCCATTTCTGCGACGCCATGTTGTCGACCGCCGCGCGCTGCTTGACGGCATCGAGCTCGCCGTCGAACCATGTCACCTCGACGTTGAAGAGCTTGCCCCAATATTCGGCGGCCTGCTTGCCCTGCGCGCACCACGTCGCCTGAAGGCCGGCATTCGAAAACGCCGCCTTCAGCGGCTTTTCCGATCTGCCCGCCGCCGCGGCCATGGCTGGATTGACGCCCAGACTCGCCATGAGGGCCGCGGCTCCCCCCAGTGATGCGCCTGCGAGAAAACCGCGTCGACTCGTGCCGTTAGAATCTACCATTGCTTCCTCCCTAGAAAACCTGCCTCCCAGCAGGGTTGACAAACTATGACAGGCCTCACACGCCGCGACAATACGCCCCGTTACGGTGATAAGTGGCTGTTACATCTCCCAAATGACCGGTGGCGCAGCACAGCGCGCGCTCAGGATCGTGTCGCATAGCGCAGCTCCTCCATCTTTTTCAGCACACGCTCGATCTCCTCGCCGGGCAGGATTGGCGGTTCGCCCATGCCGAGCGCCGCCACATACATATGTGCAAGCGTTTCCACCTCGATCGCCAGCCAGAGCGCCGATTCAAGCGAGGTTCCGAGCGAGATTTGCCCGTGCTGCCCGAGCAGGCAGGCCTTCCGTCCTTCCAATGCCTCAATCGCGGCATCGGAGAGTTCCTGGGTCCCGAACGTCTCATAACGAGAGCAGCGGATATCGGAGCCTCCGGCCACGGCGACCATGTAATGAAAAGCGGGGATGGGCTTGTGGTGCACGGCGAGCGCCGTCGCATGGAGGGAATGGCAGTGGAGGACCACGGAGACGTCCGAGCGCCTGTCCAGTATGTCACTGTGGAACCGCCATTCCGAGGAGGGCCGCCGTTTCCCTTCCGCCGAGCCGTCCGGCCTGAGAATGACGAGGTCGTCAGCTTCCATCTGGTCATACGGCAGCGACGACGGAGTGATCAGGATCCCGTCACCGCATCGCACCGACAGATTGCCGGAGGTGCCCTGGTTGACGCCGGAAGCATTCATCCGGCGACAGGTGGCGACCATTTCCTCGCGCAGCGATCTGTCGCCGGTTCTTGCCGTTACGATCATGACTCCCGCTCCGGCTTCAACGGCGCCAACCCCTCCGGCGATGCCGGAACGACGCCGCGTTCGGTAATCAACGCCGTGACGAGACGCGCCGGCGTCACGTCGAACGCCGGATTGGCGGCCGACGTCTCATCCGGTGAAACCCGCACTCGCGTGACGGTTCCGTCCGCCGTCTTGCCCCAGACGAGGGAAACTTCGTCCTCGCTCCGCTCCTCGATCGGAATTTCCGCGAGCCCGTCTGTCACTCTCCAGTCGATCGTCGAGGTCGGCAGCGCAACATAGAAGGGAACGCTGTTGTCGGCCGCCGCGAGCGCTTTCAGATAGGTGCCGATCTTGTTGCAGACGTCGCCGCTCGCCGTCGTGCGGTCCGTCCCAACAATGACCATATCGACGGCGCCGTGCTGCATCAGATGGCCGCCGGCATTGTCTACGACCAGGGTGTGCGGCACGCCATGCGCGACCATTTCCCACGCCGTCAGATGCGCGCCCTGGTTTCTTGGCCGCGTTTCGTCGACATAGACATGGATGGGGATTCCCTCTTCCGCCGCGAGGAAGATCGGCGCCGTGGCCGTGCCGTAATCGACTGTCGCCAGCCAACCGGCATTGCAATGCGTCAGGATGTTGACCGGCTCGCCCGCCTTCTTTCCCGCAGCTAGCTTGCGGATGATCTCCAGCCCGTTAGCGCCGATCGCCCTGTTCGTCTCGATATCCTCGCGGGCGATCTCCCCAGCCTTCGCGTAGGCCGCTGCCGCGCGGCGGCCGGGCGGTAATTCGATCAGGTGACGGCGCATCGCGTCGAGCGCCCAGCGCAGATTGATCGCGGTCGGGCGCGTCGCGTGCAGCACGTCTCGGGCATTATCCAGCGCCGCGTCCGATGGGTCCTCCGCCATCTGCCAGGCGACGCCATAAGCAGCGGTGACGCCGATGAGCGGCGCGCCGCGCACCCACATTTCGCGAATGGCTGTCGCGAAATCATCGAGGCTGCGAAGCGTCACCACACGGAATTCATGCGGCAGCCAGCGCTGGTCGATGATATCGACGGAGCGGCCATCCTCGTTCGGCCAGATCGTTGTGTAATGTCTGTCGCCGACCTTCACTGATTCTCTTCCCCCACCATCAGCCTTGCAACGGCGTGGACTTCCTCAATGCTTGCGATCCGGCGGCGATTGACCACGATGTGGCGTCCGAACGCCAGCGCAGGACGCTCGCAGGAGGCGCGCACTTCCTCATCCTCGATCGTCTCGAAATCCGCATTGTGCGCCAATCCCAGAATGCGGCGATGGATCTCCACGCCGGCGAAGCCGAGCATGTCCTGCCATATATCGTGGAGGAGATGATCTAGCGCCTGCCGGGCGCCGAGATGATCGCCCTGATCCTCGTAGAGCGATTTCGGATAAAGAATGCCGCGCCGAGTCGCCCACAGCCGCGTGAATTCCTCGCGGAAGGTCTGCCAGATTTCGACAGTCGCGGCGAGCAGCCAGACGCGCATATCCGCGCGCGAGCCGTTCTGCTCATGCCCGGGTTGAGAGAAATAAGCCATCCAGAAATTGGCAAGCAGCATCCCGACATCGAAGGCCATCGGTCCATAGACGGCGAATTCGGGATCGATGACGCGCGTGTCGTCATCCGTCACCATGACGGAGCCGGTGTGCAGATCGCCATGCAGCAGCGTCTGCGCCGAGGCGGTGAAGAGATATTTGAGATGCTGCGCCTCGACCTTGAGATCGCGGTCGGCGCGAAGCGTCTTCACTATATCGTCCAGTTGCGGCGTATGCCGATTTAACTTCGCGGGGAAATAGGGGTCCGTGAAGACCAGATTCTCCGTGATGTCGCAGAGTTCGACATTGTCGGCAAAGAGCGCCATGTCCTTCTTCTTGGCCGGCGCATCCATGGCGAGATCGGAGCCGAGAAAGAGATTTCGCGCGACGTAAAGCCCGAGATGCCGCGCCACATTCCGCAGTCGCCGGCCTTCGATGAAGGCGCGGCGCAGAATGACATGCGGATGGAGATATTCCATCACGATCAGCGCCTGCGCCTCGTCGAAGTGGAATATCCGAGGCACCCGGCCGGAGTCGCGCTCTCCCTGACGCTTAAGCGCATTGTATTCGAAGAAAGCTCGTTTGAGGGGAAGGGGCCAACTATCGCCGACGAGACGGACATAGGGAAGCGCCTGTTTGACGACCACGCCGCCTTTTGGCCCTTCGACGATGAAGACGAGATTGAGATTCCCGTCGCCCACCTCGCGGATTGTCCACTGGCTCGGCTCGCCGCCGATTCTCCGCAAAGCTTCGAGCGAACCCAGCCGCGAGGGAAGGGTCTCCACTGTCAAGGCTTTGAATATAGAGGCGCTGTTCACGAGGTTCCTCCCGTAAGCTCTTGGCCGGCCCTCCTCGCCGACACCGAACGTCTCCAAAGACCGCAGCATCATTCTGGACAGGCTCTCCGGTCTGATCGCGTGTTCTAAAAAGGTCCTCCTTGCGCCGCGCTGGATCGGGCGATCCGCCAACCCTGTCCTCGCCAGTCACCCTGCTCCTGGCGATATTTATTAATATTAATGATAGGAGATGATCGGTTTTGTCCAGAGAGGAATTTCAAATGCGGGGCCTATCCCCTGCGCTCTCTGCTGTTCAGGCCGCGTCAGCCCGGTCGCAAAGCGGCGCCGGCGATCGGATAGACCCGCTTCAGCCCGAGCATATAGGCGAAGAACGACGCCTGATCGAAGAGCCCCGCATAGGCGCGGTCGAGCACGTTTAGCATGCCGGTATAGGCGCCGAAAGCGGGCAT